>NZ_JACEFC010000191.1 GCF_014180715.1 Nocardioides stalactiti | reverse complement strand
CTGCTGGCCGCGACCGGCGCGGACCTCGACCGGCTCACCGTGGCCGCCGGGAAGGTCCGCGACGCCGCCCTGGTGGCCGCCGGCCGCCCGACTGTCGTGACCTACTCACCCAAGGTCTTCATCCCGATCACCCGGCTGTGCCGCGACAAGTGCCACTACTGCACGTTCGTGGAGACGCCGAAGCAGGCGGCCCGCGAGGGACGGGCGCCGTACCTCTCCCCCGACGAGATCCTCGCGATCGCCGCCGAGGGCGCGAAGCTCGGCTGCCTGGAGGCGCTCTTCACCCTCGGCGACCGCCCCGAGGACCGTTGGCCCGAGGCGCGCGCCTGGCTCGACGAGCAGGGCTACGACTCGACGCTCGCCTACATCCGCGCGATGGCGGTGCGGGTCCTGGAGGAGACCGGGCTGCTGCCCCACCTCAACCCCGGCGTCATGTCGTGGGAGGAGCTCAACCGCCTCAAGCCGGTCTCGCCGTCGATGGGGATGATGCTCGAGACCACTTCGCGGCGGCTGTTCGAGACCAAGGGCGAGGCCCACCACGGCTCTCCCGACAAGGACCCCGAGGTCCGGCTCCGCGTCCTCGAGGACGCCGGCCGGCACTCGATCCCGTTCACCACCGGCCTGCTGGTCGGCATCGGCGAGACGCTCGAGGAGCGCGCGGAGACGATCTTCGCGCTGCGTCGTACCTCTCGCGCCTACGGCGCCGTGCAGGAGGTGATCGTCCAGAACTTCCGGGCCAAGCCCGACACGGCGATGCGGCACAGCGACGACCTCGGACTGGCGGAGTACCGCGCGGCCATCGCGGTCACCAGGCTCGTGCTGGGCCCGAAGGCGCGCGTCCAGGCACCGCCGAACCTGGTTGATCTCGACGAGTGCCGCCTCCTGCTCGGTGCCGGCGTCGACGACTGGGGCGGCGTCTCACCGCTGACGCCCGACCACGTCAACCCGGAGCGGCCGTGGCCCTCCCTGGAGCGGCTCCGCGCCATCACCGCCGAGTGCGGGTTCGAGCTCAAGGCCCGGCTGACCGTCCACCCCGAGTACGTGGTCGGGTCGCTCAGCGGAGGCCAGGCCTGGATCGACCCGCGCGTCCACGCCCACGTCGCCGCGCTCGCCGGACCCGACGGCCTGGCGATCCCCGACGTCCGTCCGACCGGCCTGCCGTGGCAGGAGCCCGACGGCGGCTTCGAGTCGTCGGGGCGGACCGACCTCTTCGCGGCCGTCGACCGTGAGGGACCAGGCGGAGGCCGCACCGAGGACCGGCGCAGCGACTTCGCCAGCGTCTACGGCGACTGGGACGCCGTACGCGACGCCGCCCGCTCGACCTCCGAATTGGCGATAGTCCCTGACGAAAAGCACCACATCGGAGGAAATTCCGGTGCTTTTCGTCAGGGACTATCCGCTTTGCGCGCCGCCGAGGCCGACCCCGGCAACCTCTCCGACGACCACGCCCTCACCCTGATGACCGCCGAGGGCGACCTGCTCCGCGAGGTCGTGCGGCTGGCCGACGACCTGCGCAAGGACACGGTCGGCGACGACGTGACCTACGTCGTCAACCGGAACATCAACTTCACCAACATCTGCTACGTCGGCTGCCGCTTCTGCGCGTTCGCGCAGCGCAAGACCGACGCCGACGCCTACTCGCTGTCCTACGAGCAGGTTGCCGACCGTGCCCAGGAGGCGTGGGACCTCGGCGCCACCGAGGTCTGCATGCAGGGCGGCATCGACCCCGAGCTCCCCGCGACGGCGTACTTCGACCTCGTGGCCGCGGTGAAGCAGCGGGTCCCCGACATGCACGTCCACGCGTTCTCGCCGATGGAGGTCGTCAACGGCACCGCGCGCACCGGACTGTCGATCGAGGACTTCCTCATCAAGGCCCGCGAGGCCGGCCTGGGCTCGCTCCCGGGGACGGCCGCGGAGATCCTCGACGACGAGGTCCGCTGGGTGCTGACGAAGGGCAAGCTGCCGGCGCGGACGTGGGTCGAGATCGTCTCCACGGCGCACCGGATCGGCATCCCGACCACCTCGACGATGATGTACGGCCACGTCGACAACCCGCGGCACTGGGTCGGGCACCTCACCGTGCTCAAGGGCATCCAGGACACCGCGCGCGACAACGGCAGCCCGGGCTTCACCGAGTTCGTGCCGTTGCCCTTCGTCCACACCAGCGCGCCGATCTACCTCGCCGGCGTCGCCCGCCCCGGACCGACCCTGCGCGACAACCTGGCCGTCCACGCGATGGCGCGGATCATGCTCCACGGCCGGATCGACAACATCCAGACCAGCTGGGTCAAGCTCGGCATCGACGGCACCCGCGCGATGCTCGGCGCGGGCGCCAACGACCTCGGCGGCACCCTGATGGAGGAGACCATCTCCCGGATGGCCGGCTCCGAGCACGGCTCGGCCAAGACGGTCGCCGAGCTGGTCGAGATCGGCACCGGCATCCAGCGCCCGGTCCGCGAGCGCACGACGACGTACGGCGTCCCGCCGGTCCGCTGAGGCCTCGCAGCACCCGCCCCCTCGGGTGGCGGGACCTGAGCGCGCCCTGGCGAACCCGAAAGTAAATCTTCGTGCTGTCTCTTTACGTGACCGCCGTCACTCCATATGTTGTTTCGAACAACATATAGCCGGACCGCGAACGCCGAGAGTCGGACGTCCACGAGGCCGGAATCGCTAGGAGGCGGTTGAAGTGAAGCGCAAGTACGGCGCCGTGGTCGCTGCAGGCCTCGGGCTCGCCCTCTCGCTCACGGCGTGCGGCGAGGACGACGGCAACGGCAGTGGCAGCGGAAGCGACGGCGGCGAGGGCAAGATCGGGGTGATCCTCCCCGACACCGAGTCCTCGGTCCGCTGGGAGAGCGCGGACCGACCGGCGCTCGAGGCGGCCTTCGAGGCGGCCGGGGTCGACTACAGCATCCAGAACGCCGAGGGCGACGTGGAGAAGATGACCCAGATCGCCGACTCGATGATCGCCGACGGCGTCACCGTGCTCGCGATCGTCAACCTCGACTCCGCCTCGGGCGCGGCCATCCAGGAGAAGGCCAACGCCCAGGGCGTGGCCACGATCGACTACGACCGCCTCACCCTCGGCGGCTCGGCGGAGTACTACGTCTCGTTCGACAACACCGTGGTCGGCGAGCTCCAGGGGCAGGGCCTGGCCGACTGCCTGGGCGAGAAGGACGCGAACATCATCTTCCTCAACGGATCGCCCACCGACAACAACGCCACCCTCTTCGCGGAGGGCGCGCACAGCGTGCTCGACGGGATCGAGTCCTACACGCAGGTCGGCGAGCAGGCCGTGCCGGAGTGGGACAACGAGGAGGCCGCGGTCATCTTCCAGCAGCTCTACACGCAGGCCGACGGCGACGTCGACGGCGTACTGGCTGCCAACGACGGTCTCGGCGGCGCCGCGATCTCCATCCTCGAGGCCAACGGCCGCGCGGGCGAGGTCCCGGTCACCGGCCAGGACGCCACGGTCGAGGGCCTGCAGAACATCCTCGCCGGCACCCAGTGCATGACGGTCTACAAGTCCGCCACGCTCGAGGCCGGCGCGCTGGCCGAGGCGGCCATCGCCCTGGTCAACGGCGAGGAGGCCGAGACCACCGGGACGACGCCCGACTCGGAGAGCGGCCGCGAGGTGCCCTCGATCCTGCTCGACCCGGTCGCGATCACCGTGGACAACGTCGGTGACGTCATCGACGATGGCGGGCAGAAGCTCGAGGACGTCTGCACCGCGGACTACGCAGACGCCTGCGCCGAGGCCGGGATCTCCTGACCGGAGCGATCGGCTGAGCTGTTCGGGCACCCGCGCCACCGGGTGGCGCGGGTGCCCGACACGCGAAGTTCGTTGGATCGAACAACAATCACGACCCTGGGGAGACCACCATGACCGACGCGCTCGAGCCGGAGTTCCCACGCTCCACCGACACCGCCCCGATCCTCCAGCTGCGCGGCGTCAACAAGAGCTTCGGCGTGGTGCACGTCCTCCACGACGTCGACTTCGCCGTGTATCCCGGCCAGGTCACCGCACTCGTCGGAGACAACGGCGCGGGCAAGTCGACGCTGGTCAAGGTCATCGCCGGCATCTACGGCCGCGACAGCGGCGAGTACCTCTTCGAGGGCCGACCCACCCACGTGAGCGGACCCCGCGACGTGGCGGCCCTGGGGGTCGAGGTCGTCTACCAGGACCTCGCGCTCTGCGACAACCTCGACATCGTCCAGAACATGTTCCTCGGCCGCGAGACCCGCAAAGGCATCGTCCTCGACGACATGGCCATGGAGGAGCGCGCCCGCGAGACCCTCGCCTCGCTCTCCGTCCGCACCGTGAAGTCGGTGCGCCAGAGCGTCGCCAGCCTGTCCGGCGGCCAGCGCCAGACCGTCGCGATCGCCAAGGCGGTCCTCTGGAACTCCAAGATCGTGCTGCTCGACGAGCCGACCGCGGCGCTCGGCGTCGCCCAGACCCGCCAGGTCCTCGACCTGGTGCGCCGGCTCGCCGACCGCGGCCTCGGCGTCGTCCTGATCTCGCACAACATGAACGACGTCTTCGAGGTGGCCGACCGGATCACCGCCCTCTACCTCGGTCGGGTGGCGGCCGACGTCGCCACCGAGAGCGTCACCCACAACCAGGTCGTCGAGCTCATCACCGCCGGCAGGTCCGGCGACCTCGGCATCCGTGACGTCGCGGCCGCGAGCATCTGAGGAGCGACGATGGACACCAGCACCCCTGAGGCGACCGGCCTCGCCGACGCC
>NZ_JACEFC010000190.1 GCF_014180715.1 Nocardioides stalactiti | reverse complement strand
ACCGGCGGCGACAGGTACGACGGCGCCGGCGGCACTGCGCCGACCGGTGGCGCGGCCACCACGGGGGCGGCCGGCGCTGCAGGACCCGCAGGACCCGCAGGAGCGACGGGAGCGACCACCGGCGCCCCCAGCACCGTCGCCGGTTCCAGGCTGGCGTCGATCGCTCCGGCGAGGTCCCGCGCCCACGTGCGGGCGTCGGGGTGCCGAGCAGCCGGGTCGTGCGCCCTCCCCCGCGCGAGCTCCGCGACGATGCGGGGATCCCGCGGTCCCGCGGTCATCTCCAGGACCTCGGCGACGACGGCCGATGCGGCGAAGATGTCGGCCCGGGCGTCGATCGGGGCGCCGAGGGCGGCCTGCTCGGGGGCCATGTAGGCCGGTGTGCCGGCCGCTGCCGTGACCAGGCGGGTCGAGTCGAGCGCCTTGGCCAGCCCGAAGTCGGCCAGCACCAGGAAGTCGTCGCCACGCAGGAGGACTCCCCCGGGCTGGGCATCGGTGACCTGACCCTCGGGGGTCGCCTTGAGGAGGATGTTGGACGGCTTCACGTCGCGGTGGACCACGCCGCGCTCGTGGATCGCGGTCAGCGCCGCGCCGAGCGCCAGGACGAGCCCCCGCAGGTCGACCGGCGTGATCGGCTGCCCGCGCTCGGCCATCGCATCGATCCGGTGCTCGAGCGTCCCGCGCTCGGCGAGCTCGAGCACCAGGTAGGGCCGGCCGTCGGGCAGCTGGGCGACGTCGTACACCTTGGCCGTGCGGACCGAGTCCATCCGGCGCAGCAGTCGCGCCTCCTTGATGAAGCGCGCCCTCCCGTCGGGGTCGAACGCGACGTGCGCGGAGAGCACCTTGATCGCGACGAGCTGCTCCAGCACCGGGTCCTCGGCGCGATAGACGGCGGCGTGGGCACCGACGCCGAG
This sequence comes from Nocardioides stalactiti, assembly GCF_014180715.1. Lineage (GTDB taxonomy): Bacteria > Actinomycetota > Actinomycetes > Propionibacteriales > Nocardioidaceae > Nocardioides > Nocardioides stalactiti. Next base: position 3,969 of record NZ_JACEFC010000190.1, on the reverse strand, counting down.
CCGTTCCTGGACCACGAAGCGTCCGATCGCCTCCACGGGCTCATCCTGTCAGAACACGAGCGCCGCTGGCCCGAGGCGGGCCAGCGGCGCTCGTCGTCGGCGGGGGACGCCGACGCGTCAGGTCAGCGGTTGACCCAGGTGGCGGCGACACCGACCTCGATGTCGACGCCGTCGAGCTCGTCGGGAGCGCCCGGCAGAGCGGTGATGTGCAGGGCCCGGACAGCGACCCCGTTGTAGGGGAAGGGCAGGTCGGTCTGCTCGTTGATGACGATCCGGACCAACCCGGGGATCTCGATCACGGTGTTGGGCTCGACCCCGACCGGGATCGGCTCGCCCCCGATGACGAGGCCGAGGATCTCCGCGCCGGCCGACTTCGTCGGTGGGTTGGCCCCGTTCTGCGCGACGTGGGACCACGCGGTGATCGCATCGAGCTGGATCGCACCGTCGAGCAGGTTCACCTTGCCGATCCGCGCCGTGAGCGTGGAGTCCGTCGCGTCCTCGGTCACGACGGCGTTCGCCGTGTTGGCCAGGCCGTGGATCGTGGCGATGCCGGGCACGAACGCCCGCGCGGTGGAGTTGGTGATGTCGACGCCGTTGGTGCCGCCGGCGGGAACCATCACGACACCGGTCGGTGCGGACAGCACGTTGACCGCGTCGCCGACGTGGACGCCGACCCGGGTCGAGTAGGCGAAGCCGAAGGCCGGCTCACCGTCGATCGGGACGGGCAGCAGGATCCGTGCCTGCGTCGGGGTGATCTCGATGGAGGCACCGGCGCTCAACCCGTCGCGGGGCTTGAGCAGGGTGATCCGCAGACCGGTGGCCTGGGACTTGATGAGCGCGTCGCCGCCCACCTGACCACGCACCTCGTTGACCACGACCCGGAGCACGCCGGGGATCACGATGGCGGTGTTCTTGGCGACATTGATCGGGATCCGCTGGTCACCGATCTTCACGCCGATGAGCTTGGTGAACCCGTTGCGCCGCACGCCGCCGCCGTCGATCGTCGCCGTGGCCTTGGTCTCGATCGCGTCGGCGGTGATGAGGCCGTCGAAGATGCTGACGCCGGCGATCTTGGCCTCCGAGGCGACCTGCGTGCCACCGAGCACGGCCCTGGTCGTCTGACGGGAGGTGACGCCGTCGACGTGGATCACGCCGTTGAGGAGGTCGATGTTGGCCGTCTTGTTCTCCGCGGTGCGGGGAGCGGTCTCGGCACGCAGGGTGCTGGCCGCGCTCAGCTCGGAGCGGACGACGCCCGCGACGTTGACGCGGGTGCCGCCGCTGACGGCGTGGAAGACGGGGTCGGTAGAGGCTGCCGCAGCAGTCGCACGGGCGGGCGCGGCGACGGCCGGAGCCGTCGACGAGACCGGACCGGCGACGAACGTGAGCCCGAGAAGCAGCGTGAGGACGGTCGATAGTCCCAGGGAGCGGGGGGATCGCATGCGTGAACCGTAACCCCCGATGTCGCCGTGCAGCGCCTTTCCGTACAACGTTTAACCACCGGCCGCAAGGTTTTCGCTTCAGGTGGTGTCACGACAGGTGGGTGGTACACCATTCGCCGAGGGCGCGGGCGCTCCGATCGACGAGCGACGGCCAGTCCATCGCTCCCTCGTCCGCATTGTCCGAGACGTGCTTGACGAGGCGGACGGGGACGCCGAGACGGCCCGCCGCGTAAACCACCGCGTAGCCCTCCATGTCGACCAGGTCGGCTCGCGCGGCGAGCCGGGCGCGCACCACGGGGTCGGTCACGAACACGTCCCCCGTCGCGAGCACGAGGTCGCCGGGGCCGCACACCAGCCGTTCCTGCGGGTCGTAGCCGAGCGCCCGGACGGCCTCGGCGTTGATGTCGTGGTTGAGGACGATCCCGGGCTCGTGCAGGCCCTCGTGGTGGTCGTGCAACGCCCCGGCGGTACCGATGTTGACGACCTCCAGCCCAGCCAGCCCCGCTCCCGCCTCGTACGACGCGAGAGCGCGGGCGACCGCGGTCGCGGCAGCGGTCTTGCCGATCCCCGTCACGAGGACGGGCAGCGTGCGGGGGACGTGGGCCGCCTCGGCCTCGGTCGCAGCGACGACCAGGTAGCGCGTCACCGGGTCACCAGCTCGTGGCCAGCGGACGGCCCTCGTGGAAGCCGGCGGCCGACTGGACGCCCACGAGGGCGCGGTCGTGCAGCTCATCGAGGCTGGTGGCGCCGGCGTAGGTGCAGGCCGAGCGGACGCCGGAGCAGATCTGGTCGATGAGGTCCTCGACCCCGGGCCGGACCGGGTCGAGATACATCCGGGAGGAGGAGATGCCCTCCTCGTAGAGCCCCTTGCGGGCGCGGTCGAACGCCGACTCGGTCGCCGTACGACCGGCGACGGCGCGGGCCGACGCCATCCCGAACGACACCTTGAACGGCTTGCCGTCCGCGTCCTGGAGCAGGTCACCGGGCGACTCGTGGGTGCCGGCGAACCAGGAGCCGATCATCACCGAGGAGGCGCCGGCCGCGAGGGCGAGCGCGACGTCGCGCGGGTGCCGGACTCCCCCGTCGGCCCAGACGTGCGCGCCGAGGTCCCGCGCCGCCGCCGCGCAGTCGAGGACTGCGGAGAACTGCGGACGACCGACACCGGTCATCATCCGCGTCGTGCACATCGCGCCGGGCCCGACACCCACCTTGACGATGTCGGCGCCGGCACCGACGAGCGCGCGGGTCCCGTCGGCGTCGACGACGTTGCCCGCCGCGACCGGCACCTGGGGGTCGAGCGAGCGCACCGCCTGGAGCGCCTCGAGCATCCGGTCCTGGTGGCCGTGNCTCGAGCATCCGGTCCTGGTGGCCGTGCGCGGTGTCGACGACCAGGCAGTCGATGCCGCTCTCCAGCAGCGCCCGGGCCTTGGCGGCGACGTCGCCGTTGACGCCGACCGCGCCCGCGATCCGCAGGCCGCCGCTCGCGTCCACGGCCGGGCGATAGAGCGTCGCGCGCAGTGCCCCGGTGCGGTCCAGGACCCCGACCAGGCGGCCCTCGGTGTCCACGCCGACCGCGAGGGGAGCGCGGGCCCCGTCGAGCGCGTCGAAGGCGGCGCGCGGCTCGGTGTCGGTCTCGAGGAGCACCTCGACCGGCCGCATCACCTGGTGCGCCTGGGCGAACCGGTCGACCTCGGCGCAGTCGGCCTCGAGCACGACCCCGACGGGGCGCTGCTCGTCGTCGACCACGACCGCCGCCTGGTGCGCCCGCTTCGGGATGAGCGACAGCGCCTCCGCGACCGTCTGGTCGGGCCGCAGCTGGATCGGGGTGTCGAGGACGAGGTGGCGGCTCTTCACGAACGACACGACGTCGGCGACCACCGGCGCCGGGATGTCCTGCGGGATGACCACGAGCCCGCCGCGGCGGGCGACGGTCTCTGCCATCCGCTTGCCGGCGATCGCGGTCATGTTGGCCACGACGATCGGGATGGTCGTGCCGGTCCCGTCGGCGGTGGCCAGGTCGACGTCGTACCGGCTGCCGATCGTGGAGTGCCGGGGCACCATGAAGACGTCGTCGTAGGTGAGGTCGTGGCCCGGAACGCGGTCGTCGAGGAAGCGCACCCGGTCAATCTAGTGGCGCGTTCGCAGGATCCGCGGCGGGCCGGTCCGTTGGACCGCGCGATGATGGGTAAGGATGGACTGTGACGTCGGTGATCGCGCGCGCCCCCGGCCGGGTGAACCTCGTCGGGGACCACACGGACTACAACGGTGGCCTCTGCCTGCCGTTCGCCATCGACCTCAGGACCACCACCGTCGCGCGCCCGCGCGGCGACGACCGGGTCCGGGTCCGCAGCAGCGCCGTCGACGAGGTGTGGACCGGGCACCTCGGCGACCTGACCCTCGACCGGCGCACGGCGATGCCGCCGTGGGTGCGCTACGTCGCCGGAGTGCTCTGGGCGGCCCAGGACGACGGCTGGGACCTGCCGGGCCTCGACCTGCTCATCGACACCGAACTGCCGATGGGAGCGGGTCT
>NZ_JACEFC010000019.1 GCF_014180715.1 Nocardioides stalactiti | reverse complement strand
CGTCCTTGCCATCGACCATGCCGGGAGCACCCGATGACCGACCCCCACCTGTTGCAGGCCGCCGCCCAGGGCGACGCCGCCGCGCGTGGCGCGCTTGCCGCGGACTACGCCGGTGCCGGCGCCGAGGAGCGGATCGCGATCCTCGACGGCCTCGGTGCGCTCGCAGCGACCGGTGCACTGCCGGCGACCGAGCTGCTGCTGGAGCTGGTCCACCGGCACCGGATCGCACAGCCGGCGATCACGAGCCTGCTCATCGATCCCGCCGACATCGAGGACGCCGCCCAGCTGACCCTGATCGCGGTGCTGGAGAACATCGCCCAGTTCGAGGGGCGCTCGCGGTTCCAGACCTGGGTGCGCGCGATCGCGCGCAACGAGGCGCTGCAGGTGCTGCGGCGCAAGCAGCGCAAGACCGAGCCCAGCGGCGAGGAGGTCCCCGAGCTGGCGGCGTTCAGCCGCCGGCTCAGCTCGGTCGTCGCCGACGAGCACGCCGTGCGCCAGGCGCTCGACCGGGTGCCCGAGCCCTACCGCGAGGCGCTGATCCTGCGCGAGTTCGACGGCCTCGGCTACGACGAGATCGCCGAGCGGCTCGGCGTCCCCGTCGGGACGGTGCGATCGCGGATCGCGCGCGCCCGTGACCTGCTCGCGAAGCAGACCTGGAACTTCTCCTGAAAAAACTTTCGCGGATCCGGGAACTGGACCCGGGGCGAGATGCATCCCGTGGATGAGGCCGGCCGCAGCGGCGGGCCACAACCCGAAGGAGACATCATGCGTGCCATCCGAATCATCACCCTGGGTGCGGCCGCCGTTGCCGGCGTCGCTGCCTTCACCGCCAGCCCCGCGTCCGCCATCACCGTCGTCGGCGGCCACCTCAACGACACGCTGTACGGCTCGTCCTACCAGGACGACATCTACGGCTACGAGGGCGACGACAGCCTCTACGGCTACGCCGGGCCCGACAACATCTACGGCGGCTACGGCTACGACTACCTCGACGGCGCCGACGGCCGCGACCGGCTCTACGGAGGTCCCGACGGCGACTACATCGCCGGTGTCGGCGGCGGCGACCGGCTCTGGGGCAACGACGGCAACGACACCCTGGTGCCGGGCTTCGGGCCGGACGTGGTGCGGGCCGGCTACGGCGACGACTACCTCTACGTCTACGCCGACGGCAACGCCGACCTCATCAAGTGCGGCCCCGGCTACGACACCGTCTACTACGACGCCACGGACCCGGGCGACGAGTTCTACGGCTGCGACTACTTCTACGCCGTGTGACCCGTGGGCTCGGTGAGGACCCGCGGCAGCTCCCCGGAGCTGTCGCGGGTTCAGCCGCGTCCGCTGCCGGAACGGCGGCCGCGGGTGATGCCCACGAAGTCCTGGTGGATCGGGCTGTCGTCCTCGCGGCGCCAGACGAGCGCCACCTCGGTGGGCGGCAGGTCGCGCACCGGCCGATGGACGACGTCCTTGCGGTGGTGGAGCCGCGCGATCGCCATCGGCAGGACCGCGACGCCCGTCCCGGCGGCAGCGGTCTCGATCGCGTCCTTCACCGACATCGGGGGGAAGGTCAGCTGGTCGACGGTGGGCCGCCACCCCGACCGTTCGGGGAGTACCAGCTGCTCCTCGGCCAGGTCCTCCGTGCCGACCTCGTCCGCCGCGGCGATGAAGTGGTCGGCGGCGGCGACCACCACCGGGACCTCCTCGTACAGCACGACCCGGTGCAGGGGAGTGGGGCGATCGAGGTCCACCGGGAGCCGGACCAGGGCCAGGTCCGCCGTACCGTCGTCGAGAGCGGATCGGGCCTGCTCCTCCTCGACCGGCAGCAGGTCGAGCGGGATCCGCGGGTGGCGCTCCCGCCAGACCTTGGCCCACTTGTCCGGCGTCACGCCGGGGACGAACGCGATACGCAACCGATCCACGCTTCGAAGAATATTGCGGCAACTTCGACGAAACCCTGGTGGCGCGCGCATGAGCCATGCTTAGGGTGCGGCAATCACCCGGCAATCACCCGGCAACCACCCGGCAACGACGCGGCGATGATCGTGCAGCGGCACGCGGAGGAGGAGGCGCGATGACCCACGTGGCTCACGCTCCGGTCGTGCTGCTCAACGCCTCCTACGAGCCGCACGACGTGGTCTCGTTCCCGCACGCGGTGCGGATGCTCTTCCGCGGCGTCGCCGTCGTGCACGAGGCCGACGAGGACCGGCGGATCGGGCCCCACCCGTGGCCCAAGGTGCTGCGGCTGGTGCGCTACGTCGTCGCGAGCTGGATGTACCGGCCGGCGGCGTACGGCCGCGAGGGGGTCCTGCGCCGGGACCAGTACCGCTGCGCCTACTGCGGGGCGCACGCCACCACGATCGACCACCTGGTGCCGCGCTCCCGCGGCGGCACCTGGACCTGGCTCAACACGGTGGCTGCCTGCGGGCGCTGCAACAGTCGCAAGGGGAACCGCACGCCGGTCGAGGCGGGGATGCACCTGCGCTACGAGCCGTGGGTGCCGACGCGCAGTCAGGTGACCACCTGGGCGCACCGCCGCTGAGTGGTCCGCGACCCGCTCCGGCGTACCCCTTCCGGGTCTTTACCGTCCGTGTGACCTCGGTCGCGGAAAGGCACGTGACTGAGCGGTAACTGGAACGCGTTCTAGTGGGCTGGGTCACACGCGACGCCTGCAGAACTTGAAACCGACGGTCTGACTTTGGCTCACTTGTGGAGCAGTGCTTGCAAAAGTAAGCACTTCGCAAGCCAAAGGAAGCGTCGTGAAGAAGCAGTCCACCACCACCCGCCGAGTCCGTCGTGCGGTCGCCGCGCCCGTGCTGATCGGTGCGATGGCGTGCTCTGTTCTCGGGGTCCCGGAAGCCGCTGCCGCTGCCGAGCAGAACACACCCGCCTGGCTCGTGTCGGCCAACGCCCCCGGCCCGAAGGCCGGCAAGAAGGTCCACATCGTGCAGGGCCTGACCGTGCGGCCCACGCCGCTGGTCAAGGTGCTGCCCGTCCACGGCTACCGGATCACCGCGACGTTCGGCAACGCCGGCAGCCTCTGGTCCAGCGACCACACCGGTCTCGACTTCGCCGCCCCCGAGGGCACGGCGCTGCTCGCGGTCGGCGACGCGGTCGTCACCGAGGTCGGCTACGACGGCGCTTACGGCAACAAGACCGTCCTGGAGCTCGAGGACGGCACCGAGGTCTGGTACTGCCACCAGTCCGCGCAGAACGTCTCGGTCGGCCAGCAGGTCTCGGCCGGGGACGTCATCGGCGCGGTCGGCAGCACGGGCAACTCGACCGGCCCGCACCTGCACCTCGAGGTGCACGTCGGCGGCGAGCCGACCGACCCGGCGGTGGCGCTCGCCGGATGGGGCCTCAAGATCTGACCCGAGGGCCAGGCGTCCGGGCAACAATCGGGACCAAAGTCCCGCTAGCCCCGTCGAGAACCTCGCGTTAGTAGGGCATGACCACGACGACCACCGAGCGAATCCCGCAGGCCACCCTGCGTGAGGAGTGGTCGGCGTCGCGGCTCAGCCACTGGGCCCGCAACCTCGAATCCTCCGTCGAGGCGGCGCGTGCTCCCGTGGGCCCGGGAAACCCCACCCCCTCCCGTGGGCGGAATCCGCGGCTGGCCGATGCCCTCCTGAGGCTGGCCGCGGATCCCCGGGCGACGATCCACGAGCGGGCGCTCGCGGCCGACCGGGCCGCCGAGGCCCTGCGCCGCGGCTGACCCGCGCTGGTGTCCTGGGCGGAGCCCCAGGGTCGGTCCCGGGTGGGGCCTCAGGCCTGGTTGAGGAGCCCGAACTCGACGTTGCCGGACGCGTCGATCCCCGCGTCGAGGACCTTGTCGTCCAGCTGTTCGGCCGCAGCCGAGTCCAGGTAGACCCGGGCGCCGTCCTGCTCGACGAGCTGGTCACCTGCGACCGGCTCGTCCGCAGTGGTCACCGCGAGCTGGGTCTCCGAGCTGCTGGTGATCCGCAACCCGGCCTCCGCAGGCGTGTCCGGGTGGTCGGTGTAGCGCTTGACGATCGTGCAGGCGTTCTCAGTGAGAGTCAGCATCGGCTGCTTTCCGAGATAGACAGCAAAGGCATCTCCACCGTGACAGGGCCGACAGCCCCGTTCAAGTCGACCGCGGCGGGGGTGCTGCAACGGTGGTGCGGAAGTGGCCCCGATGCGGCCTCCCGGGCCGACCTTTGCTAACGTTTCCCCGCACTCGTCCGGGTGGCGGAATTGGCAGACGCGCTAGCTTGAGGTGCTAGTGCCCGTATTAGGGCGTGGGGGTTCAAGTCCCCCCTCGGACACCAGCGCTGACCAGCGCAAACACGGACCGAAGGCCCCTCCTCGCTATCACCGAGGAGGGGCCTTCGCCGTTGAATGTCACGGTGAATGTCACGGATGCATTGGCTAGGAGCCGCTGACGGCCCGCGCCAGCACCCCGCCGAGGGCATCCCCGGCCTGGTCCACGTCGTCTTCCCGAGCGAACAGGTAGACGCTCAGGTGGACCGCCAGCGTGTGCCCCAGGAAAGCCGCCGCTCGGACCGGCGGCACCCCGGCGTCGTGGAGCAGGTAGGCCACTGTGTGCCGCGTGGAGTGGTGCCGGATCACCGGCACCCCGGCCTCACCCGCGAGCAGCGCGAACCGGTCTGAGAACGACTTCGGAACCACCGGCTGACCAGCAGCGTCCACCGCGACCAGGCCCGCCGGGTTTGCCCGGCGGTCAATCAGAGACGCCAGTCGCAGGGCCTTGAGCGCCTTCATCGTTCCCGGCTGGATCGAGTCGGGCCGGATGGTCCGCTTCGACGCCGCCGACTTCACCGGACCGAGCATCCATCGGCGCGGGTCAGTGCTGGAGGAGACGGCCACGCGGGTCTGCCGGATGGTGACGGTGCCCCCTTCGAAGTCGACGGCGTCCCAGGTGAGGCCCAGCACTTCCTCACGCCGGAGACCGAGAGTCGAGAGGCGGAAGGCAGCACCCAGCGGATCGGCGTCGGCGGTCCGGGTGAACTTGACCAACTCCTCCGCCGTCCAGCGCTCCAGCCCCTCGTCATCGGCGTGGAGCACCTTCGGGGGCTTGACTCCACGGGCCACGTTCTCGGAGACGATGCGCTCGATTCGGACACCGTGGTCGAGCACCTGCTTGAGGGCGGTGAGCGAAGCCTTGGCGGCGTGCTCGCCGAGGCCCTGACCAGTGCGGCCACCCTCGCGGACCAGCCACGTCCGGAGGCCGACCACGTCGGCGTGGGTGATGGTGTCGACCATGCGGTCCCCGAGGCGGCGACGGACGGGCTTGAGGGCGTGGGAGTAGGTCTCGCGGGTCACCTCCCGGATCTCGCCACGTCGCGATTCCAGCCACCGATCACACAACGTGTTCAACGAGATCCGGTCGGCTATCACCCGACCGGACTTCCGCTCCGCCCGCAACGCCGCGCCCCGGACCCGCACGTGCTCGCGGGCGTCGGAGAGCGTGTCGTGGAGCCGGGTCTCCTGCTTGCGCCGCCCCTGGGCATCGGTGCCCATGTCGAGCGTGGTCCGGTAGCGGACGCCAGCACCGTTGACCATGCGCCGGATCGGTTCGTCGTACTTCGGACAGTGCTGGCAGGTGTAGCCCGTCACCTCACCACGGCGGAGCACCGGAGACCAACGTGGACTCCGACCCCCTTTGCTGCAGGAGACGCACGTGGGCACCTCCGGGTGTCGTCGGCCCAGGTCTCCCGGGCCCTGTGTGTTGACTGTCACTCCTGGTTCTCCTTTTCGGTGGTGGCGGGCTTGGGCGCTCGCCGGGTTTTGGTGGGTGGCTGTCGCTTGCGGCCTGTGGTGGCCATCGGGATCAGGCCGAGGTCGCGGGTCTCGCGAATCCAGTCGTCGATGGTGAACGGGCTGACGGGTGAGAAGTGGGTGATCAGGTCCTTGCGCCGCTTCCCCTGCCGCCAGAGGGCTGCGATCTCTTGTGGACTGGGCCTCTCGCCGGGGAGCATTGGAGTCCGCGAGTTGAAAACCGCCATGCCTTCCTTCTCCTGTTCGATGAGGTGCAGGCCGACGGCTTCCGCGATCCGCTGAACCGGGACGGCGCGGATCATCGACTGGTCGATCCGCTGGCCCTTGCGGGTGGTGAGGATCGTGAGGCCCGTCAGGTACGCGCCTGACGGGCCGCGCTCGATCGTGGCCTCGTAGATCAGGTTGCGCTCCCGGTCCGTGATCCTTGCTCCAGTGACCTCGACGGCGAGTTCGTTCTCCGGGCTCGCGGGAGGGCCGATCGGGCGCTGGTGGCTGCCCAGGCTCGACCGCAGGATCCGGAACGGTGCGACCGACCATTCAGGGCGGGCTGTCTTCATGACCCAAACTCTACACCTAGATCTTTGGGTCCACGAAGTGCCACGCTGAACCTGTGCAGACCACTACAGAGACGCCGGTCGCAGACCTCCCGACCGTCACCCTCGCTGACTTGCGAGAGGGGTCGGTGACGATCCCGGTCTACCACCCCACGGAGCCGAGCCTGTGCGCAGTGCTCCGCTGCTCTCGGGCACACGGTTACCGGCTCGCACGGACGGGCAAGGTGCCGACCGTTCGCTTGGGTGGCGCAGTGCGCGTCGTCGTGCCTGTACTGCTCAAGGACGTGCTCGGGGTCGACCAGTGACGAGCCGCTTCCGGCCGTTCGAATGGATCGAGGCGGTGTACACAGCGATTGGTGAAGGTCGTCTGACAGCGGCTCAGGCTGCCGTGGTGCTTGCACTCCTCAAGTTCTGCGACAACAAGACGGGTGAGAACGCTTGGCCGACGGTGTCAACGCTGTCACGCCGGACGGGGCTCTGCGAGCGCTCCGTGCGCTACGCCCTCAAGGCTGGAGTCGAGGCCGGCGTGCTGATCGAAGGCCGTCGAGGTGGCGGCCAGGGATCCTCGGCCAAGGGCACCACCTATCACCTCACCTCGCTGAACTCCGGCATCGAGTTGCCCGAGTTGACCGAAACGCACTCCGGCAGCGTGGTGCCTCAGTCGAAGAACTCCGGCGCGAACTCCGGCACGAACTCCGGCACGAACTCCGGCAGCGTGGTGCCTACAACCGAGCCACCGAGCCACCGAGCCACCACTACTAGCCGTCCTACGTCATTCCTCACGCGCGAACTCGCCGTACTGGGGATCGAGGAGGAGGCTGTGGAAGCGTTCTGCGACCACCTCCGTCGAGACCGAGGCGTGAAGAACCCGACCGCTTGGCTGAACCAGGTGCATGTAGCGGGTGACCTCCCCGACGTCGTTGCCGACTACCTGGAGCCGGTGACCGAGCCCGCCTCCACCGGGACCGGTGGTGTCGGCAACTTCCACCGCGATGCCGACCGTGAACGGCTCCGCCTGATCGGCGAGCAGGCCGGTGCTGATGCCACCGCAGTCGAGGGCATTGCGGCGCGCTTGTTGGCCTACACCAGCGCCGGAGGGCCGCTGATGTTCGAGGAGGCCGAGCAGATGGTTCGCGACCTGCCTACGGCGCAGTCGTACGAGGACAAGCGCAGCCAGATCGAGGAGGAGACGTCATGACCTATCCCGTCGTCACGGTCGTCGTCAGCGGCGACAACCGTGCGTCGGTCGAGGATGCACGCGAGGTGATCGACCGTGCCCTCGCCGCAGCTGGGTTCCCACCGCGTCGGGCTCGACACCTCCGAATGGTGTCGACACCGACCGATCTTCCTTGCGCCGCTCCAGTGCCCCCTGGAGGTGTCGCATGACCTCGGTGACGTGGGCGCTCGCTGATGCGCTGGGTATCAGTCCGGCACCTCCTAACCCTCGTTTGGCGGCGACCCTGGCGGGCTGGTGGTCCCGGCCCCGGCTGATCGGCTGCCAGTCGCTCAAGCGCGACCCGAACGCGCCGTGGTTCGTGCTCGCACCCGACCCGGCAGTGGTCTGCGGCGGGTGCCTGGCCGAGCGGTACCCCGAGGAGCGGCGGTGTCTGTACTGCCACGGCCACGTTGCCCCCGAGGACGAGGTGGCCCTCGTCTACGAAATGAAGACCGTGACCGTCGTCGCCCGCGCTCACGAGCAGTGCCACGAGAGCGACGTTGACTAGTGGACTTCCGCCCCGATACCCCGAAGCACTTCGGACCGATCCCCGTCCGTCGCGAACACCTGCCCGCCGCACACCAGGGCCGCGCCGACCAACAGAAGGAGACGACGGTGCCTCGACCGAACCGGAAGCCCAAGGGCGAGACCGTCCGCCAGCGTGAGATCCGAGAGGGCCGCGAGGCCAACCGGCGCAAGCGCCGTAGCGCGCGGATCACTCTCGCTCCGGACTCGCCGCCGATCGACCCCGGCACCGGCAAGCCCTACCGGCCTATGTCGCGCGCCGAGGTCATGGCGGCGATGGAGGGCCGCGCCTGGGCGGGTGACGCCGCCGACGTGAAGACGTTCACGCCGTGCTCGCGTTGCGGTGGGCCGTGCGGGACCTCCGCGCCCTACTCCCAGCCCTGGCGGACCCACCGCGCGTGCCGGTCAGGCACCACGATCCAGAGCCGTGTGCGGGCTGCGGTCGCGGAGTTGTTGGGGTTCGAGATCGGGTTCTCCGACGCCGGACTGATCGCCACCCAGGTGGCGGTGGCGAACTTCCGCGACCTCCTCGACGCTCAGCCGCACACCGAGCCTGAACGGGCCTGGGGCCACGTCAACAAGCGCAAGTTGCGCAAGGCGGTGGAGGCACTCCCTGCCCTCCGCTCTGAGGCCGGTCTCAACCCGCACCCCTGCGCGTCGGGGCCGTGCGCTTGGTGCTCGATCCGGCTCGCGACGGGTTGGGTCAACGAGGGCATGAAGTGGGCAGACGGCTCCCCGGCTCCCTTGTGCGGCACCTGCTCGGCGCAGTGGGTGCGCCGAGGTGGACTCAGTGGACGGCTGTCGAAGACGTTCTACGAGGACCAGCGAGGCCCCGGCTACAACGTGCTCCTGGGCTACGACCAGCCGATGGGCAACGGCCCCGACCCGGCATTCCGGCTTTACGCGGAGGTAGCACCCGCCGACCACCCCGGCTACGACGAACGGTTCGGCTACATCGCTGCGCCAATGCGGCCCGGCACCCCGGAGCACGCCGAGCGGATCGAGCGCGAACGGGCCGAGGCCCTGGCCCGTGTTGAGCAGCGTCGGGCCGACCAGGCCAAAGCCGTCCGTGTGCGGGCCGAAATCTGGGGATATGGAGCCACGCAGTGAGCGACGACAACCAGACCGTGACGTCCGCACCGCAGCCTGTGCGGAAGGTGCGCGCCGACGCCCGCGAGCGCGCCGAACAGGTGTGGGCTATGCGACTCGGCGGTGCCACCTGGGACCAGTGCGCCAAGACCGTCGGCCTGGCGACCCCCCAGAGCGCCATGCGATGCGTGCGGGAGACCTACGGAGAGGTGCCGCAGATTGATCGCGAGGAGTTGCGGCACCTGTGGCGAGAGCGGACCGAGGTGCTGTGGCGGCAGGCCATGCGCGACGTGCTCGACCGCCGCCAAGGTGCTGTGATCGCAGCGACCAAGGTTGCCAGCCTCGCCTCGTTCCTGGACGGCCTGGGGGCACCGCAGCGGGTCGAGGTCGGAGTGCTGCACATGCTCGCCGACCTCGACGCACTCATGCAGGAGGAGGGGCTGTGACCGAAGACGAACAGGTGGACCGGTTCGTGCACCGGGTCCTCCACCTGCGCGCCCGCAAGGGCACCTTGGCCTTCTCGGAGGCGTGCCTCGTGGCCGACTGCTGGGGTGAGCCGCTCGACTCCGCGCCGCAGTGGGCTGTGGACCTCGCCAACGTGGGGGAGCCGGGCGCGAGGTGGTGCCCGCGCATCAGCCCAAACCTGAACCGTTCGGAACCCTAGATGCGCGTGAAGTAGTCGTACTGAAGCCGGACGGAGTCGAGGCGGTAACCCCGGCGATTGGTGACCCGCGTGGTGGCCTTGACCGTGTCCCGCTCTGGTCGTGACCACCTTTTCGTGACCTCTCCAGGGCTACAGCACAGAGTTCGTCCCGCCACGACGACCCGAAGGTTCTCGGCATCCTTCGGCACGTTGAAGGTCATCGTGGCCGTGATGCTGGCACCTCCTCTGCATTGCAACACGACCGAGTCGGGTCGTGCGGAGGCGACTCGGTGGTCGCACGCGCCACGGCTTGCAAATGCGATGCGGTTGTAGATCGCTGGCTTGAAACTCTTGTCGAAGTGGTGGCGAGTTCGTGATGTCGCGACCTCGACGGGCACCGTGAAGCGTTGCAGTGAGCCGTGGCCGTCATGGGTAGTGAACGAGAACAAGTAATTCCCCGGTCTCGCCCACCGATTGTTACGGTCACGCCCGTCCCAAGTGATCTGGGTGAGATGCCCTTGGATGCGTCCACTGAAGCCGCCGAACTCGGGATCGTCGTGCGTGCTGATCGAGTAGAAAATGTCCTCGGTGCCCGCCAGATAGCCGTGATTAAACGACCAGCGAATCTGAGCGGTGTCGAGGTATCGGTCCTGAACGATCGGATAGAAGACTTCCGTCGATCCGTCGTCGGTCATGTACGGACCGTCAGTTGAGAAGAAGCGATGGATCAGTTCGGTACCGGGGGACGGTGATCCGAGAACGAGTTCGCAATCGCTGCGCCCAGTGATCGGGGGGATGTTCCACGAGAGATTGGTGGTGGCACTGACGACAGTGAATGAGTCGTCAGACCAGTGATACTGCTGCAAGTCGTTGGTGTTGTCGTAGGTGCACTCCAAGGTGATCCAGTACTCACGAGGCCTCGCGTGGGTGAAGTCCACCGTGATCGGTCCAGTCCACCCCGCCGGGACTGTGGCGCGCGAAGCAGGACTCTTGATGACTGGTACGCCCGTACCGTCCGCAGCATGGGCGGGAATGGCAACAGCGACTAGGGACGCGCACCACAGCAGCGCAAGAGCGCAGCGTCCGATCCGGAAATTTCTGCCGATCATGCTGGTGTCCCTTGGTCGCGTGCAGTCTCAGACGACGATGGCACGCACAGTGCCTCACGTCAGACGATCGCTGCGAATCGCGGGACATCACCACGGTCTCGTGATGCATGCTCGGTTACGTGTCGAGGGAGCCGGGTGCCGTCGGAGGGTCTATCCGATCTTCTTCCAGACGCCGCACCCATCGGTGTCGAAGTCTTGACCGAGGCTGAGGGTGACCGTCGGGAAGCCGCCTGACGGCAGGTCGTTGGCGATGATGTCCTGGCCGTTGCTGCCTGAGCGGTAGATCGCCCAGTAGCAGTTGGACGAGACGCCGTTCGACCTGTAGGTGCCGGGTGGTTTGTCGCGACCGATGGTCCAGATACCGTTGCCGATCGAGGGCACTGGCGGTACGTAGGGCTTGGAGTGGCCGGTCTTGAGGCAGGCCTCGAACACCACGTCGACGAATCTCGTTGCCTGTCGCTCGGTCCAACCCCACTCGTTAGCGCCTTGCTTGGTCAATACCTTCATCCAGGACCGGCGATCTGAGCGGTAGAAGAAGTTGCCTGGTTTCTCGCCACTGATCGCGCGGCATGAGTCGGCGACGGGTGGCTCGGGGGTCTGGGCCCGTTCGATGTACGAGTGACCGAACCCAGCATCGTTGAGAGCGTCGAGCACGTCGCGGAACTTTCCGTAGTCCTGGGGATCGAACATCCACGGGCGCTCTGCCAAACCTGTCTCCCAGCAGCCCTCGATGATGGCGTCCAGCAGCACTTCGGCGAGCACTTCGTCGTCGTTGTACTTGCCGGGGAAATCGTTGGCGATCCTGTTGACCTGGTTCCTTCGGGACGCTCCACGCAACTGAGTGTTATCGACAAAAATGCAGGTCGCCGCGAAGAAGTCATCCTGATCGAACGTCGTGACTTCCTGGACATAGCGATCCCGAACCGGGAATTTTTTGGGCAAGTACTCGTCCAAGTACTCCGCGATGGGGCCGTAGGTCGGCCTGAACGTCGGGGTTGAGGTGGGAGATGGCGACGGCGACGGCGACGACGTCGATGTTGGTGGTGACGAGGCGGACGGTGACTCGGACGACTTCTCCTTGTCGTCGTCACCGCATGCAGAGAGAGATCCGAGAGTGAGCGCCACCAGCCCAGCGACGACCATGCGAAGTTTCGGGCTCATGCGGGGCAACCTAATCGCGGAGATCGAAGGCCGGGGCGAAATCGGGGATACCGAGTTCCCCGGCTGTTGGGCCCTGTCGGTGCCGGTTCAGATCCATTCGTTAGGCGGCCTGGTGGCATTCCACGCGGCACTGCTCAGTTCGTCCGCGAGGGCTTCGAGGTCTTCCCGGACCTGTTCAAGTTGGTCGGCGCTCCAGTCCTGCCGCTGCTCTCCACGCTTCCTCCACCGGAGCCCGGTAATGTGACCGGGCTTTGTCTGATTCGTGTAGAGCCACGTGGAGTGGACGATTTGGTCGCGCGTGCTCATCGCCGCACTGATCCTTGAAAGCAGGTTGCGCAGCCCGGACTCGACGGCGTCGTCCGCGACAACGCCCTCGTTCAGCAGTTCCTTGAGTTTGGTGATGAGTGCAGACGCTCGATCGCCCTGGGTGGCCGAAAGATCGTCGGTGCCTGCAAGTTCGGACACGGCAATCTCCAAGTGAGACTCCATCCAGTTGCCTGCGTGGCAGATAGCACCGACCTGGCGGTGGGTCTCGGCGAAGCGTTCCAGTCGCTTGGGGGTGTTCGGATGCACGACAGCCCTCAACGATGCGCGGTCGACGGGATCGGGGCGTGGTCGAGCACAGCGCGCACGCGGTTCGGTGCTGGGTATCGCAGACCGTTCCCCGAGAAGATCCGCTCGGACGGGGCAGACGAACCTGCGCACTGGTCGAGGATCGAGGCCGTCAGCAGCCAGCGACCCGAATACTCCAGCGCGTCAACAACGTCTAGGTCCGCCGCCTGCGCTGTGTGCTTCAACTGGATGTAGGTGCCATAAAACAACTCGGCCCACCGACTAGCGTCGCCGATCCAATTCGACCAGTTGTCGCTCACAGATGCACTGATCGCGCTGGGCACCCGGTGCTCGCGGACCTTCCTTGCCCATCGGGCCTTCGGGTTGCGAGCGTTACTGGCAGTCCAGTACTCGAACGCGGCAGCCGTAGAGAGGAGTCGAGACTCAGGTGTCTGGTTCTGGAACAGGCGGTGTCGGACGATCGGCGTGACGGCGCGGGGTCGGGTCAGGCAGATCGTCACCCAGGCCGCGAGACCTTCGAGGTCGTTGATGTCAGCGAGCGTGAAAATTGGGAACTCGTTCGAGTCCGGCTCGACTGTTTCGTTCGTCATCGTGTCGTCCCAAAGCACCGCACGCTTGCGCGAGTCCGGGTCGAGTTGAGCGATCCCCGTGGCCGCAGTCACGGGCTTCCAGTGCGCCACGGACAGCAGTCCGTGAACGGCATCGAGGCGGACGACATGTTCGGAGAGGGGCCGACGATGGTTGGACCGGAACCCGATCTTGAGCGGTCGACTAATGGACCGGATATCGGGCGGTCCAGTAAGGGTCCATCCGTGCTCGATCGTCAGGTTGAAGTCCGCGTCGAGCGAAACGTTTCGCTCCTGCTCGCTGCGCACCTCGATGCGCCAGCCTGGCTCGCCGTCGTCGCTGATCGGCTCGTCCACGTGTCCGGGACGGCCAGACCATGAACCGAGGCCGAGGTAGAACAGTTTCGTTGCGGCAACGGTGTCGTCGTCCACCTCTTCGTGCGGGGCGTTGATCAACATGTTGCTGGCGTGCCAACGCACAACCTCGGCGCGCACTTCACCGTGCGTCGAACTGCGACGGTAGGACCGGATCGGCGCGAGAACTGTTCCGGCCTCGGTGATGCCGAAGACGGTATTGCTGTTGGACAGATCGTCGACCCACTTGGCTCCCGGGTCCTTTTCCGTACCGGCCAATACGGCGATGACGGCAGCATCGGGGCCGAGTTGAACGTGCCCGTCGAAGTACTCCTCGCGTGGAGGGTCGGCAAGCATCTGGAAGTTGCCGACGACGCCGGTGCGTAGCAGCGGAAGCGGTTCAGGGAACACGGGACCTCCTCGATGGATCCGGACCGGGCCATGATGCCTGTCGACGTCCTCGGCACCCGAACGAAATCTGTAAACGAAAAGTCTGGCGCAGACCATGCCTGGTTGACGGAACGCCCAGCGAACAGCGCGGACAGGCGCGCCGGGGAATCGGGAGACCGGGGGCCTCCAGTGTCACGGGGATGTCACAGAATCCGTACCAACGTGGACAACTCAGGACCACAGGGACGACCGCATCCGAGACGCGGAACCATTGTCGGACCTGGCCGACGACCTGAGATCACGTCCTATCTGCATTGAGGTGCTAGTGCCCGTATTAGGGCGTGGGGGTTCAAGTCCCCCCTCGGACACCAGATCGGCCCCGATCTCCGTCTCACGGAGACCGGGGCCGGGGTCATTTTCACGGTGGTACTGTCGAGAGTGCTGTCGTCTCCGGCGCGCCCTCAGGCCGCGCGGTGAATAGGCGACCGGAGAGGCCGTCATGGCCACCATCGCAGCACCGTCTCTTCGTCTCCAACCGAAGGACCTGACACGGCGTCCCTACGGCGGCGGCTGGTGGCCGTCCGGGGCCGGGGTGTCCAACGAGGTGCTCGACCTGGTCCAGCGCTGGCCGGCCGGGCTCCCGACCATCACGCGTTACGCCTACATCAGCGACGACTGGGACCAGAGCGAGGCCCGGGTGCCCGCGGAGTACCGCACCCGGACCTTGATCCTCGTGCTGAGCGACCGGTCGACCTGTCGCCTGGTGCAGATCCCGACCGAGACCCCGCCCGAGGTGGCCGAGGAGCTGTTGACGGAGGCCTGCGACCCGTTCTCGAAGTGGCTCCGGGTCGACTTCGTCAGCACCTACCGCGGTCGACGCGAGGCGGAGCCGGCGGCCGACCTGGCCGGCGCCTGACCGCCAACGTCGTGGCGACCGCCCCGTAGCGATCGGGAGATTCTTGCGGGCGCCCTGGACTCCGCGTTCGAACATATGTACGATGGCGGTAGCCGTCCACGAGATTCAGTTCTAGGACTCCCCGGCACCAGGCAACCGGCTTCATCGTCGTTGTTCGCCGTGCTCGTGAGGGGTCGTCGTGGTTGCTCAGCCTGTGTCGCCGCAGCATCCGATCGTGGCGTGCGCGGAGTCGATGCTGGCTGCGTTGGACGAGGTCGTCGACGCCCAGCCGGTGTATGCCTCGCCGGCGGACAAGCGGGCGGCGGTGGTGGCGTTGGAGAAGGTGGCGCGGCGAGTGGCCGAGCTGCGGTTGCGGGTGGTCGCCGAGTGCGGCGAGGTGGCCGATGCGGATGCGGCCCGCGACGTGGCGGGGTGGCTGGCCTTCCAGACCCAGGCCGACGTCGGAGCGTCCCGCGCTGAGGCCCACCTGGCGGTGGCGGTCGCGTCGCGCTGGCAGCGGGTCCAGGCCGGGATGGCCTCGGGCGCGGTGTCGTTGGAGCAGGCGCGGGTGATGGTCGCGGGCCTGGAGGCGCTCCCTACCCACGTCGGTCTCGACGTGATCGCACGGGCAGAGGAGCACCTGGTCGGTCTGGCGGCGGTCCACCGTCCGGCCGAGCTGCGCCGGATCGTGCGCCATCTGTTGCACGTGGTCGCCCCGGAGATCGCCGAGGCTGAGGAGGCTCGCCGGTTGGAGGAGGAGGAGCGGTCCGCGTGGGAGAAGACGCGGTTCAGCTACCGCAACCTCGGCGACGGCACCAGCCGCGGACGGATCGTGATCCCGGAGGCCCTGATGGCCCGGTTGCTGACCTACCTCGAGGCCTTCGCCTCTCCGCGCAAGAGTGCCGATGCGCTGGGCGGCGAGGAGGACCGGATCCCGCACTCGCGCAAGCTCGGGCAGGCGTTCTGCGGCCTGCTGGAGCACCTTGACCCGAGGCAGCTCCCGGTTCATGGTGGCGACGCGACGACCGTGATGGTGACCGTCTCGGTGGAGTCGCTCACCGCCGACCTGGCCACCGGTGGCTTGATCGACGCGGACCTGTCCGCCGGTGACAACCTGTCCGCCTCTGCGATCCGCCGGTTGGCGTGCAGCGCCCGGATCATCCCCGTCGTTCTCGGCGGGGAGGGCGAGATCCTCGACCTCGGCCGCAGCAAGCGGCTCTACTCCCGAGCCCAGCACAAGGCGATGCGGCTGCGCGACCAACGGTGTCGCGCCGAGGGCTGCACGATTCCCGCGACGTGGTGCGAGGCCCACCATCTCAAGCCCTGGTCCGAGGGCGGCAAGACCGACCTCGGCGACGGGGTGCTGGCCTGCGTGTGGCACCACCACCGGTTCCACGACCGACGATTCAGCTACGAGATCCTCAGCAACGGCGACATCCGCTTCCATCGACGGCGGTGAGGATCCCCCCGTCGCCCGGGGCTAGTTCCGCGCGCTCCGGGGCAGGCGGACCGTCACGTTCTCGAGGTCGTCCTGGCTGTTGCCGCGCCATGCCATGGGAGAGACCTCGACCTCCTGAGGAAGGTCGTCGAGGCAGCGTCGGGTCGGCGGGATCGTGAGGACGACGATGCCTTCCTTCCGGTCGACCTTCGCGGCGGGGCGGCAGCCGGTGCGGACGCCGTCCTCGCCGGCGATCCAGGGACGGTCGCCGTCGGCCCACTTGAGGACCTTGTCGTCGAAGGAGCTCTTCGAGTTGACCTGGATGATGAGCTCGGCGGGACCCGAGGCCGGCTCGAGCGGCTCGGTGTAGACCACCTCGATGACGAGACCGCGCTCGTCGTACTCGATCCGCGTCTTCTCGACATCGATGTTGACCGGGTCGCCGCCGGCATCCTGGGTGTCGCCGACCGGGTCGTGGACGACCACGACGCCCGGTGCGGGCCTCTCGGTCGACGGGGAGTCGCTCGCGTCGGTGTCATCGTCCCCGTCGCTGCAGGCGACGAGGAGCAGGGAGAGGGCGACGACAGCCACCCGCGTCCGTCGGCGCCCGGTCCCCGAGCGCTCAACCAAGGCCGAGTGCCTTGCGTCCGAGCACGAAGGCGCCCGCGCCGAAGAAGCCGAGCAGGGCGAACCCGACGGGCTGGCCGCCGTCGGAGAAGAGCAGCGCGGCGCCGGCCAGCGCCGCCACGAGGCACAACAGCGCCACGACGAGCATCGGCACCTTGACCTGTCGGGATCCCACGGCCGCACGATAGCGGCACGGAGTCAGAGGGCTTCGACCGCGCGGGCGGCGATCCGGCTGCCGAGGTCGTCGAGCTCGGCGAGCAGGTCGCTGGCGCCCCAGATCTGGTTGCGGGTGCGCTGGGTGAGCGGTGCGATGACCCCGGTGGTGGCGAGCCGCTCGATCGCCCGGTAGGAGGCGGCCGTCGTGAGCCCCAGGCGTTGCTCGATGTCGTCGGCGGTCAGGACCGGTACGGCGGTGAGGGAGTCGAGCACCACCGCGGCGGCGCTCCCGGCCCGCGGCTCTCCGGCGCGGCTGCGCCAGTCGGCGGGCATCTCGGCGAGTCGGTCGGCGGTGACGGCCGCCTCCTCGGCGGCCACCGTCGCGGACCGCGCGAACGCGCGGATGATCGGGCCCGCGTCCCCTGCGCGGTAGTCGCCGAGGGTCGCGAAGTAGTGGTCGCGACGGGCGACGAGTGCCGACGCGATCGGGATGACGACCCGCCGTGCCACGCCGCGTTGGCGGAGGACGGCAGCGGCGACGGCGCGCCCCACCCGTCCGTTGCCGTCGGTGAAGGGGTGGATCGACTCGAACTGGGCGTGGGCGATCGCCGCTTGTCCGACGACGGGTACGTCGTCGCGGGTGGCGAAGGTCAGGAGATCGGCCATCCTGGGGCCGACGAGGTCGGGCGGCGGAGGGACGTAGAGCGCGTTGCGCGGGGAGTGGTCCGACCCGCCGATCCAGTTCTGGACGTCGCGCCACCGGCCGGCGTACGGCTGCTCGGCAGCGTCGTCCGTCATCAGCCGTCGGTGGGCGTCGGTGATCGCGGACACGGAGAGCCGGCCGGCGAGAAGGCGGTCCATCGCGCCTGCGGCGGCCACCATCGCGGTCGCGGAGCTGTTGGCTCGGACGCCGTGGAGGGCGCGCGCGAAGTCGTCGATGCTCGCTTCCTCGTGCTCGATCTTCGAGGACGCGACGGACTCGGCCCGGAGCAGCAGAGTGGTCAGCGGACGCAGGTGCTCGCCGCGGGTGGCGTCGACGGCCGCGATGGCACGAACGGCACGATCGCACTCGGCCAGGAGATCGTTCGGCAGCGCAGGAACCAGGGTGGCGATGTCGGGCGGTAGTTATTCTCACTTATCCTGATAAGTGAGAATAAATCCAGCGTTGTTCTCACTTGTCCTCGTGCGTTGTGGCGGGCGCCGCGTCAGAGCTCCTGCTCGTAGGCCCACATCGTCGGGCCGCCTTCGGCCTCGGTACGGCGGAAGCCCGCGGCCTCGTAGGCGCGCTGGGCGGAGACGTCCTCCTCGCTGGTGACCAGGAAGACGTAGTCGGCACCCGCCGCGCGGGAGCCGTCCAGCACCGCCGCCAGGAGGGCACGCCCGAAGCCCTCCCCACGCCGCGGCGGTACGACGTACAGCTCGGCCAGGTACGCCTCGAACGCGTCGCTCCACAACGACCGCTGGAGCCGGACCGCGGCGACGCCGACCGGGTCGCCCGCGTCGTCCCTGGCGAGGAGCAGGATCGTGCCGCCGTCGGCGAGGCGCGCGCGGAGGAAACCCGCGAGGACCTCCGGCTCCGGGGCCGGCTCGTCGTACTCGGCGTTGAAGTCGTGCAGCAGCCGGGCCGCCGCGAGGAGCGCCTCGGCCGCGTCCGGGGTGACGTCGTCGATCACCAGGCGACGGTACCGACGGAGGTGGGTAAAGGTCCTGCGATTTCGCCGCGACCGGGCTCGCCCGTGGCCTAGCGTCGCCAGCACCCGCACCTCCCCGGGGGGACTCCCATGCCACGACCCGCGCACCGCCTCGCGGCCCTCGCCTCGGCCGCCCTGGCGGGCGCCGCCACGCTCGCCGCCCCGACGTCGAGTCCGTCGGCGGCCGCGCCACCGGCGGCGGTCGCTGTTCCCGAGCCCGCGTCCGAGCGTGCGTCGAGGCTCGCCCCCGCCGTCTGCGGCAGTGGGGCCGGGACCGGGCAGACCAACCTCCAGACCTCCGACGGTGCGACCCACACCTACTACTGGCGGATCCCGTCGACCGCCGCGCCGGCGACCGGGCGGCCGGTCCTCATCTGGCTCCACGGCGACGGCGGGACGGGCGCCGGGCGGGCCAGCGCCTTCTGGCCGTCGACCGACCCGTCCGGGGCCATCATCGTCACGCCCAACGGCACGAACCAGACGTGGAACCACCGGGCCGGCGACGTCCCCGGGACGCCGTACGACAGCCAGTTCCTCAGCCACATCATCACCCAGCTGCGGACGTGTGCGTCGGTCGACAAGGCGCGGATCTTCGTCGGCGGCTCGTCGCGCGGCGCGTTCATGCCGTACTACCTGCTGATGCGGAGCTCGACCCGTGACCTGATCGCCGGCGTCGCCGTCAACGCGGGCCTCGTCTACTGCCAGGGCGACGACCCGGAGTGCGCGGAGAACAGCGACCCGGTGCGGCACGCCAGCTCCGCGCGGATGATCCACCTCCACGGCACCAACGACGCCGCCGTCGCTCCGCCGCCGACGGCGGCGTACCACAACCCTGTGGACTGGGACGTCGACTGGCGGGTGTTCTGGCCGATGCAGTACTGGGCGCGCCAGCACGGCTGCTTCACCGACCAGACCGGCGGTCCCAACAACGGGGTGCTGAAACAGACCTACACGGTGTCCGGTCGAACGGCGAGGGTCTACGACCTCAGCGGCCACGGCGCCGCGTGCGCCAGCTACCAGCTCATCCTCGTCACGAACGGCGGACACGTGATCAGCGGCCAGGAGTCGCGGATCTGGTCGTTCCTCATGGCCGGGAAGCGGAACCTCTGTGGCGGCCGGGTCCCGACGATCATCGGGACCAACGGGGCTGACACGATCAACGGCACCGGCGCGGGCGACACGATCCTCGGACAGGGCGGCGCCGACACCATCAACGGGAACGCGGGCGCCGACCGGCTCTGCGGGGGCGCGGCCGACGACGTGCTCAACGGCGGGGCGGCCAACGACTACCTGCTCGGCGGGCCCGGCGCGGACTGGCACTCGGGGAGCACCGGTTCCGACACCGTGATCGCCAAGGACGGCGAGAAGGACACCCGCGTCGACTGCGGTGCCGACACCGACCCGGTCGCGACGCGGGACGCGATCGACCCAGCGGCCATCAGCTGCGGCTGACCGACGCCGGCGGAGCGGGCTGTCGCGAGCCGCGTGCCAGGATGGCGCCATGGACGAGGTCGTCGACATCTGCCGGGACCTGATCCGCATCGACACGACCAACGACGGGTCCGACAGCGGGCCGGGGGAGCGCAAGGCTGCCGAGCACGTCGCCGCGCTGCTGGAGGAGGTCGGCATCGAGGCGCGGATCATCGAGACCGCACCCGGCCGGACCAACGTCGTCGCCCGGTGGGGCGGTGACGGGACGCGGCACGACGCGCTGCTCCTCCACGGGCACCTCGACGTCGTACCGGCTGCGGCGGAGGACTGGACCGTCCACCCGCTCAGCGGCGAGGTCCAGGGCGGCTACGTGTGGGGGCGCGGCGCCGTCGACATGAAGGACTTCGACGCGATGCTGCTGTCGGTGGTGCGGGAGCGTCAGCGCAGCGGGCGGGTGCCGAGCCGGCCGACGGTGCTCTGCTTCACCGCCGACGAGGAGGCCGGGGGACACCTCGGTGCCGAGCTGCTGGTCCGGGACCACCGGGACCTGTTCGAGGGCTGCACCGAGGCGGTCGGCGAGGTGGGCGGCTGGAGCACGACGGTCCGCGGCCGCCGGCTGTACCTGATCGAGGCGGCTGAGAAGGGCATGGCGTGGATGCGGCTGACTGCCCGCGGCCGGGCCGGTCATGGGTCGATGATCAACCCCGACAACGCGGTCACCCAGATCGCGGCGGCGGTCGCGCGGATCGGTGCCTACGAGTGGCCGGTGCGGCTCACCCCGACCATGCGGACGCTGCTCGGCACGGTCGGTGCCCTGGTCGGGACCGACGTCACGCCGGAGAACGCCCGCGCTCTGGTCGAGGAGTTCGGGGGCGCCACCCGGATGCTCGGCGCCGTCCTCAGCAACACGACGAACCCGACGATGCTGTCCGCCGGCTACAAGGTCAACGTGATCCCGACCGAGGCCACCGCCCACATCGACGGCCGCACCCTGCCCGGCTACGAGGACGAGTTCTTCGCGACGCTCGCCGAGCTGTGCGGCGAGGACATCAGCGTCGACTACGTGTCCAACCAGGCCCCCTGGGAGACCCCGTACGACGGTGCGCTCGTCGACGCGATGACCCGCAGCCTGGTCGCGGAGGACCCCGACGCCCTCGTGGCGCCGTACCTGATGAGCGGCGGCACCGACGCCAAGCACTTCCGCAGCCTCGGCATGCGGACCTACGGCTTCACGCCCCTCCGCCTCCCGGAGGACCTCGACTTCACCGCGCTGTTCCACGGCGTCGACGAACGCGTCCCCGTCGACGCCCTCCAGTTCGGCGCCCGCGTCATGGACCGCTTCCTTGACCAGGTGTGAGCGCCACCTCGATCATCACGTCCAGCTCGCCCGTCTCTCCCTCGGTCAGGGTCACCGACGCCGAAGCGGGCGCTCCTGAGGCGAGATCGAGGTCGGGATAGGAGATCGTCGCGGTGTAGGTCCCCGCCTCGACATCCAATTCGAGGCGCCCTTCGTCGTCCAGGACGCTCGACTCCACCACCTCGCCGCCGCTGAGCACCTCGACGTCGGCCCCTCGTGCCGGCAGGACCTGGCAGGCCTTCAGGTCGGCGTCGCAGAGATCGACCGATCCGGAGACGACCAGTGTGGTCGCATCAGCCTCGTCCTCGCAGGCGGTGAGCATGGGGACGGCCAACAGCACGAAGAGAAGGAGTCTCACGCTCGAACGGTAGCCGCGTGTGCTGGCCTGCGTCGGCCACCACCGGGCGTTCAACACGCGCGTGTCCAGGTCCCCGACTGGCTCGACGCCACCCAGTGGTCGTCGGAGTCCGACCACTGCATCCCGAAGCCGCTCAGCGAGACATCGAAGCCGGTCAGGGACGTGTCGTCCCAACCATGTCCGTAACGACTGAAGATCTGGAGTGTCCTCCCACACGGGATCACGTCGATCCCCATCGAGATGACACCTGTGTGCAGGTTGTAGTCAGGGTTGACGACCGTCTCGTAGAGCTTGTCCTGGGCGCGGTAGGTGGCACCCTGCGAAGAGTTCTCCTCCGGGTTGGTCGGTTCGAAGCAGCCGAACTGCGACCAGTTCCGACCGACGTTGTCCCGGCCACAGAACGCGGCCTCGACGACCCGGTTGATGACCCGGCGGTTGAACCGGAAGCCGAATCCGTCCTTGCCGCCGACGTTGCACGCGTTGTCTGCGCTGCTGCAGTTGCCGTCGAAGTACCAGTAGTCCGCCGAGGACTTCCACTCGAAGCTCGCTGTGACGAAGTAGCGGTGCTGTTGGGTGTTGTAGAGGACGTACGGGCGGGGAAGCGAGATATCACCGTTGTCGGTCGCCGTCGGGGCGATGGTGGGGATATCGCTGACAATCTGGAGGCCGTGCTCGGCGAGCTCTCGGCGATGGGCACCGAGATCGCCGCTCAGGCTCGCAAGGAACGAGTTGACTCGATGGAAGGATCGTCGCTCCCGTGGGCTCACTGGCGTCGACTTGCCGCCGCCGAAGTCCGATCGGGGCTTGGCGACGGCGTCGAGGGTCGCGGCGCCCTCAGTCGTCGTGGCGGGCGCCGCCATCGTGGCGGCGCCCAGCATGGCGGCGACTGCAAGCGCCGCTCGAGTGGCCTGTTTGAGCATCGCGACGCGCATGAAGTTCCCCCGAGGTCGAAGCGGCACCAGTAGCGAGGTGCAGGTGCGGAGGCGCGAGCGTAGGTCGCTCGGGCAGGGAGGGGAAGGACACCCGTAGCGCGATCAGGTAACGCTGAATCAGATGCGGCAACGAATCCCGCGGGGAGATCGTTGGAAGAAAAAGCTCCGACGTTCAGGCGGTGCGGACGGCGCGGATGATCTTGCGGCGCAGGATCACGCGGCGGGTGCCGTCGGGGGAGATGCGGACCCGGACGAGCTCCCAGCCGCCGTGCTCGGCGCGCTCGACGAGGAACCTGGTGACGACATTGCGGGAGTACTCGCGGGAGAAGGTGACCTTCTCGAACTGCCACTCCACGCCGCCGCTCCGCATCATGCGACCTCCGAGACGTCGTCGAGGGCGGCGCGGATCTCCGGTGGCAGCTCCTTGTCCTCGACGGTGAGGGCGCCCTTGAGCTGGGCGGCCGTGCGCGCGCCGACGATGGGGGCGGAGACGCCGGGACGGTCGCGGACCCACACGAGCGCGACCTCGAGCGGGGTCCAGTCGAGGCCGTCGGCCGCGCGGACCACGGCCTCGACGATGCCGCGGCTGCGCTCGTCGAGGTAGCGCTCGACGAAGGAGGCGAAGATCGGGGAGGCGGCGCGGGAGTCGCCCGGGATGCCCGAGCGGTACTTGCCGGTCAGCACGCCCCGCCCGAGGGGCGACCACGGGAGGATGCCGAGCCCCATCGCGTGGCTGGCCGGGACGACCTCTCGCTCGACGTCGCGGCTGAGCAGGGAGTACTCGACCTGCGTCGAGATCAGCGGGACCCTCCCGGGGACCGCGCGCTGCCAGGTCGCGGCCTGCGCCGTCTGCCAGCCCGTGAAGTTGGAGATGCCGACGTAGCGGGCCTTGCCCGAGCCGACCGCGGCGTCCAGCGCCCCCAGCGTCTCGTCCAGCGGCACCTCGTCGGACCAGATGTGCACCTGCCACAGGTCGACGTGGTCGGTCCCGAGCCGGCGCAACGACGTGTCGAGGCCGTCGAGCAGCGCCCGGCGCGACGTGTCGGTCATCCGCTCCTGGCCACGCCGCCAGATCCCCGCCTTGGTCGCCAGCACCACGTCGTCACGTCGTACGACGTCACCCAGCAGCGCGCCGACCTGCTCCTCGGAGCGCCCGTCGGTGTAGCCCGCCGCGGTGTCGATGAGCGTCCCGCCGGCCTCGCAGAACGCGATCAGCTGGTCGCGGGCCTCGTGCTCGTCGGTGTCCTTGCCCCACGTCATCGTGCCCAGCCCCAGCCGCGACACCCGGAGGCCGCTGCTTCCGACGTACCGCTGCTGCATGGGGCACAACGTAGTCGGTCACGGCAACGGGGCGGCTGACGGCTCGCCCAGGAGGTTTCCGTAGGATCCCCGATCGTGGCGGACTTCCTCCAGGCACTGGTGCTCGGCACGCTCCAGGGGCTGACCGAGTTCCTGCCGATCTCCAGCAGCGCGCACCTGCGGATCTTCCCCGAGCTGTTCGGCTGGGGCGACCCGGGCGCGGCCTTCACCGCGGTCGTCCAGATCGGCACCGAGCTCGCCGTCCTCGTCTACTTCCGCCACGACATCGGCCGGATCGCGAAGACCTGGACGCTGTCGCTCTTCAAGCCGGAGTACCGCGGCCACCTCGACGCCCGGATGGGCTGGTTCGTGATCATCGGCTCGGTGCCGATCGTGATCCTCGGCATCTTCCTCAAGGACACGATCGAGGACAGCTTCCGCAACCTCTGGCTGATCGCGACGATGCTCATCGTCATGGGCCTCGTCCTCGGTGTCGCCGACAAGTGGGGCGGCAGCGAGAAGAAGATCAAGCAGATGACCATGCGCGACGCTGTCCTCATGGGCGCCGCGCAGGCGATGGCGCTGGTCCCCGGCGTGTCCCGTTCGGGTGCCACGCTCTCGATGGGCCGGATCCTCGGCTACGAGCGTGCGGCGGTGACGCGCTACGCGTTCCTGCTGGCGATCCCGGCCGTGGTCGGCGCCGGCGTCTACTCGCTGCAGGACATCCCCGACGGCGACAACATGTACGGCTGGGCGCCGACCCTGGTCGCGACCGTCGTGTCGTTCGTGGTCGGGTACGCCGCCATCGCGTGGCTGCTGAAGTACGTCAGCCACCACACGCTCGCGCCGTTCGTCGTCTACCGGGTGCTGCTCGGCGCCGGTGTCATGGCGCTCATCGCCGCCGGCGTGCTGAACGCCTGACCGCCCGCTCGACGAGACGCTGGCGACGGGACGCTAGAACCAGCCTGATCGCTTGAAGAGCAGCCAGAGCCAGCCCGACACGCCCCCCATCAGCAGCAGGGCGAACGGGTAGCCGAAGTACCAGCCCAGCTCGGGCATGTGCTCGAAGTTCATGCCGTAGATGCCGGCGATGAGCGTCGGTACGACGATGAGCGCGGCGCCCGCGGAGATCTTGCGCATGTCGTCGTTCTGCTGGACCTGGATCCGCGCCAGGTGCGCGTCGAAGGCGGTCGAGAGCAGCGCGTCGAGCGTGTCGATCGCCTCGGTCGCGACGGCGAGGTGGTCGCCGACGTCGCGGAAGAACGGTCCGGCCTCGGGGAGCACGCCGGGGACCGCGCCGACGGTGAACCGGCGCATCGGCTCCCGCAGCGGCAGCACCGCCCGGCGGACCTCGGCGAGCTCACGCTTGAGGGTGTAGATGCGGACGGAGTCGTTGGTGCGCTGCTCCGAGAAGACCGACGTCTCGACCTCGTCGACGTCGATCTGGAGCTCTTCCATGACGGCGAGGTAGCCGTCGACGACGGTGTCGCACACGGCGTAGACCACGGCGGAGGGCCCGTGGCTCAGCACGTCGTGCTGCTCCTCGAGGCTGTGGCGGGCGTCCTTGAGCTGGGACCCGCGCCCGTGGCGCACCGTGATGACGAAGTCCTCGCCGACGAAGAGGTTGATCTCGCCGGTCTCCACGGCGTCGTCCTCGTCGACGTACCAGAGCGTCTTGAGGGTGAGGAACAGGCTGCCCTCGTACAGCTCGAGCTTGGGCCGCTGGTGGGCGACGACCGCGTCCTCCACGGCGAGCTGGTGGAGCCCGAACGCCTCGGCGATGTCGGCCAGCTCGAGGTGGCTGGGTTCGTACAGCCCGACCCAGACGAAGTCGTGCTCGCCGCCGGCTGCCGCGGCCCGAAGTGCCGGGTAGTCGTGCACCGTGCAGTCGACGGGGACCCGCTGGCCTCTGCGATAGACGGCGCTGTCGACGATCACGAGACCACGCTAGTGGCTACGCTCACGTTCGTGGCGACGGTGATCCTGGTGCGACACGGCCGCACGACGGCCAACGCTTCCGGCGTGCTCGCCGGGAGGCTGCCCGGCATCCGGCTGGACGAGACCGGCGAGCGGCAGGTCGCGGCGACCGGCGAACGGCTCGCGGTGGTACCGGTCGCGGCCCTCGTGACCAGTCCTCAGGAGCGGTGCCGCCAGACGGCGAAGGCGATCAGCGACGCCCGCCCGGAGCGGCTCAAGGCGGTCACCGAGAAGGGCCTGGCCGAGTGCGACTACGGCGACTGGCAGGGGCGGCCGCTGCGCGAGCTGGCCAAGGAGCCGTTGTGGAGCACGGTGCAGCGCCACCCCTCGGCGGCGGCGTTCCCCGGCGGCGAGTCGATGGTGGCGATGCGGCATCGCGCCGTCGAGGCCGTACGACGCCACGACGCCCGGGTCGAGGCCGAGCACGGACCGGGAGCAGTGTGGGTGGCGGTGAGCCACGGCGACATCATCAAGTCGGTCCTGGCCGACGCGCTCGGCATGCACCTGGACCTGTTCCAGCGCCTCAACGTGGACCCGGCGTCGGTGTCGATCGTGCAGTACACCGACGACCGGCCCTACGTGCTGGCGTCCAACACCCACGCCGGCGACCTCTCCTGGCTGGTCCGTCCGGCCGGGAAGCGCACCCGTCGTACGGGCGCAGCGGTGGGGGGCGGTGCCGGGCCCGACCCCGTCACCGAGGACTCGTAGGCTGACGGCATGCCGATCGTCCACGCCTTCGACCCGCCCGAGCGCTTCGTCGCCGGCACCGTCGGCGAGCCCGGCGCCCGGACCTTCTTCCTGCAGGCCCGCGAGGGCACCCGGGTGGTCAGCGTGGCGCTGGAGAAGCAGCAGGTCGCCGCGCTCGCGGAGCGCGTCGACGAGCTCCTCGACGAGGTCATGGCCGACGCCCGCACGACCACGGTCATCCCGGCGGTCGCGCCGGTCGGCCTGACCGACGAGGACCCCCTCGACCTCCCGATCGCCGAGGAGTTCCGGGCCGGCACGATGACGCTGTCGTGGGACCCCCAGGCCGAGCGGGTGGTGATCGAGGTCTTCCCGGTCGGCGAGGAGATGGTGGGTCTCACCGACGACGCCGACGAGGCGATGGTCCCGGAGGAGCAGGAGCCGTCCGAGGTGTTCGTCGTGCGGATCGAGGCGGGCTACGCGCGCGCGTTCGTCCAGCGCGCCTCCAAGGTCATCGGCGCGGGCCGGCCGGACTGTCCCTTCTGCGGGCAGCCGATCGACCCGGAGGGCCACCTGTGCGTGCGCGCGAACGGGTTCAAGCGCCGCCCCGAGCAGTGAGCCGCGGCCAGTGACGGGCGGCGCACCGGAGATGGAGCTGCGCGGGCGCATCATGCCGGCGTCCAACGCGACGTTCCTCGCCGAGCTCGACGGGCAAGAGGTCGTCTACAAGCCGGTGGCGGGGGAGCGGCCGCTGTGGGACTTCCCCCACGGCACGCTCGCCGACCGCGAGGTCGCGGCCTACCTGCTCAGCGAGGCGATGGGGTCGGACGTCGTCCCTCGCACCTGGCTCGGCGACGGGCCGCACGGGCCGGGCATGGTCCAGGAGTGGCAGGTGGTCGCCCCCGATGTCGACGCGGTCACCCTGGTCCGGGCCGGCGGGACACCGAAGGGCTGGTTCTCGGTGTTCGACGGCGTCGACGACCGGGACCGCGAGGTGACGCTGGTGCACGAGGACTCCGAGGCGCTGCGCCGGATGGTCGTGTTCGACGTGCTGGCCAACAACGCCGACCGGAAGGGCGGCCACGTGCTGCCGATGCCGGACGGCCACCGCTACGGCGTGGACCACGGCGTCACCTTCCACCACGAGCACAAGCTGCGCACGGTGCTGTGGGGCTGGGCAGGCAGCCCGCTGTCCGACGAGGAGAACCTGCTCGTCGACCGGATCCGCGCGGCCGTGGGAGGCGCGCTGGGGGAGCGGCTCGCGCCGCACCTCACCGACCTGGAGATCCACGCGCTCGAGCGCCGCGCCGAGCGGCTGCTCTCCCGCGGCCGGCTGCCCGGGCCCGACGGCGGCTGGCCGGCGATCCCGTGGCCACCGTTCTGATGTCCTGACCGCGGCGGATAGCATCGCGCCATGCGCGCGTGGACGGCCCCCGAGGTCCCGAACCTGTCCGTGGCCGGCCCTGCGGTCGCCGTCCACGACACCGCGGCGAGCGGTCTGGTCACCACCGCCCCCGACGGCCCGGCGAAGCTCTACGTCTGCGGCATCACGCCGTACGACGCCACGCACCTGGGCCACGCCAACACCTACATCGCGTTCGACCTGCTCAACCGGGCGTGGCGCAACGCCGGCCACGAGGTCCGGTTCGTCCAGAACGTGACCGACGTGGACGACCCGCTGCTCGAGCGGGCCACCAAGGTCGGGGTCGACTGGGTCGAGCTCGCCCAGCGCGAGACCGAGCTGTTCCGCCAGGACATGCAGGCGCTGCGGGTGCTCCCGCCGGACGCCTTCGTCGGCGCGGTCGAATCGATCCCGCTGGTCATCGCGCTCATCGAGCGGCTCCAGGCGGCGGGCGCGGTCTACAAGGTCGAGGACGACCTCTACTTCTCCGTGACCGCCGACCCCGCCTTCGGCGAGGAGTCGCGCTACGACCGCGAGACGATGCTCGCGCTGTTCGGCGAGCGCGGCGGCGACCCGGACCGACCGGGCAAGAAGGACCCCCTCGACTGTGTCGTGTGGCGCGGTGAGCGTCCCGACGAGCCGGCCTGGGAGAGCCCGTTCGGACGCGGTCGTCCCGGCTGGCACATCGAGTGCGCCGCGATCGCGCTCGACAACCTCGGCGGCACCATGGACGTGCAGGGCGGCGGCAGCGACCTGGTGTTCCCGCACCACGAGATGTGCGCCGGTCACGCCCAGGTCGCCACCGGTGCGCCCTACGCGCGCGCCTACGCCCACGCCGGCATGGTCGGCTACGACGGCGAGAAGATGTCGAAGTCCCGCGGCAACCTGGTCTTCGTCTCGGCGCTGCGCAACAGCGACATCGACCCGATGGCGATCCGGCTGGCGCTGCTGCGCCACCACTACCGGGCGGACTGGGAGTGGACCGACGACCTGCTGTGGGTCGCGGTCGACGACGTCGCCCGCTGGCGCTCTGCCCTGGCCCTCGGAGCGGGTGCGCCGGCGGAGCCGGTCGTCACCGAGGTGCTGGCAGCGCTGGCCGACGACCTCGACGCTCCGCGCGCGACCGCTGCGCTCGACGCCTGGGTGGCGGCGACCCTCGGCACCGACGGCCTGGCGGACACCAGCGACAGCGACGCCGCGGCGACGCTGCTCCCGGTGCTCGACGCAGCCCTCGGCCTGTCGCTCTGAGCGCTACGAGTCCTCGT
This sequence comes from Nocardioides stalactiti, assembly GCF_014180715.1. Taxonomy (GTDB): domain Bacteria; phylum Actinomycetota; class Actinomycetes; order Propionibacteriales; family Nocardioidaceae; genus Nocardioides; species Nocardioides stalactiti. The sequence continues at coordinate 19,071 of NZ_JACEFC010000019.1, read as the reverse complement.
CGGTCCGGCGCTTGAGGTAGCGCTCGAACTCGCGGGCGATCGCCTCGCCGGACGCCTCGGGCAGGTCGGCGGTGTCCCGCGTCTCCTCCAGCGAACGGACGTAGTCGGCGATGTCGTCGTCCTCCTCCGCGAGCTCGTCGACACCGCGCTCCCAGGCGCGGGCGTCCTCGGGGAGGTCGCCCAGCGGGATGCTCACCTGGAGCAGGTCCTCGATCTGGCCGATGAGCGCGAGCGTCGCCTTGGGGCACGGCGGCTGGGCGACGTAGTGCGGCACGGCCGCCCAGTACGACGCCGCCGGGATGTCGAGCTTCACGCAGGCGTCCTGCAGCACACCGACGATGCCGGTGGGTCCCTCGTAGGTGGACTGCTCGAGCTTCATCCGGTCGACGAGGTCGGGCTCGGTCGCCGTACCGGTGACCGGGATCGGGCGGGTGTGGGGCGTGTCGGCGAGCAGGGCACCGAGGGTGACGACCAGCTGGCCGCCGAGGTCGTCGATGCAGGCCAGCAGCTCGGCGCAGAAGCCGCGCCACCGCATGCTGGGCTCGATCCCGCGGACCAGGATCACGTCGTGGTCGAGCTCCGGAGGAGAGGCGACGGCGATGTGGGTGCTCGGCCAGGTCAGCTTGCGGTATCCGTTGTCGTCGACGCCGACGGTCGGCCGGTTGACCTGGAAGTCGTAGTAGTCCTCGGGATCGATCGCGGCGACGATCCGGGCGTCCCACACGTCGATGAGGTGGTCGACCACGGCGGAGGCCGCCTCGGCTGCGTCGTTCCAACCCTCGAACGCTGCGATCACCACGGGCCGGACCAGGTCCGGCGTGTCCTCGATCTCCATCACCTCGTCGAGGTTAGTGCCAGCATGCGGGAAATCGCTGGCGGGTCGGGCGTGCCGGTTAGGATTGCTGCTGCCGAGAGGCGTTGCAACGGACCACCCAACGGAAGGTCCGCCACGCTCGGTGATCTCCAAGGGCGCCTTCCGAATCGGAAGGATGTGGCATGGCATCGGGTACCCACGGCTGGCAGCCGGACGCGACCGACGAGCTCACCGCCCTGTTGCGGGAGCGGATCGTGATCCTCGACGGCGCCATGGGTACGGCGATCCAGCGCGACCGCCCGGACGAGGCCGGCTACCGCGGTGAGCGGTTCGCCGACTGGGAGTCCGACCTCATCGGCAACAACGACCTGTTGACGATCACCCAGCCGCAGATCATCGGCGGGATCCACCGGGAGTACCTCCAGGCCGGCGCCGACATCATCGAGACCAACACGTTCAACTCGAACGCGGTCTCCCTCGCCGACTACGGCATGGCCGACCTCGACTACGAGCTGAACTTCGAGTCCGCCCGGCTGGCGCGCGCGATCTGCGACGAGGTGGCCGCGGCCACCGGCAAGAAGCGCTACGTCGCGGGTGCGCTCGGCCCCACGACCCGCACCGCGTCGATCAGCCCCGACGTCAACGACCCCGGCGCGCGCAACGTCTCCTACGCCGAGCTCGCGGACGCCTACCTCGTCGCGGCGCGCGGCCTCGTCGACGGCGGCTCCGACCTGCTCTTCATCGAGACCATCTTCGACTCGCTCAACGCCAAGGCGGCGATCTTCGCGGTCGAGACCCTGTTCGAGGAGACCGGCCGACGCTGGCCCGTGGTCATCTCGGGCACCATCACCGACGCCTCCGGCCGGACGCTGTCCGGCCAGGTGACCGAGGCCTTCTGGAACGCAGTCCGCCACGCCAAGCCGCTCGCGATCGGGCTCAACTGCGCGCTGGGTGCCCCGGAGATGCGGCCCTACATCGCCGAGATGGCCCGGATCGCCGACACCTACGTGTCGTGCTACCCGAACGCCGGCCTCCCCAACGCGTTCGGCGAGTACGACGAGTCCCCCGAGCGGCAGGCGAGCTATCTCGCCGAGTTCGCCGAGGCGGGCCTGCTCAACATCGTCGGCGGCTGCTGCGGCACCACACCTGCCCACATCGCCGAGATCGCGAAGGTCGTCGAGGGCAAGCCGCAGCGCGTCGTGCCCGAGATCGAGGTCGCGACCCGGCTGTCGGGCCTGGAGCCGCTGAACATCACCGAGGACTCGCTGTTCGTCAACATCGGTGAGCGCACCAACATCACCGGCTCCGCGCGCTTCCGCAACCTGATCAAGGCCGAGGACTACGACACGGCTCTCTCGGTGGCGCTGCAGCAGGTCGAGGTCGGGGCGCAGGTCATCGACATCAACATGGACGAGGGCATGATCGACGGTGTCGCCGCCATGGACCGGTTCACCAAGCTGATCGCGGCCGAGCCCGACATCAGCCGGGTCCCGGTGATGATCGACTCCTCCAAGTGGGAGGTCATCGAGGCGGGCCTGAAGAACGTCCAGGGCAAGCCGATCGTCAACTCGATCTCCATGAAGGAGGGCGAGGAGAAGTTCATCCGGGAGGCCCGGCTGTGTCGCAAGTACGGCGCTGCGGTCGTCGTGATGGCCTTCGACGAGCAGGGCCAGGCCGACAACCTCGAGCGCCGCAAGGAGATCTGCGGCCGCGCCTACCGGATCCTGACCGAGGAGGTCGGGTTCCCGGCCGAGGACATCATCTTCGACCCCAACTGCTTCGCCCTGGCCACGGGCATCGAGGAGCACGCCACCTACGGCATCGACTTCATCGAGGCGTGCGCCTGGATCAAGGAGAACCTGCCGGGAGTCCACATCTCCGGCGGCATCTCGAACGTCTCGTTCTCCTTCCGGGGCAACAACCCGGTCCGTGAGGCCATCCACGCGGTCTTCCTGTTCCACGCCATCAAGGCCGGCCTGGACATGGGCATCGTCAACGCGGGCGCGCTGGTGCCCTACGACTCGATCGACCCCGAGCTCCGGGACCGGATCGACGACGTCGTCCTCAACCGGCGCGAGGATGCCGCCGAGCGGCTCCTCGAGATCGCCGAGCGCTTCAACAACGCCGGTGACCCGAAGGAGGAGGCGACGGCGGCGGAGTGGCGCAGCCTGCCCGTACGGGAGCGGATCACGCACGCCCTGGTCAAGGGGATCGACGCCGACGTCGAGGCCGACACCGAGGAGCTCCGCGCGGAGATCTCGGCCGCCGGCGGTCGCCCGATCGAGGTGATCGAGGGTCCGCTGATGGATGGCATGAACGTCGTCGGCGACCTGTTCGGCGCCGGCAAGATGTTCCTCCCGCAGGTCGTGAAGTCGGCCCGGGTCATGAAGAAGGCCGTGGCCTACCTGCTGCCGTTCATCGAGGCGGAGAAGCAGCCGGGCGACGTGGAGACCACCAACGGCACCATCGTGATGGCGACCGTGAAGGGCGACGTCCACGACATCGGCAAGAACATCGTCGGCGTGGTGCTGCAGTGCAACAACTACACGGTGATCGACCTGGGCGTGATGGTGCCTGCCCAGAAGATCCTGGACGCCGCCAAGGAGCACGGGGCCGACATCATCGGGCTGTCCGGACTGATCACCCCCTCGCTCGACGAGATGGTCAACTTCGCGGTCGAGATGGACCGTCAGGGCCTGGACATCCCGCTGCTGATCGGTGGCGCGACCACCTCGCGCGCCCACACCGCTGTCAAGGTCGCGCCGCGACGCAGCGGACCGGTGGTCTGGGTCAAGGACGCCTCGCGCTCGGTGCCGGTGGCGGCGGCCCTGCTGGACGACAAGCAGCGCCCGGCCCTGCTGGAGGCCACGGAGTCCGACTACGCCAGCCTCCGGGAGCGCCACGCCCAGAAGAACGAGCGGCCGACCCTGACGCTGGAGAAGGCCCGGGCCAACCGGACGCCGATCGAGTGGGACGGCTACGTCCCGCCGGTCCCGGCGGCCGGTCCCGGCGTCCGCGTCTTCACCGACTACGACATCGCCGAGCTGCGCGAGTACATCGACTGGCAGCCGTTCTTCAACGCCTGGGAGATGAAGGGCAAGTTCCCCGACATCCTCAACAACCCGGCGTCGGGGGAGGCTGCCCGCAAGCTGTACGACGACGCCCAGGACATGCTGGACCGGCTCATCAAGGAGAAGTGGCTCACGGCCAACGGCATCATCGGCTTCTTCCCCGCCAACGCGGTCGGCGACGACATCCAGGTCTACACGGACGAGACCCGCACCGAGGTGCGCACGACGCTGCGCAACCTGCGGCAGCAGGGCGAGCACCGCGACGGCGTGCCGAACCGGTCGCTGGGCGACTACGTCGCGCCGAAGGACACCGGGCTCGAGGACTTCGTCGGCGCCTTCGCGGTCACGGCCGGCCTCGGCAGCCAGGACAAGATCGCCGAGTTCAAGGCGGACATCGACGACTACAGCGCCATCCTGCTGGAGTCGCTCGCCGACCGCCTCGCCGAGGCTTTCGCCGAGCGGATGCACGAGCGGGTGCGCAAGGAGTTCTGGGGCTACCAGCCTGACGAGGACCTGAGCAACGAGGCCCTGATCGGCGAGAAGTACGTCGGGATCCGGCCCGCGCCCGGCTACCCGGCCTGCCCGGAGCACACCGAGAAGTCGACGCTGTGGGAGCTGATGGACGTCGAGGCCAGCACCGGCATCGAGCTCACCGAGTCGATGGCGATGTGGCCCGGCGCCGCCGTCAGCGGTTGGTACTTCTCCCACCCGCAGTCCCAGTACTTCGTCGTGGGTCGACTGGCTCAGGACCAGGTCGCCGACTACGCGACCCGCAAGGGCTGGACCCTGAAGGAGGCCGAGCGCTGGCTCGGCCCCAACCTCGGCTACAACCCGGAGGACTGAGCGCCGGAGGACTGAGCGCCGGAGGACTGAGCCGGGCTGGCGGTGGGAGCTATCCGACCGTCACCCTGGCGAGGACGACGTCCTTGTCGGCGCTGGTCCCGCCGGACGGGATCGCGTGCAGGTAGGCCTTGCGCACGGCTCCCACGCTCGCACCCCTCGGAACGGTGAACCTGATGGTCACGTTGGTCCTGGCGCCGGGCGCGATCGCGGCGGTCGTGAATTCGCCCGCGTTGACCTGGTTCGTGACGTCCTTGCCGGCCACCCAGAAGGACACTCTCGCGCCGGCGCCGGCGATGCCCGACGCCAGGACGTAGGCCTCGTCGACCGTACCCGTGTTCTTCACCGACACGAGCACCCGGGCGAACTGGCTGCGCGGGACCTTGAGGGCCAGGGTCTGGTCGGCGCCCACGTCGTTCAGGCTCCGGTCGACGATCCCCGTGCCCTTCCACGGGCCGTCAGGCAGGCGCCGGAGAGCCGAGTCGGTGTCGTGGTCGACGGCCTCGCTGTCGTCGTCCAGGACGGTCACCGTCGTCGTCGTGACCTGTGCCCCGGGTGCGGTCACCTGGAAGCCCCAGGTCTCGTTGCCCTCGGCGACGGTGTCGGCGTAGATGTAGCCCCGCAGCTCGCGGTAGTACTCACCGGGACGGAACGTGACCTTGGTGGTCGCGAAGGAGATGTCGGCGGGATCGGCGCCAGGCAGGCTGATCGTCGCCACGGTCGTCCCGGTGAGGTCGCCGCCGCGAGACAGCGTGACCTGGAAGGGACTCCAGGCCCCGTTGCTCTCCTCGGTCCAGCTGATCGTGTCGACGAGCAGGCTCGGGGCGGTCGGAGCGGTGCTGGTCGCGGTGACGGTGCCCGATCCGCTGAGCGTGTTGTGGACGTAGTCCTGCTTGCAGAACCCCTGACAGGTCGACGAGGCGGCGATGGCGTAGCTGCCGACGGCGAGGTTCGCAGGGACCACGCGAACCGCGGCGTCCCCGGTGGTCTGGGTCGGTTGGCCGGTACTCGGGTTCCAGGCGAGGTCGATCGGCATCGGTTGGGTGGGTCCCGCGCCCGGCCAGTCCCGGAACCCGGGGACCGGGATGCCGGTGACGTCGACCGGGCTCACCAGCACCTTCGCCCCCGCGCCGGCGCGGACCTCCGTCGACCGGACCTCGACGGCGTTCGGCCAGTTCAGGGGTGTCTTGTTGCGGTTGCTGGACCCGGTGACCTCGTGGTGCGCGCCGTCGTACACGAACCAGCGGCCGCCGGGACCGTTGTGCTCGACGAAGTCGGGGCCCAGCCCGGCCACGGTCGGGTCGTACCGGTAGTCGACGCGGGTGCTGCCGAGCACGACGTTGTCGCTCGCGCGGTGGACGGTGGCGGTGAAGGACAGCGGGGAGGCCTGGAGCGTCGCCTTGTTCACCGCGGCGAACGGGCCGAAGGCGCCGACGTCGAAGATCCGGTACTGGGTGACGCCCGTGAACCGGAGGTAGGCCGTGGTGCCGCTGCCGCCGGCGACCTTGAGCGGGATCCCGTTGCTCATCGTCGTCGGCGCCCCGTTGGGGGTGCCGGCGTGGTTGACGACGTAGGTCGTCGTCCCCACCGCGACCGCGCGCATCAACAACGAGGTCCGGTTGTCGCTCGCAGCGCGGTCCCAGGTCTTGTAGTTGTCCGTCACCGCGTCGACCATCACGACGACGGGCGGCGGTGGAGCCGGGATCGCTGCGGCGGTCGCTCGGGGTGCTGCTGCCGTCGTGGCTGCGCTCAGTGCGCCGCCCAGCATGACCGCCGCCAGTGCACCGCGCAGCACGGACCGTGCTCCCATGACGCCATCCCTCGTTCGTCGCCGTTGGCCGAGACCCCTCGGCTGGCGAATATACGGCGGCGAACGGGACCGCGCCGACGATCGGGGAGAGAGGTCTGCGTCCTGCGGACGAACAGTCGAGAGTTCTTCCCTTTCCGCACGGCCACGGGTGGTGCCTCCCTAGAGTTCGAGCGTGCTCACGACCCGCGCTCGACGCGCCCCGCTCGCCCTGGCGACCTGTTGTCTCCTGGTGATCACCGCCGCCTGCAGCGGCAGCTCCGACGACAGCGACGGCGACGAGGGCGGGGGCGCCGGCGACGCCGCCGTCGAGCACACCGGCCGGGAGGGTGACGGCTGGACGGTGCTGCACTACTCGATGGCCGACACCGACCTGGAACCGTTCATGGTCGAGGACGTCAACGAGCTCGGCACGGTCGGCTCCAACGAGAACCTCCAGATCCGTGAGCTGATGGACCGCTCGGTCGACTACGGCGACGACGAGGTGCTCGACCAGGGGACCTGGGTGGGTGGCCGGGTGCTCGACCTCGGCGCGCCCGGCGCCACCGAGCTGGTCGAGGACCTGGGCGACGTCGACTCGGCCGACCCGCAGGTGCTCGCGGACTTCATCGCCGACGGGATCGAGGCGCACCGCGCCGGCCACTACGCCCTGATCATCAGCGACCACGGCGCGTCCTGGCCGGGCATCGGCCCGGACGAGGGCAGCGACTGGGACGTGCTCGACCTCGCCCAGATCACCGAGGGCATCGCGGCCGGCCTCGAGCGGGCCGGCGTGGACAAGCTCGACCTGCTCGGCTTCGACGCGTGCCTGATGGCCAACTACGAGGTGGCCAGCGCCGTCGCGCCGTACGCCGACCGCCTGGTCGCCTCCCAGGAGCTCGAGCCCGGACACGGGTGGGACTACGGGTCGCTCCAGCTCCTCGCCGACGACCCCGACGCCACCGCCGACGCGTTCGGCACGGCGATCATCGACGGCTTCGAGCAGCAGGCGCTCGACCAGGGCACCGTGGACGAGATCACGCTGTCGATGACCGACCTGACCAAGATGGACGAGGTCGACGCCGCCGTCGCCGACTTCGCGGCGGCCCTCGCGGAGCAGGCCACCGACGTGGCGCCCGCCGTCGGACAGTCCGAGGCGTCCACGCTCTCGTTCGGCAAGAGCCCGGACGCCACCCAGGACAAGCACCTCAGCGACCTCGGGCTCCTCGCGGTGGCGATCGGTGAGGCAGCGCCCGAGGTGTCCGAGCAGGCCGACGCCGTGGTCGACGCCCTCGACCAGGCGGTCGTCGACGAGGTGTTCGGCCCCAGCACCGCCGGGGCGACCGGCCTGTCGATCTATCTCCCGCCGCTGGAGGAGCTCGCCGACGGCGCCTACAAGGACGTGGCGAGCGCGGACCCGTGGGCGGAGTTCCTGGCCGCCTACTACGCGGCGGGCGACGCGATCCCCGAGGAGGAGCTCCCCGAGTTCACCGACCCCGACGCGGGTCCGGAGGTCTCCTTCGACGCCGAGGGCGTGACCCTCGCCGGCAACTTCGACGTGGCAGCGCTCGACAACATCGTCGAGGCCACCATCAGCTATGCCCTCGTCAACGACGACGGCTCGATCTCCTACTTCGGCGAGGAGGCCGTCGACGTCACCGAGGACGGTGACCTCGCGCTGGCCGAGGGCTCCTACGACCTCAGCTACCTGGAGCTCTCCGACGGTGAGGACAGCGCCTACGCCTACGTCGACATCTCGGTGAGCGCGGACCTGAGCACGGTCAGCTTCGACGTCCCGCTCACGTACTACGCGTCCTACGACCCCGACCAGGTCCCTCAGGAGGCCCTGCTGTCGATCGTGTTCGACTCGGCGTCGGGCGAGTTCACCAGCGAGACGCTCTACCTCTACGACGAGCTGTCCGGCGGCTACGGGGAGCTCGCGCCCGACCCCGAGGGCATCATCGTCCCCGACGTGCTCACCCTCACCGCAGACGGCGAGGAGATCTGGGAGCCCACGACCGACGTCGGCCTCTACGCAGACATCCCCAACCTGAGCTACCAGTTCGTGCCGCTCGACCCGGGCACCACCCTCCAGACCGACCTCAGCGTCTACGACTTCGGAGGCAACTCCAGCACCCTCAGCACGGTCATCGAGGTGCCGTGACCGGCGAGCCCTAGGGTGGGGCCGTGCCCGAGACCGAACGCAGCCTCCCCGCAGCGGTCCTCTGGGACATGGACGGCACGCTCGTCGACACCGAGCCGTACTGGATGGCGACCGAGATCGAGCTCGCCGAGGAGTACGGCGCGACCTGGACCACCGAGGACGCTCAGCTCCTCGTCGGCAACAGCCTGCTGTACTCCGGGGAGTACATCCGGCAGCACATGGGGATCCCGCTCACGCCGGAGGAGATCGTCGAGCGGTTGCTCGACGGGGTCGTCGCCCGGGTGCAGCACGCGGTCCCGTGGTGCGCGGGCGCGCGCGAGCTGCTGCTGGCGCTCAAGGAGGCCGGTGTGCCGTGTGCGCTGGTCACGATGTCCTACGAACGCTTCGTCGCGCCGATCCTCGAGCACCTGCCGCCGGAGACCTTCCGCGTGGTCGTGACCGGTGACCAGGTCGACCGGGGCAAACCGCACCCGGAGCCCTACCTGACCGCCGCCGCGGCCCTCGGGGTCGCTGCAGAGGACTGCGTCGCGATCGAGGACTCGCCGACCGGCGCCACCTCCGCGGCCGCCGCCGGCTGCCAGGTGCTCGTGGTGCCCAACCACGTCGCCGTACCGGCGGGGGAGCGGCGCACGTTCCGCGACTCGCTCGTGGGGATCACGCCCGCCCAACTGAAAACGTTGCCGGATCGAGACATACCAGCGGGGGATCTTCCCTAGCCCCTCACTCGGGCCCGGAGTATCTTCCGCACGGAGTCCGGCCCCCGATCGGCGGGGACCGCCTGGATCGATTCTGAGGTGACACTCGTGAAGCGGAAGCAGTTCTTCGCGCTCGTGGGAGCGGGAGCTCTGGCCGTGAGCCTGGCGGCTTGTGGCGACGACGAGCCGGGCGGGGGCAACGGCGGCAACGGCAACGGCGACGTCGGCGGCGAGACCGGGGTCCCGTGGACCCTGGGCACCACCGACACCGTGACGGCCCTGGACCCGGCCGGGTCCTACGACCTGGGCTCGAGCACGCTCGAGTACAACCTCTACCAGACCCTCGTGACGGTCCCGGCGAACTCGACGGAGATCGTGGGCGACGCTGCCGAGCAGTGCGTCTACGACGACCCGCAGACGCTGACCTGCACGCTCAAGGAGGGCCTGAAGTTCTCCAACGGCAACGACCTCACGTCCTCGGACGTGAAGTACAGCTTCGAGCGCTCGATCGCGATCCAGGACCCCAACGGCGCGGCGATCTACCTGCTCGGCAGCATCACCGACAGCGCGGACGACGGCACCGTCACGCTCACCGAGGGGGCCATCGAGACCCCGGACGACACGACGGTGATCTTCAACCTCGACAAGCCGGACACCACGTTCCAGTACGTCCTCACCTACCCGGGTGCAGGGGCGATCGTCGACGAGGAGACCTTCCCGGCCGACGAGAAGCTCGCCGACGACGCGGTCGTCGGCTCCGGGCCCTACAAGCTGGCCCAGTACAAGGCCGGCGAGCAGGCGACGCTCGAGGTCAACGAGGAGTACGCCGGTGACAACGTCGCCGCCGCGCCGACCGTCTTCGTGAAGTACTTCTCCGAGGCCTCTGCCCTCAAGCTCGCCATCGAGTCCGGCGAGGTCGACGTCGCCTGGCGCAGCCTGAGCCCGACCGACATCTCCGACCTCTCCGAGAACCCGGACGTCGCGGTCGCCACCGGCCAGGGCGCCGAGATCCGCTACTGGGTCTGGAAGGTCGACGGTGACGGCAGCAGCAAGGAGGCCGCCGTCCGCCAGGCCGCCGCTCAGGTCTTCGACCGTGAGGCGATCGCTGAGAACGCCTACGACGGGACCGTGGACCCGCTGTACTCGATCGTCCCGCCCGGCTACGCGGGTCAGTCCGACGCGTTCCTCGACACCTACGGCGAGCCGGACGTCGACAAGGCCGCGCAGATCCTCGCGGACGCGGGCATCGAGACCCCGGTCGACCTGACCGTCGGCTGGACGCCCACCCACTACGGCCCCGCCCTCGAGGACGAGGCCAACGAGCTGGAGCGCCAGCTCGAGGAGAGCGGTCTCTTCGACGTCGACCTGAAGAGCACCGAGTGGGAGCAGTACCAGACCATCTACAAGGAGGGCGCCTACGACCTCTGGGCGCTCGGCTGGTTCCCGGACTACCCGGACGCCGACACCTACCTGTCGCCGTTCGTCGTCGACGGTGGGTTCTTCCAGAACGGCTACAGCAACCAGGCTGCCAACGACCTGGTGTCGGAGGAGCAGGGGGCGTCCGACCCGGCCGCCCGCGAGGCCGCCTTCGGCGAGCTGCAGCAGATCATCGCCACCGACGTCCCGTTCATCCCCTCGTGGGTGGGCCAGAACATCGGTGTCTACCGCCCGGAGATGCAGGGCGTCGAGGACACCCTCGACCCGTCCTTCATCTTCCGCTTCTGGCTGGTCAGCAAGAGCGGGGAGTGATCGCGCACTGACAGAACGTGGGGGGCGGGCCCAGGGCCCGCTCCCCACGTCCCTGCGCGGAGACGAATGCGATGACTGGCTCCAGATCTGGATCCTTGCCGCGCTACATCCTGCAGCGGGTGCTCCTCGTCATCCCGATGATCTGGGTGATCCTCACCCTGGTGTTCATCGTGCTGCGAGTAGCGCCCGGTGACCCGGTGTCGGCGGCTCTCGGTGGCAAGCTCAACGACGAGGCGCTCGATCAACGGCGGGAGGCGCTCGGCTTCAACGACCCGCTCATCCAGCAGTACTGGGACTACCTGACCTCGGTGGCGCGACTGGACTTCGGAACGACCTTCAGCGACAACCAGACCGTCCTGCACGTCGTCCGCGACAACGGTGGCGCGACGCTCAGCCTGACCCTGGCGGCCTTCCTGATCGCCCTGCTGGTCGGCATCCCGCTCGGCCTGGTCGCCGGCCGCTACCGCGACACCTTCCCGGACGTGGCGATCCGGATCTTCGGCATCCTGTCCTACGCCGCGCCGATCTTCTTCGTGGGGTTCCTTCTCCAGGCGTACGTCGCCAAGCCGCTCGGGCTGCCGACCTCAGGGTCCGCCGGCGTCGAGACCGTGTACTACATGGAGCGCGACGGGCTGAACCGCACCCACATCCTGTTGTTCGACGTGTTCCTGAGCGGCAACAGCTACTACATCGAAGACGCCCTCAAGCACCTGCTGCTCCCCGCTGTGACACTCGGCCTGCTCATCTGCGGTGTCTTCATCCGGCTGGTCCGCGTCAACATCCTGCAGACCATGCAGAGCGACTACGTCGAGGCCGCCGAGGCCCGCGGGATCGCACAGGGCCGGGTCACCCGACGGCACGCCTTCCGCAACGCGCTGGTCCCGGTCATCACCGTCATCGGCCTCCAGTTCGCACTGCTCCTCGGCGGTGCCGTGCTGACGGAGTCGACGTTCAACTGGCCGGGCCTGGGCCAGAAGCTGGTCGAGTACATCAACGACCGCGACTACGTCGCCGTCCAGGGCATCGTCACCATCTTCGCGATCGCGGTGGTCCTCATCAGCCTGCTCGTCGACATCGTCAACGCACTGATCGACCCGAGGGTGAGGTACTGATGCGCACGCTGCTCCGCACCCTCGCCAAGCCGTTCACCGAGACCGCCGGCCTGGCCCGATGGATGCTCGTCATCGGCCTGGTGATGACGTCGCTGTTCGTCGTGCTCGCGATCTTCGCGCCGTGGATCGCGCCCTACGGGTTCGCCCAGGCCTCGTCCGGCGGCGTCGACTTCCCCAAGGCCGGGGCCCCGAGCGGTGACCACTGGTTCGGCACCGACCGGCTCTTCTTCGACGTCTACTCACGCACCGTCTGGGGCGCTCGGACCGCGATCGAGGTGGTGATCCTCTCGATCGTCATCTGCGTCGTCGTCGGTGTCCCACTGGGCCTGGTCTCCGGGTACTACGGCGGCTGGCTCGACCGGGTCCTGGTGCTCGTCATGGACGCGATGTTCGCGTTCCCGTCGTTCCTGCTCGCCATCGTGTTCTCGTTCCTGCTCACCGGGCTGCTCGGCGGCACCGTGCTGGCCGTTGCGCTGTCCCTGTCGGCGATCTACGTCCCGCAGTACTTCCGTGTGGTCCGCAACACGACCGTGAGCGCCAAGGAGGCGACGTACGTCGAGGCGGCCCGCGCCATCGGCGCCAGCGACTTCGTCATCATGCGGCGCTACCTGCTCAACAACGTCGTCCAGAGCGTGCCGGTGCTCGGCACGCTCAACGCCGCCGACGCGATCCTCACCCTGGCCGGGCTCGGGTTCCTCGGGCTCGGGATCCAGTCGACCGACGCGGCCGAGTGGGGTCACGACCTCAACCGGGCCCTGGCCGACGCCGGCTCCGGCATCTGGTGGACGGGCCTCTACCCGGGCCTGGCGATCGTGCTGCTGGTGACCGGTCTGACGCTCGTCGGCGAGGGCCTCAACGAGACGTTGAACCCGACGTTGCGGGTCCGCCGACTGCTGCCGGTCGTCATGACGCCGCGAGAGGAGCGCTGAGCCGCGATGAGCTTCGCGACGAGCAACGAGCCGACCCTGGAGCCGAGCAGCGAGCCGGTGATCTCGGCCCGCGACGTGCGGGTCTGGTACGGAACCACGCGCGGTGCGATCCGCGCCGTCGACGGGGTGAGCTTCGACATCGCGCCGGGGGAGACGCTCGGCCTGGTGGGGGAGTCCGGGTGCGGCAAGTCGACCCTCGGGCGTGGCCTGATGGGCCTGCTGCCGCCCGGCGCCAAGCGGGACGGTGAGGTCTGGTACGACGGCAAGGACGTGCTCTCGATGCGCGCCAAGGACTCCTACCGCCTGCGCGGCACGGACCTCGGCATGATCTTCCAGGAGCCGCTGACCCGGCTGAACCCGCTGCTGCGGATCTCGGCGCACTTCGAGGAGACGATCAAGCAGCACGAGCCGGGGCTGTCGAAGCAGCAGGTCCGACAGCGGGCGCTGGACGCGCTCCGCCAGATGGGGATCCCGCCGACCCGCTACCGCTCCTACCCGCACGAGTTCTCCGGCGGGATGCGGCAGCGCCTCATGATCGCGCTGGCGCTGGTCCTCCAGCCGGCGTTCATCGTGGCCGACGAGCCGACCACCGCGCTCGACGTGCTCGTCGAGGCCCAGATCGTGCAGATCCTCAACGACCTGCGTCGCAACTTCCGGACCTCGTTGCTGCTCATCACCCACAACGTGGGGATCGTGGCGGAGGCGTGCGACCGGGTCGCGGTGATGTACGCGGGCCGGATCGTCGAGGAGGGGCGGGTGTCCGACGTGTTCGAGAACCCGCAGCACCCCTACACCCGCGAGCTGCTCCGCTCGACGATCTCGCTGCGGACCACCGGCCTCAACTTCATCCCCGGCTCGCCGCCGGACCTGGTGGACCCGCCCGACGGGTGCCGGTTCCACCCCCGCTGCCCCGATGCGATGGCGGTGTGCGCGACCCGCAACCCGATCAACATCGAGCGGCCGACCGGTGGTCGGGTCGAGTGCTGGCAGGTCGGTCCGCGCGACCAGATCCCCTCGGGTGGCACCCGCCCGCTGAAGCAGGAGGAGCTGGCCGTTGCCGACGAAGCCTGAGACCCCCGACGCCGACGCCCAGGGCGCAGGTGTGGAGGCGGGACCGATCATCGACGTCCGCGGCCTCGCCGTGCACTACGGCCTGCGCGGCGGCAGCCTGGCGCGGCTGTTCGGGCGGGACGCCGGCGTCGTCAAGGCCGTGGACGGCATCGACCTCACCCTTCAGCCGGGGGAGGTCGTCGGGCTCGTCGGCGAGAGCGGCAGCGGGAAGTCGACGCTCGGCCGGGCCCTGCTCGGACTTGCCCCCGCCACCGAGGGCTCGATCAGGTTCCGTGGCCAGGACCTGGCCACGCTGAGCCGCCGCCGGCTGCGCGACCTGCGCCGCCACATCCAGATGGTGTTCCAGGACCCGAGCGCCGCGCTCAACCCGGCGATGACGGTGGAGGTCGCCGTCGGCGACGCGCTGCGCGTCCACGGGATGCGCTCGGCCACCGAACGACGGGCCAAGGTCGTGGACGCGCTCGAGCGGGTCGGCCTCTCGCCGGTGGAGCTGTTCCTCGAGAAGTACCCGCGCGACCTGTCCGGCGGCCAGAAGCAGCGCGTCGTGATGGCGCGCGCGATCATCACCGGCCCGAGCGTGCTGGTGGCCGACGAGCCGATCTCGATGCTCGACATGTCGGTGCGCGCCAAGATCCTCCAGCTGATGCTCGACCTCAAGCAGGACCTCGGGCTCACCTACGTCTACATCACCCACGACCTCGCCAGCGCGAAGTACTTCTGCGACCGGATCGCGATCATGTACCTCGGGCGGATCGTGGAGATCGGGCCGACCGAGGAGATCTTCGCGAACCCGCGCCACCCGTACACGAAGGCGCTGCTCCGCGCGATCCCCGACCCCGACCCCGGGCGCCAGCTCCCGCGCGACCTGCCGCGGGGCGAGGTGCCCGACGCGGCGGCGCCCCCGCTCGGCTGCGCGTTCCACCCGCGCTGCACGGAGGCCGTCGCCTCGTGCGGCTGGGAGTCGCGCGACCTGCGGACGCTCGTCGAGGCCCACTGGACCCGTCGTACGCCCGAGGCGTTCGAGGCCGAGAGCGCCTCGGTCGGGTCGCTGGACCACCTGGACCGACCCGCGACGAGCGCCACCCTGGGCAAGGACGGACCCGAGGCGATCAAGGGCTTCCTCGACCAGGTCCGCGCCGAAGCACCCGACGACCCGATCTGGACCGGCGTGCAGACCATCACCGACGAGGGCTCCGGCGTCCGCGTGCACTTCCACGAGGGCGTCGACCCCGCGCTACGTCGCGCCGGTGGGGTGGACGTCGCCTGCGTGCTCTATCCGGAAGAGCCGTCCGGGGTCTGACCTCCTGGGGCCTGGCCGGCTCGGGCGTGGTCCGCGGGCTCCTTGACCGGCAGCGGCGGGGGCGTCCCGCCGTAGGCCGGGCACAGGGCCTGGTGGGAGCACCAGCGGCACAGGGCACTGGGGCGGGGCTGCCAGTCGCCCGTCTCCTTCGCCGACCGGATGGCCTCCCAGACCGCCTGTGCCTTGCGCTCGGTCGCGAGCAGGTCGGCCTCGTCCGGCTCGTAGAAGAGGATCTCGGTGTTGCCGAGGTAGATGAGCTGGATCCGCTTCGGGATGACCCCGCGCATCCGCCACAGGACGAGCGCATAGAACTTGAGCTGGAACAGCGCGGCCCCCTCCGAAGCCTCCTTCGGAGCTCGGCCGGTCTTGTAGTCCACCACCCGGATGGCTCCGTCGGGAGCGACGTCGACCCGGTCGACGACGCCGCGCAGCAGCAGCTTGGTGTCGGTGAGCGTCTCGACGTAGAGCTCTCGCTCGGCGGGCTCGATGAACCGCGGGTCCTCGAGGGTGAAGTAGCGGGCGAGCACCTCGCGGCAGGACAGCAACCAGTGACCGGCGGCGGCGCCCTCGTCGTGATCGGGGAAGAGGGCGGCGAGGGCCGGCTCGGCGGCGAGCAGGTCCTCCCAGGTCGGCTCCACCATCGCGTCGGCACGCTCAGGCGTCCGCTCGGCGGCCGGCAGGTCGAAGAGGTCCTCGAGGACCTTGTGGATGACGGTCCCGCGGACGGCGTCCACCGAGGGCGGCTCGGGCAGCCGGTCGATGGTGCGGAACCGGAAGAGCAGCGGACAGGTCATGAAGTCGCCGGCGCGCGACGGCGACAACGCGCCGAGGACCTCGACCCCGTCGACCTTCGTGCCGACCCGCTCCGCAGGGTCGATCGGCACCACCCCCGGGGGTGGCGGCGCGGCGGTCGGGGAGGTCATGGCCAGGACGCTAGGGCACAGCACCGACACTGCTCACCCGTTGGATAGCCTCGACACGTGTCCACGAGCGAGTCCGACCGTCGCCGGCCGCCCCGCGCACCGGCGCCTCGGGGCACCCTCCGCATCGGCAGCATCGCGGGGAGCGACGTCCTGGTGTCGTCGTCCTGGTTCCTGGTGGCCGCGCTCATCGCCTTCGTGATGGCGCCCCGCGTCGACCAGATCCAGCCGGGTCTCGGCGGCTGGAAGTACGTCGTCGGGGTCTCCTTCGCGATCGTCCTGTACCTCGCCGTCCTCCTCCACGAGGCGGCCCACGCGATCGCGGCCCGGCGCTACGGGTTCGAGGTGCACTCGATCACGCTGCACTTCCTCGGCGGGGTGACCGCCATCGAGGGCGAGGCCCGCACGCCACGCCAGGAGTTCTGGATCGCGGTCGTCGGCCCGATCACCTCCCTCGCCGTCGGCGCCAGCGCCGCCGCGCTGTGGTTCGTGACGCCCGACGGCCTGCTGCGCCTCACCGTGGAGGGCCTGGCCGGCGCCAATCTGCTGATCGGGCTCCTCAACCTCGTCCCGGGCCTGCCGCTCGACGGCGGCCGCGTCCTCAAGGCGGCGGTCTGGCGGATCACCGGGCGGGTCGAGACCGGCATCGCCGCGGCCGGCTGGGGCGGCCGGGTGGCGGCGGCCGCGGTGTTCCTCTGGCCCTTCGTCCAGGAGAGTGTCACCGGACTCGAGACGACCCTCCTCGACGTGATCCTGTACGGCGTCATCGCCCTGTTCCTCTGGAGCGGCGCGTCCCAGGCGATCGCGGTCGCCCGGATCCGTGCGAAGGTCGCGCGCGTCGTCGCCCGCGACCTCGCCCGTCGTACCCTCGCCGTCCCCGACGACCTGCCCCTGGCCGAAGCCATCCGCCGGGCCCGCGACCAGCAGGCCGGCAGCATCCTCACCGTCTCGACCGCGGGCGACCCGCTCGGTGTCGTCGACGAGGCCGCCGTGCGCGCCATGCCCGAGGACCGGCAACCCTGGGTGGCGGTCTCCGTGGTCACCCGAACGGTCGAGGAGGGACTGCGGCTGCCGGTCGGCATCACCGGCGCGGAGCTGCTCGACGCGATCCGCCGCACGCCGGCGAGCGAGTACCTGCTGGTGGAGCCCGACGGAGCCGTCTACGGCGTCCTGGCGACCGCCGACGTGGAGCGCGCGGTCCAGGCCGGATAGTCTCCCGGTCCGTGAGCCAACCCGATCACGGAGTCCCCGACGACCTCGACGACGTCGCCGCCGAGGCCTGGTCCGGCGTGCACCGCGGTCCGCTGCGCGCCGGCGAGTGGGTGCGCCTGGTCGACGGCAAGGGGCGCAAGCACAACTTCAGCCTCGAGCCCGGCAAGCGGTTCTTCTCCAACCGTGGCCACCTCGACCACGACGAGCTCATCGGTCGCGAGGAGGGCTTCACCGTCACCTCCTCCGCCGGTGGCGAGTACCTCGTGTTCCGGCCGCTCCTCTCGGAGTTCGTCGTGTCGATGCCGCGCGGCGCGGCCGTCGTCTACCCGAAGGACGCCGCCCAGATCGTGGCGATGGCCGACATCTTCCCCGGCGCCCACGTCGTCGAGGCCGGCGTCGGGTCCGGCGCGCTGACCTGCTCCCTGCTGCGGGCGGTCGGACCGCACGGGCGGGTGTCGTCGTACGAGCGACGCGAGGAGTTCGCCGAGGTCGCGCGCAAGAACGTCACGCAGTTCTTCGGTGCGGCCGAGGCCCCCGACGGTCCGGTCCACCCGGCCTGGCAGCTGACCATCGGCGACCTCGCCGAGGCGCTCCCGGCGTCCGGGGAGAGCTGCGACCGGATCATCCTCGACATGCTGGCGCCCTGGGACTGCCTCGACGCCGCCGCCGACGCGCTGCGCCCCGGCGGGATCGTCTGCGCCTACGTCGCCACGACCACCCAGATGTCGCGTTTCGTCGAGACGGTGCGCGTCCACGGCGGGTTCACCGAGCCGGCGGCCTGGGAGTCGCTGGTCCGGGACTGGCACGTCGAGGGCCTCGCGGTCCGCCCCGGGCACAAGATGATCGGCCACACGGCCTTCCTCGTGACCGCCCGGCGGATGGCACCGGGGGAGAAGGCGCCACGCAAGACCCGGCGCCCGGCCCCGGGCGCCTACGGGCCGGACTACACCGGTCCGCGGGCGGAACCGGTCGAGGGATCCCTCGACGGGCACCTGGACGACGCTGCGGACGACTGATGGGCCGGCGGTTCCTCCTCCTGTCGATCCGCACGGAGGAACGTGCCGCGCTCGAGGAGCACGCGGCGTTCGCCCGGTTCCTCGGCGTCCCGGTCGACGACCTGCCGCGGATCGAGCTCGGTACGGCGCCCCTGCCACCCCTCGACCTCGACCAGTGGGCGGGGATCATCCTCGGCGGCGGCGCCTACAACGCCTCCGACCCCGAGGAGACCAAGTCGGCCGCGCAAGCGCAGGCCGAGGCCGACCTGGCCCGGCTCCTCGACGAGGTCGTGGAGCGGGACTTCCCGTTCCTGGGAGCCTGCTACGGCATCGGGACCGTGGGGCGGCACCAGGGCGCGGTCGTCGACCGGTCGTTCCCCGAGCCGGTCGGTCCGGTGAGCGTCGAGCTCACC
>NZ_JACEFC010000189.1 GCF_014180715.1 Nocardioides stalactiti | reverse complement strand
CCCGGCCCCGACGGGAGGTCGCCGACGGTCGAGAGGTGCTCGCGCAGCTGGTCGGCGACGCGCCGTACCTCCTCACCGCGCTCGTGCCACGCCTCGCTCATCGCCTGCAGCACCTGGGTGAACGCCGGCGTCCCGTGCCGCGGCTGGTCCGGGAAGTAGGTGCCCGCGAAGAACGGCGCCCCCTCGTGGTCCATCACCACCGTCATCGGCCAGCCGCCGTGCCCGGTCATCGCCGTCGTGGCCTGCATGTAGACCGCGTCGACGTCGGGCCGCTCCTCGCGGTCGACCTTGACGTTGACGTAGTGCTCGTTCATGTACGCCGCGGTCGCCGCGTCCTCGAACGACTCGTGCGCCATCACGTGGCACCAGTGGCAGGCCGCATAACCCACGCTCAGCAGCACCGGGACGTCGCGACGGCGCGCCTCGGCGAACGCGTCCGGGCTCCACTCCCACCAGTCGACGGGGTTGTCCGCGTGCTGGAGGAGGTACGGCGACGTGGCGGACGCCAGGCGGTTGGGCACACCTCAACGCTAGCGACGGCGATCAACGGGCCGCCGCTCACCCGGATCCAAGGACATTGGACCCTAGGCCGACCCCACCTCTCCCCTCATGCTGAGGTCGTGGCTACCTCTCATGAGCTTCCCTACGAGACCTGCGAACGGTTGCTCCGGGCCGGCGTGCTCGGGCGCCTCGTCCTCAACCGAGCGACGGGCCCGGAGATCGTGCCGGTCAACTACACGACGGCCGGGGACGCGATCCTGGTGCGCACCGCAGTCGGATCGCTGCTGGACAAGCACGCCGACGGAGCACTGCTGGTCTTCGAGGTGGACCACGCCGACTACGACCGACGACACGGCTGGTCCGTCGTTGCCCGTGGGGTGGGAGAGCGCGTCCGCGCTGAGGATCTCACCGACATCGAGCGCCGGGCACCGAAGCCGCCCTCCTGGGTCGACCGCGACGACGAGGTCTGGATCCGGCTCGACTGGGTCACGTTGACCGGCCGCCAGGTGGGCCAGGGTTGGAGTCCCGTTGCCGAGATGCCGGTCCGTCGCGCTCAGTTCTCCACTCATCACCTCGAGTGACCGCGAGCCGACGACCTCGCTGACACAGGTGGGCGGTGGCGACCGGGTCGGACCTGCCTGGTGGTCGTCAGGCGACGGGGACGTGGCGGGCGAGGAAGTCGAGCTGGGCGGCGACGTTGCGCTCGAACCAGTCCCCGACGTAGATGTCGAAGTGGCCCGCGTCGTAGAGCACGACCTCGCCGTACGGGGCCCGGGCGGCGTACCGCTGCGTCGGCCCCGCGGGGGCGACCGTGTCCCGCTCGCAGACGACCACGTGGAGCGGGCAGTCGACGTTCTTGGCCTGGCGGCCGGGGAAGCTGCGCGGGATCTGGAGGGCGATCCGAGCCGCCACCTCCTTGGGTCCGGTCGCACCCTCCGGCATCAGGGCCTCGACACCGGCGACGCAGTCGGGAGCCGTCATCAGCGCCGTCGACCCGGGCGGACCGTAGGTCGGGATCCGGACCGGCTCCCGGCCGAACCGGGCAGCGACGACGTCGCGCAACGCCCGCGCGGTGACCTTGGCCGAGGTGACCGGGCCCGTCGCCAGGCCGGACGCGAGGCCGTCGGTGAAGGGGCACTGCGAGATCGCGGCGACGACACCCTTGTCCTGCGCGGCCGTGACGATCACGTGGCCGCCGCTGAAGGACGTGCCCCAGAGCACCACGCGTGCCGGATCGACGACGTCCAGCGTCCGGGCGAACGCGACCGCGGCCCGCCAGTCCTCGCGCTGGCGCCGGATGTCGAGCAGCTGCCGGGGTTCGCCGGCACTCGCGCCGAAGGTCCGGTAGTCGAAGACGAGACAGGCGTAGCCCGCGCTCACGAACCGCTCGGCGAACGCATCGAGTCGCTCCTCCCGGACCCCGCCCAGCCCGTGGGCCATCACGATGACCGGGCTCGGCCGGTCAGCAGGGACGCCGTCGGGCGAGTAGAGCCACGCGGCACAGGTCGTCTCGCCGGAGGGGAAGGTCAGGTCGGTACGGCTCCACGGGGGCACCAAGGAAACCTATGGGGATGCCCTCCAGGATTGGAAGGCATCCCACTATGCCCTGCGTCACCCCGGCGTCAGGCCATCTGCGGGACGTGCAGGTGCGCGTAGGCCAGCTCGAACTCGTGCACGTCCATGACCTGGCCGCCGGCCTCCTCGGCCAGCCGGTTGCGCAGCTCGCCGACGACGTCGCGGCTCGCGGTCATCGCTCCCCGGGTCGCCCAGGCCGAGGTCGCGCACGCGAGGCCCGACGAGCGGTCGACGAGGAGGCTGGCGCAGCAGAAGCCGCTGGTCTGGGCCAGTCGCGGGAGGATCCCGACGCGGAAGGTCTCGATCATGGTGTCGAGGTCGCCCTGGAGCCAGCTGACCCGGCAGGTCTCACCGTGCTGGGAGCGCCGCATCACGGCGATCTCCCACTGGTCGACCTGCATCGAGCCGCCCAGGATGTCGCGGCCGCGCTCGCGGATCGGCCGCGTCTGCTCGTTGCTGGCGTTCATCGCCGCCTCGCTGTCCCACGAGCTGGTGGCGATGCACTGCCCGCTCCCGCGGTCGACCAGCAGCGAGACGCCGCGACAGCCCTTGATCCTGTCGAGCATGGGCACGGCCTCGTTCTCGATGAAGGCGATGCCTGCCCCGATCTTCTCCGGCCTGCCGTGGAACGTGATCGAACGTGCGAACACGGTCCGCTCCTCTCCGAACGGGGCAGTGCCAGAACGACACCACCGGTAGGTCCAGGCTTACTCCCCTTCGGGCTCCAGCGCCAGAGGTCTCACCCTGGCAGCAGTCGCAGTGCCATCCGCGGGCAGCCGTGGACCGCGGCTCGGGCAGCGGTCAGGAGCTCCGGGGTGACCGGCCCACCCACGACCGGGTAGCCCCAGTCGTCGAGCTCGATCAGCTCGGGGAGCAGCTCGAAGCAGACGCCTCGCGCCTGGCAGGCGGGCCAGTCGACGCGCAGCTGGTGGTCCGCGCCGCGCTCACGCACGGGGTCGCCCGCCTTCGCTGCAGCCGCCGCGGGTGTGCCGCTGCACCTCCTCGGGGAACCGCGCGAGCGCCGAGCGCACCATCCGCGCCGTCCCGTCGGGGTGCGCGCAGGCCCCGCGCCGCTCGACCAGGCCGCAGAGCCGCTCGAGCTCGGCCAGTCCGCCCACGCCGTCCACCACCCGGGTGAAGGCCTCAGCCACCGCCGGCAGACCGTTGCGGCACGGCCCGCAGCGTCCGGCCGACTGCGCGGCGAGGTACGTCGTCACGGACCGCGCGAACCACAGCGGGCAGCCATCGGGAACCAGGACCACCCCCGCGCCGAGCGTCAGGTCGGCCTCGGCGAGCCCGCTCCGCGAGACGGTCAGCTCCCGCAGCCGGCCGGCCTCCGCCCAGGTCCCGTGGTAGCCGCCGATGAGCACCGGCCGGTCGAGGGACGCCGGGTCCAGCAGCGCCTTCCACGGCGTGCCGAAGGCGACCTCGACCACGCGCTTCCCCCCGTCGTCGTGCAGGGTCAGGAGCGTGGTCCCCGGTTCGTCCGTCGTGCCCCGCGACAGGTGGTCGCGCACCCCGCGCAGCACCAGCAGCCCGAGCTGGGCATAGGTCTCGCCGTTGGACACCAGGGTCGGCCGACCACGGTGGCCACTGACGGCCGCCGGTTCCCACGCGGTCACGGGCCGGTTGGGGCGGCCCGCCATCAGCTCGAGGACGGCGTTGACCTGGCCAGCCACGAACGACTCGTCGGCGCGGTGCACGACGTGGCGGACCCTGTCGCGCGGGCGCTCCCCCAAGGCTTGCTCGACCGCAGCGCGCACCTGCAGGTCGGCCTCCGGTACGACGACGTGGACCTCGCGCGCTCCGAGCACCCGGGCCGCGGCCAGGGCCCCGTCGAGGACGAGGTGCGGCGCGACCATCGCGAGCGTGGCGTCCTTGGCACTGGCCGGCTCCCCCTCGCTGAGGTTGACCACGACCGTCGGTCGGCCCCGGCCCTTGGCGGCGGTCTCCAGCTTGCGGCCGAACGGGAAGCCCGCCCCGCCCCGCCCCCGCAGGCCGACGCGTTCGAGGTCGGCGAGCAGCGGGGTGAGCGCGACCCCGGGCAGCTCCCCGTGGGTGGCGCGGTGCGCGGCCAGCGACGGTCCGTCGTCGGCGGCCGCGAGGACGGCGGGGCCCCGCTCGACGCGGACGCCGAGCGGTCCGAGGACGGCGGTCATGCCGGCCTCGCTTCGCGTGCGGTCGGGTGGGGAGCCAGCGACCGCGCCACCACCGCGGCGGCGACCAGGCCCACTGCGGACGAGTAGCCGACCAGCGCCCACGTCTCGCCGGTGTCGGTCCCGATCACCAGTCCGTGCCCGAGGCCGAGCGCCCACGCCAGGTAGGCGAGCTGGTGGACGCGCTGCCACCCCCCGAGGCCCAGCCGCGCCCGGACCGCCGTCGTCACCATCACGGCGATGACCAGGTCGGTGGCGAGGGTCCCGACCGCCACTCCGAGCGGCTCGTACGCCGCACCCCACGGGACGACTGCGTGCCACCAGCGGATGTCGACGAACTCGTCGGCGACGGCCGTCGCGATGTGCGCGACCAGCAGGGCCGTGCCGAAGAGGCTGAGGTTGCGGTGCAGCGCGCGGGAGACGAACACCGGCACCCGCGACCCGGCCCGGCCGCGGACCGTGAGGACCCCGAGGACCACGGTCGCGGTGAGCACGCCGAGCAGGACGAACCCGGTGCTGCGGTTGAGGAACCAGAGCATCGCGTCGTTCACGCCGCCACCCCCTCGTCGGCACCGGGCGCCGGCCAAGCCCCGACCCGACGAACGGTTCCGTCCGCCAGCACGAGCCGGGCATGGACGCCGCGCTCGTCGAGCCAGCGCTCGGCCTCCTCCCCGAGGACGAGGGCGGCGGTCGTGGCGACATTCGCCCCGAGCGCGGTCTCCCCGAGCGCGGTGACGGTCCGCAGGTGGCCGAGGACCGGCGCTCCGGTCCGCGGG
>NZ_JACEFC010000188.1 GCF_014180715.1 Nocardioides stalactiti | reverse complement strand
CGCTCGGCTCCTCGCCGCCCGCGCTGAACAGCACCTCGAAGGCGTCGTTGAAGCCCTTGCAGAAGTCCTTCTCCGAGGCGTCGGTGGGAGCACCGCCACACGCCGTGAGGGAGAAGGAGAGCAGCGCTGCCGCGCTGATCGCTGCGGCAGGTCGCTTGATCCGGGTCATGCGGGTTTCCTTTCGGAGACGACACGGCGCCGCGTGCGCCGGGTCTGGGAGCGGCCACAACGGTGGCCCGCACACTGGCAGACTATTGATGCCCGCCAGTGACCGGAAGGGGTCATGCCCCCGCCGTTCCCGCGGCAAACACCTCAGGAAGCGGTACGTCGAGCAGGGCAGGTAGCCGCGCGAGGTAGTCGCTGCGCGGGATCTCCTCCACGCCGAGGCTGTCGAGGTGCGGCGTCGACCACTGCACGTCGATGAGCCGGTCGGCCGCGTGCACGTCGGTGATCAGGTCGACCAGGCCGACCAGCGCGACCTTCGAGGCGTCCCGGACCCGGTGGAACATCGACTCCCCGGCGAAGAGCCCGCCGATGGCGACGCCGTACAGGCCACCTGCGAGGACACCCTCCTGCCACGCCTCGACCGAGTGTGCCCAACCGAGCCGGTGCAGGTCGCCGTAGGCCTTCTGGATGCCGCTGTCGATCCACGCGCCGGTCCGGGTCGGATCACCGCACGCGGCGACCACCTCGTCGAACGCCGTGTTGACGCGGACCTCGAAGTCGCGGGTCGAGCGGCGCAGCGACCGCGACACCTTCAGCCCGTCGAGGCGGAGGACCCCCCGCTGCGCGGGGCACCACCAACCGACCGTGGGTGCGGCGCCGCGGACCCGGAGCCTGGGCCGAGCCTGCTCGGGCATCGGGAACAGACCCCGCCGGTAGGCCGCCAGCAAGGTGCCCGGGGCGAGGTCGGCGCCCATCGCGACCAGGTCGTGGTCGCCCCCGAGGTCGCCGAGGTGCTCACGGGAGGGCAGCTCCCACGGTGTCGGCGGCGGCTCGATCGGCCCTCGTTCGTCCATCCCCCTAAGATTTTCACATGCGCAGCAGCCTCAAACGAGGCCTGGCCGTCAACACGGCCCGGGTCGTCGTCCCCAAGATCGCCGATCTCGCCCCGGGCCTCACCTCGTCGTTCGTGCGCGAGGCCCTGCACCGGGCGATCGTCGGCGTCGGGCCGCTGCCGCCCGCCGCCCATGCCGCCGAGGCCCAGCTGCGCGAGCAGCACGGAAATGTCGACAAAGCGATCCACGAGGTCATCGAGAACCACGTGCGCTACGCGGGAGTCGGCGGCCTCGCCACCAACCTCGGCGGGCTCGTCACCGCTGCCGTCATCGCCCCCGTGAACATCACCGAGCTGGCGCTCATCCAGTGCCGCATGGTCGCCGGCATCGCCCACCTGCGGGGCTACGACCTCGAGGACCCGCGGGTCCGCAACGCCATCCTGGTGACCGTCCTCGGCGACGACTCGGTCCGCAAGATGGTCAAGAAGCTCCAGCTCCCCGCCCCGCCGATGGCGATCGCCACCGCCCCCTCCCACGACCCCCTCCTCGACACCATCATCACCTCCGCCGTCGCCTCCGACCTCGTCGCCCGCGTCATCGGCAAGCGCCTCGCCACCACCGTCGGCAAGCGCGTCCCGGTGGTCGGCGGTCTCGTCGGCGCCACCGCCGACGGCTACTCCACCTGGAAGGTCGGCCGCTACGCCGACCGCGAGTTCCTCCCGCGCTCGCCCCGCTGACCCGCCGAGTCGCCCCCCTTGCGGGTCCGACCTGCCCCTCGTGCGGGCCCGACTTGCCCCTCTTGCGGGCCCGACTTGCCCCTCTTGCGGGCCCGAGGTGCCAGCTGGTCGTGATCAGCGAGCGGCGCCGAGCGCCGCGACGGCCATCGCCGCGAGCAGCGTGCGGAGCGCGTCGTCGGAGATGGCGTGGCCGGCGCGCGGCGTGGAGTTGAGGAGCCCGAAGGCCGCCTGGGCGGCGGCGTGCGCCGTCGGCTTGCTCACGGCCGGCCGCACCAGCCGCAGCTGGTTGGCGAGCAGGTCGACGTAGGACCGCTGCAGCCGACGGACCTGGTCGCGCGCCTGTTCGGGAAGCGATTCCCAGTCGCGGTCCTGGACGATGATCAGTGGCCGGTGGCCCAGGGCGAACTCGACGTGCCAGTCGACCAGGGCCTGGACGGCGGCAGCAGGCCCGTCCGCGGCCGCGACCCGCGCCCGGCCGACGGCGAGCAGCTCCTCGCTGATGGAGACCAGCATGTCGGCGAGCAGCGCCTGCTTGTTGGGGAAGTGCTTGTAGAGCGCGGGACCGGAGATGCCGCAGGCTGCGCCGAGCTCGGCGACGGACACCCCGTGGAAGCCGCGGGCCGCGAAGAGCTCTGCCGCTGTCGCGAGGATCTGCTCGCGGCGGGTCGGCTCGGTCTCGATCACCGGCTCAGGTTAGCGCTCGTTCACCAGTCTCGATTGACCCGCCAGGTTAATGATCGTTAACCTGACGGCATGACCAGTCTCGAGGAGCTCACCACCGAGCTGCGCGAGCGGCTCGCGCGCGTGCGCCAGGGCGGCAGCGAGTCGGCCCGCAAGAAGCACACCGACCGCGGCAAGCTCCTGCCCCGCGACCGCGTCGACCGGCTCCTCGACCCCGGCAGCCCGTTCCTCGAGGTCGCCCCCTTGGCCGCCTTCGGCATGTACGGCGACGACGACTACGCCGTTCCGTCGGCGGGTGTCGTCGCCGGTATCGGGCGCGTGGAGGGCCGCGACTGCATGGTCGTCGCCAACGACGCGACCGTGAAGGGCGGCACCTACTACCCGGTCACCGTGAAGAAGCACCTGCGCGCTCAGACCATCGCCGCTGAGAACCACCTCCCCTGCGTCTATCTCGTCGACTCCGGCGGCGCCTTCCTGCCGATGCAGGACGACGTGTTCCCCGACAGGGAGCACTTCGGCCGGATCTTCTTCAACCAGGCGAACATGAGCGCCCGACGGATCCCCCAGCTCTCGGCCGTCATGGGCTCCTGCACCGCGGGCGGTGCCTACGTCCCCGCGATGTCCGACGAGACCGTGATCGTCCGCAACCAGGGCACGATCTTCCTCGGCGGGCCGCCGCTGGTGAAGGCGGCGACCGGAGAGGTCGTCACCGCCGAGGAGCTCGGCGGCGGCGACGTCCACGCCCGTACCTCCGGCGTCGTCGACCATCTCGCCGAGGACGACGCCCACGCCCTCCAGATCCTGCGCGGCATCGTCGCCACCCTTCCAGGGGCCGCCCCGGACGCCCCGACCGACGTCGAGGATCCGCACGAGGCACCGGAGTCGATCTACAGCGTCGTCCCGGCCAGCACCCGCACGCCGTACGACGTGCGCGAGGTGATCCGGCGACTCGTGGACGGCAGCCGGCTCCAGGAGTTCAAGCAGCTGTACGGCGACACGCTCGTCTGCGGCTTCGCGAAGATCCACGGCTACCCGGTCGGCATCGTCGCCAACAACGGCATCCTGTTCAGCGAGTCCGCGCTCAAGGGCGCGCACTTCGTCGAGCTCTGCAACCAGCGCGGGATCCCGCTCCTGTTCCTGCAGAACATCAGCGGCTTCATGGTCGGCAAGGACTACGAGAACCGCGGCATCGCCCGTGACGGCGCGAAGCTGGTGACGGCGGTCGCCTGCTCGGTCGTCCCCAAGCTCACCGTCGTCATCGGCGGCAGCTTCGGCGCCGGCAACTACGGCATGTGCGGCCGCGCCTACGACCCACGCTTCCTGTGGATGTGGCCCAACGCGCGGATCTCGGTGATGGGCGGCGACCAGGCCGCCAACGTGCTCGCGACGGTCGCCGGTCGCGAGGACGACGAGGCGTTCAAGGAGCCGATCCGTCAGCAGTACGACACGCAGGGATCGCCGTACTACGCCACCGCCCGACTCTGGGACGACGGCGTCATCGACCCGGCGGACACCCGCCGGGTGCTCGGCATGGCGCTGGCGGTGACCGCGAACGCGCCGGTCGCCGACCCCTCCTACGGCATCTTCCGCATGTGAACGCCCCCAAGGACGACTCATGACCTTCCAGCGTGTGTACATCGCCAACCGCGGCGAGATCGCCCGCCGCGTCGCGCGGACCTGCGACCGGCTCGGCATCGAGTCTGTCGCCGGGACCGCCGACTTCCTCGACCCGACCGCACAGGTCGCTGCTGCCCTCGCGTGCGGCGCCGACGCCCTGCACCCGGGCTACGGCTTCCTCTCGGAGAACGCCGGCTTCGCCCGCGCCGTGGCCGAGGCCGGCATCACCTGGATCGGCCCGACGCCCGAGGTGATCGAGCGGATGGGGCGCAAGGACGCCGCCCGCGAGATCGCGATCGCCGCGCAGGTCCCCGTGGTGCCGTCGTACGGGCTGGACGACGACCCGGCGACGTTCGCCTACCCGGTCCTCGTGAAGGCCGCGGCCGGCGGCGGCGGCAAGGGCATGCGTGTCGTGCGATCTGACTCGGAGCTCGCCGAAGCGATCGCCGCGGCGAAGCGCGAGGCCGCCAGCGCGTTCGGCGACGACACGATGCTGATCGAGAAGTACGTCGAGCGCGGTCGCCACATCGAGGTGCAGGTCCTCGGCGACACCCACGGAGAGGTCCTCCACCTCCTCACGCGCGAGTGCTCCGCCCAGCGTCGGCACCAGAAGGTCATCGAGGAGGCGCCTGCGCCGTACCTCTCCGACGACGTCCGCGACCGGATCCACGCGGCAGCCGTCGACCTGGCGCGCAGCGTCGGCTACACCAACGCGGGCACCGTCGAGTTCCTCCTCGACGCCGAGTCGGGCGAGTTCTACTTCCTGGAGATGAACACCCGGCTCCAGGTCGAGCACCCGGTGACGGAGGAGGTGACCGCCCTGGACCTGGTCGAGCTCCAGCTGGCCGTCGCCGCCGGCCTTCGGCTGCCGCTGGCCCAGGCCGACGTCGTACCGGTTGCCCATGCGATCGAGGCGAGGGTGTACGCCGAGGACGCGTACGCCGGGTTCCTGCCGCAGGCGGGCACGGCGTCGACCGTGGTCTGGCCGACCGCCGTCCGGGTGGACCACGACCTCGCTCCGGGGCAGGTCGTCAGCACCGCCTTCGACCCGATGCTCGGCAAGGTCATCGCCGTCGGCCCGCACCGCGAGGCCGCTCGACGGCGCCTCGTCGACGCGCTCGACGAGACGGCCGTCCTCGGGCTCACGACCAACACCGGCTTCCTCCGGGAGCTGGCCGCCGGGG
>NZ_JACEFC010000187.1 GCF_014180715.1 Nocardioides stalactiti | reverse complement strand
CGGCGGTTGCGGTTGGCGCTGCCGGCCGGACGCCCACCGGCGGCGGCCGGGGCGTCGGACGACGCGGTCGACGCGGTACCGGACGCCTTCGGGGCGTCGCCCTCGGCGGGACGGCCGCTGCGGGTCCGGGTCCGGTTGCGGTTGTTGTTGGTGGAGCGCTCGCCGCGGTCGCGACGCTCGCCACGGTCCTCGCGAGGCTTCCGCTCGACCGGAGCAGGCGGGACGATCCGGCCCTTGGTGCCCGGCGGGATGCCCTGGTCGTGGAACAGGTGCTCGGAGGTCGAGTAGGTCTCGAGCGGCTCGTCGAACGGCAGGTCCAGCGCCTTGTTGATCATCTTCCAGCGGTGGACGTCGGTCGCGTCGACCAGCGTGATCGCGATGCCCGACGCGCCGGCCCGGCCGGTGCGGCCGATCCGGTGGACGTAGGTCTTGTCGTCCTCGGGGCAGGTGTAGTTCACCACGTGGCTGACGCCGGAGACGTCGATGCCGCGGGCGGCGACGTCGGTGGCGACCAGCACCTTGATCTTGTCCTCGCGGAACTTGGTCAGCGCCTTCTCGCGGGCGACCTGCGCCATGTCGCCGTGCAGCGGACTGGCCTGGAAGCCGCGCTCCGAGAGATCCTCGGCGATCCGCTGCGCCTGACGCTTGGTCCGGGTGAAGACGATCATCTTGTCGGCGTCCTCGGCCTGGAGGAGCCGACCGATGATCTCGGGCTTGTCGAGGTCGTGCGCGAGGTAGATGAACTGCGCGGTGGCGGGCACCGTGGCGTTCTCGTACGACGACTCGGCGCGGATGTTCATCGGGTGCCGCATGTAGGTGCGGGCCAACGCGACGATCGGCGCAGGCATGGTCGCCGAGAACAGCATCGTCTGCCGGGTCTCCGGCGTCATCCGGATCAGCTTCTGGATGTCGTCGAGGAAACCGAGGTCGAGCATCTCGTCGGCCTCGTCGAGGACGAGCGCGTGCACGTGGGAGAGGTCCAAGGCCTTGCGGTTGGCCAGGTCGAGCAGTCGGCCGGGGGTGCCGACCACGATGTCGACGCCGGTCTCGAGTGCCTCGAGCTGCGGCTCGTAGCCGACGCCGCCGTAGATGGTGAGGACGCGCATGCCGCGGCCGCGCGAGGCGATCTCGACGTCGCTGGAGACCTGGATCGCCAGCTCGCGGGTCGGCGCGACGATGAGCGCCTGCGGCTTGCCCTCGGGGATCTCGACGTAGTCGGGGTCGCCCGGCGCGACGCTGCGCTGGATCACGGGGATGCCGAACGCGAGGGTCTTGCCGGTGCCGGTGCGGGCCTGGCCGATGAGGTCGGTGCCCATCAGGGCGACCGAGAGGGTCATCTCCTGGATCGCGAAGGGGTGGACGATGCCGGCCTCTTCGAGCGAGTCGCAGATCTGGGGAAGGACGCCGAGGTCGCGGAACGTGAGCTTGTTCGTGGTGTCGGTGGTGCTGTCGGTGCTCAGAGTCTTGGTCGCTTTCGTGAGTGATTTCAGCCGGGGCCGAGTTCAGATTCGGGTGCGGCTGATTCACACTCAGCCGCGCACATACGTGGGCGCTTGTCGCCCGGAGGTGGCGCGAGCCACCCCGCACGGGGCGGTTCTGCCGGTCATCGGGCAGCGGCTCGCTGGTTCCATGGTATCGGTACCCTGCGCGCATGGCTGAATCCGACGCTGGTGCCCTCACGGCGACGTCCGACGAGCTCCCGGTGGCCCTCACCGACCCGGCCTACCGGGAGGCGGTCGTGGACCTGCTCGCGGTCATCGCCTACGGCGAGCTGTCGGCGTTCGAGCGGCTCGTCGAGGACGCCAAGCTGGCGCCCTCCCTGGAGGACAAGCTCGCGCTGGCCCAGATGGCCGGAGCCGAGCTGGCGAAGGTGCAGCCGCTCGTGGACCGGATCGCCCAGCTCGGCGGCGACCCGTTCGCCGCGATGGCGCCGTTCCACGCGGCGCTCGACGAGTTCCACGCCCACACGGCGCCGTCGGACTGGTACGAGGGCCTGGTCAAGGCGTTCGTCGGCGACAGCCTGGCGCGCGACTTCTACCGGGAGATCGCGGCCTACCTCGACGCCGACACCCGCGACCTCGTCGTCTCCTCCGTCGTCGACGGGAACCACGCGGCGCTCGCCGTCGACCGGATCCGGCAGGCGATCGCCGACGACCCGCCGCTCGGCGGTCGGCTCGCCCTGTGGGGGCGCCGGATCATGGGCGAGGCTCTCACGCAGGCCCAGCGGGTCGCGGCCGACCGTGACGCCCTGACGGCGCTCCTCGTCGGGGGCGTCGACCGGCCGGGCATGGACCTGGCGGCTCTCGGCCGGATGCTCACGCGGCTGACCGAGCTCCACAGCGGCAGGATGGGCGAGCTCGGGCTCGAGCCCTGAGCCGGTGGGTGGCGAGCCGATGAGCGCCGAGCGCGAGGTCGAGCACCTCCTCCACCGCTACGCCGAGGCGATCGATGCCGGCGACTTCGACGCGGTCGGAGCGCTCTTCAAGCACGGGCGGATCCGTAGCGAGGGGGAGCGGGGGCCGGTGACCCTCGCGGAGGGCGCCTCCGCGGTGGGCGCGTTCTACCGCTCGCTCGTCATCACCTACGACGACGGCACGCCGCGGACCCGCCACCTCGTGACCAACGCGGTCGTCCACGTCGACGCCGAGTTCGCGAGCGCGACGTGCCGCTCGACGTTCACCGTCTTCCAACAGACCGAGACGCTGCCGCTCCAGGCCATCGTGGTCGGGCGCTACCGCGACACCTTCCACTGCATCGACGGCACCTGGTGGTTCGACTCCCGGACGATGGCGATCGACCTCAGCGGCGACCTCAGTCAGCACCTGCGGGGCTGAGCCCCGGCTCGTACGGTCCGCGCGGCTGCTCCGGCTCCCACCCGGGAGGACCGAACAGGTAGCCCAGCCGCTCCCGCCAGCTCCTCGCTCCCCGGACGTTGCGCACGATCGTCGCGTAGTCGCCGTACTGGAGCTTGAGGATGTTGTAGGTCCCCACCGGCTTGGTCAGACCGTACGTCGGCCGCTGCTTCTCCTCGACGAAGCTCCCGAACATCCGGTCCCAGATGATCAGGATCCCGGCGTAGTTCTTGTCGAGGTACTCCGGGTCCGAGCCGTGGTGCACGCGGTGGTGGGAGGGGGTGTTCATGACCAGCTCGATCGGCCGCCACAGCTTGGGGATCGTCTCGGTGTGGGTGAAGAACTGGTAGATCAGGTTGAAGCCGAACGCGACGTAGATCGTCCACGGGGAGAAGCCGAGGAACGGCAGCGGCAGCCAGAAGAGGAACTCGAACCACGGGTTCCACTTCTGGCGGAGCGCGGTCGCGAAGTTCATGTACTCGCTGGAGTGGTGGGCCTGGTGGGCGGCCCAGCCGACGTTGACGCGGTGCACGAACCGGTGCGAGGCGTAGAACGCGAGGTCGACGGCGGCGATCAGCAGGACCCAGTACCACCAGGTGTCGGTGGGCATCTTCAACGCGTCGGGCGTGACGTACTCGAACACGGCGATGTAGACGAAGAACGACCCGACCTTCAGCGCCAGGCTGAAGAACAGCGAGATCGCCCCCATGCTGATGCTCGCTCGTGAATCGCGGGCGAAATAGCCGGTGGGCGGCTTGGGGTCGTCGTCGTGGTCGAGCCACTTGAGGGCTGCCAGCTCGATGAGGATGGTCAGCACGAAGAACGGGATCGCGTAGGTCACCGGGTTCTTCCAGGGGTCGAGCAGGTCCTGCATCGCTCGATGCTAGCGTCGCTCCCGCCCCCACCCGGACTAATCAGGAGCAGTGCACGTGGCAGCGATCGAAGCCGTCGGCGCCCGCGAGATCCTCGACTCGCGCGGCAACCCCACCGTCGAGGTCGAGGTGCTCCTCGATGACGGGTCCTTCGCCCGGGCCGCCGTGCCCAGCGGCGCCTCCACCGGCGCGTTCGAGGCGGTCGAGCTCCGCGACGGCGGTGCGCGCTACCTCGGCAAGGGCGTCCAGCAGGCCGTCGACGCCGTGATCAACAAGCTCGGCCCCGCGCTCGAGGGCCTCGACGCCTCCGACCAGCGCCTCATCGACCAGACGATGCTCGACCTCGACGGCACGCCCAACAAGGCGAGCGTCGGCGCCAACGCCATCCTCGGCGTCTCGCTCGCCGTTGCCCGGGCCGCGGCCGACTCCGCGGACCTCCCGCTCTACCGCTACGTCGGTGGCCCCAACGCCCACCTGCTGCCCGTCCCGATGATGAACATCCTCAACGGGGGTGCGCACGCCGACACCAACGTCGACATCCAGGAGTTCATGATCGCGCCGATCGGCGCCGCGACGTTCCGCGACGCCCTCCGTCAGGGTGCCGAGGTCTACCACGCGCTGAAGTCGGTGCTGAAGAGCCGCGGCCTGGCGACCGGCGTCGGCGACGAGGGCGGCTTCGCGCCGGACCTCGAGTCCAACCGCGCCGCTCTCGACCTGATCGCCGAGGCGATCGAGAAGGCCGGCTACGAGCTCGGCAAGGACTTCGCGCTGGCGCTCGACGTCGCCGCGTCGGAGTTCTACGCAGTGTCGGATGATGGGCAGGGCGCCTACACGTTCGAGGGCGCCAAGAAGTCCGCCGACGAGATGATCGCCTACTACGCCGAGCTCGTCGCGGCCTACCCGATCGTCAGCATCGAGGACCCGCTCAACGAGGACGACTGGGACGGCTGGAAGGCCATC
Organism: Nocardioides stalactiti; assembly: GCF_014180715.1. Classification (GTDB taxonomy): domain Bacteria; phylum Actinomycetota; class Actinomycetes; order Propionibacteriales; family Nocardioidaceae; genus Nocardioides; species Nocardioides stalactiti. The sequence goes on along the minus strand of NZ_JACEFC010000187.1, from coordinate 556 downwards.
ACCGACCAGCTCGGCGCCAAGACCCAGCTCGTCGGCGACGACCTGTTCGTCACCAACGTCGAGCGGCTCCAGCGCGGCATCACCGGTGGCCAGGCCAACGCGATGCTCGTCAAGGTCAACCAGATCGGCTCGCTGACCGAGACCCTCGACGCCGTCGAGCTCGCCCACCGCAACGGCATGCGCAACATGATGAGCCACCGTTCCGGCGAGACCGAGGACACCACGATCGCCGATCTCGCGGTCGCGACGAACTGCGGTCAGATCAAGACCGGCGCCCCGGCGCGGTCGGAGCGGGTGGCGAAGTACAACCAGCTGCTCCGCATCGAGGACGAGCTCGGAGACGCGGCCCGTTATGCCGGCTCCGGCGCGTTCCCGCGATTCCAGGGCTGAGGACCGTCAGAATCGACTGACGCGCACCAGAGGCTGATCGGAGAGGGGGACGCATGGCTGCCACACCCGGCGACCGTCGTACCCCCGGGCGGAGCCCCAGCCGGCAACCGGGCCGGAGCCCCGGCGGCTCTCGCCCGAGCACCGCGCGTCGTCCCGAACGCAAGCG
>NZ_JACEFC010000186.1 GCF_014180715.1 Nocardioides stalactiti | reverse complement strand
GTGCCGACGTTGAGGACGACGGCGCGCGCGACGTCGTACTCCTCGAGACCGTCGGCGGTCTCGACGACCACCTTGCCCGGGCCCGCGAGCCGGCCGTGGCCGCGGGCGAATCGGCCGCCGTTGTCGACCAGCCGGTCGACCGCGACCTGGTCGTTCCAGGCGTCGGTGGCCTCATCGGAGATCCGCCGCGCGACGGGGCCCCAGTCGGGCGTCACCTCGACCGTCCCGCCGAGGTCGGGCACCCGGCGGGCCTCGGCCAGCGCATCGGCCGCGCGGATCATCATCTTGGACGGGATGCACCCGTAGTAGGGACACTCCCCGCCGACGAGGTGCTTCTCCACCCCGAGGACCGTGAGACCGGCCTTCGCCAGCTGGGCAGCGACGTGCTCCCCTCCTGGCCCAAGCCCGATGACCGCGACGTCGATGCTCTCGCTCATGGCAGACACCCTAGGTCGGGTGTCCAGAGCAGTCAGGTCAGACGAGGGTGGGCTTGCTCTTCAGGATCGCGCCGAGGACGCCGTTGACGAACGACGGCGACTCGTCGGTCGAGAGCTCGCGCACCAGCGCCAGCGCCTCGGAGACCGCGACGGCGTCGGGCACGTCGTCGACGTAGAGCATCTCGTAGACGCCGAGCCGCAGCACGTTGCGGTCCACGGCCGGCATCCGGTCGAGCGTCCAGCCCTGGGCGTACGTCGCCAGGACCTCGTCGATCCGGACGAGGTGCTCGGCCACGCCGCGCACCAGCGTCTCGGTGTAGGGGTTGGTCGGCGCTGCGCCCTCAGCGATCGAGCGATCGAGGCTCTCGACCGCCGACTCGCGGCGAAGGTCAGCCGCGAACAGCACGTCGAGGGCCCGTTTGCGGGCCTTGGAACGGGCGCCTCCTGACGACATCAGGACTTGACGCGCGAGAGGTAGGAGCCGCCCTCGCGGGTGTCGACCTTGATCTTCTCGCCCTGCTCGATGAAGAGCGGCACCTGGATCTCGGCGCCCGTCTCGAGGGTCGCCGGCTTGGTACGGCCGGTCGCGGAGTCACCGACGACGCCCGGCTCGGTGTAGGAGACGAGGAGCTCGACCGACGCCGGCATCTCGATGAAGAGGACGCGGCCCTCGTTGGTGGCCACGATGACCTCCTGGTTCTCCAGGAGGAACCCGGCGGCGGTGCCGACGATGGCGGGGTCGACCTCGATCTGGTCGTAGTCCTGGACGTCCATGAAGACGAAGTTGGTGCCGTCGTTGTAGAGGTACTGGAACGAGCGGCGGTCGACCGTGGCGGTCTCGACCTTGGTGCCGGCGTTGAAGGTCTTGTCGACGTTCTTGCCCGACTCGACGTGCTTGAGCTTGGTCCGGACGAAGGCCGGGCCCTTGCCGGGCTTCACGTGCTGGAACTCGACCACCTGCCAGAGCTGGCCCTCGAGGTTCAGCACCATGCCGTTCTTCAGGTCGTTCGTCGTTGCCATGCGTCAGCCTTCTTCGATGCAGATGTCCAGGATCACGCCCTCGGTCGTGGAGCCGACGGGCGCGGCACGCGGTCTCAGCGAGCCAACGACGAAGTCTAGTCGTCGCGGTCCGCGGCGATGAATTCGAGAGCCTGGCGGTAGCCGTCGACCCCCTGGCCCGCGATCACCTTCGCAGCGTGGGGCGTCACCACCGACGTGTGCCGGAAGACCTCCGGGCGCTGGGACGGGTCGGAGATGTGCACCTCGACCAGGGTCGCGGTCAGCTGGGCGCAGGCGTCGAACACCGCGTACGAGTAGTGGGTCCACGCAGCCGCGTTGAGGACGACGGGCGTCGCGGAGTCGGCGGCGTCGTTGAGCCAGTCGAGCAGCTCGCCCTCGTGGTTGGTCTGGCGCACCTCCACGTCGAGCCCGACCTGCTCGCCCCACGAACGGCAGAGGTCGACGAGGTCGCCGTGGGTGGTGTGGCCGTAGATCTCCGGCTGGCGACGGCCGAGCCGTCCCAGGTTCGGCCCGTTGAGGACCAGGACCTTCGTGCTGCCGGTCACGCCGCACCTCCGGTCATCAGGTCGTAGGCCGCGCGCAGGTTCGCCTCGTCCGGCCCGGACAGGACCACGGGCTTCGCCACGCCGTCGAGGACGACGAACCGCAGTGTGTTGCCACGGGACTTCTTGTCCACCCGCATCGCGGCCAGCAGCTCGTCGAACCCGGCGCCGGAGTACGTCGTCGGCAGGCCGACGGCCGCGAACGCCGTCGCGTGCCGCGCCGCGGTCGCGTCGTCGAGGTGACCCTCGAGCCGGGCGAGCTCGGCGACGTAGCAGCAACCGATCGAGACGGCCTCACCGTGGCGCATGGTGTAGCCCTCGGCCCGCTCGATGGCGTGCGCCATGGTGTGGCCGTAGTTCAAGACCTCGCGGCCCGGGTGCCCGTTGCTGCCGCCGGTCTCCTTGAGGTCGGCGACGACGACGTCGATCTTGACCCGGATCGCGCGCTCGACCAGCTCGGGGAGGACGGTCCCGCGCGGGTCGGTGGCCGCCGCCGGGTCCTTCTCGACGAGGTCGAGGATGACCGGGTCGGCGATGAAGCCGCACTTGACGACCTCGCCCATGCCCGCGACCAGCTCCTCACGCGGCAGCGTGAGCAGGGTGTCGAGGTCGACCAGGACACCGGCCGGCTCGTGGAAGGAGCCGACCAGGTTCTTGCCCGCGCCGGTGTTGATGCCGGTCTTGCCGCCCACCGCGGCATCGACCATCGCCAGCAGCGTCGTCGGCACGTGGACGACGCGGACGCCGCGCAGCCAGGTCGCCGCGACGAAGCCGCCGAGGTCGGTGGTCGCGCCACCGCCGAAGGTGACCACGGCGTCGGAGCGGGTGAAGCCGGCCTCGCCGAGCGCGTCCCAGCACTCGAAGGCGACCTCGGCGGCCTTGGTGGCCTCGCCCGCGGGCAGCCCGAGCGCCAGCACGTCGTAGTGCTCGCGCAGCACGCCCAGCACCGGCTCGGCCAGCTCGGTCAGCTCCGCGGCGTGCAGGAACGCGACCCGTTGGACACCCTCGCCGAGCAGTCCCGGGAGGCGCCCAGCGACACCGCGGCCGATCACGACGTCGTACGGCGAGGCGCCCGAGACCGGGAGGACGGTGTCGGTCGTGGTGTCGTTGCTCATCAGGATGCCTCCTGGATCTGGCCCGCGATCTCGGCGACGACGTCCTGCGGGCTGCGGCCGTCGGTGTCGACCGAGATCATCGCCAGTCCCTCGTAGACGGGGGTGCGCTCGTCGAGGAGCTGCTTGACCCGGGCGCGCACGTTGCCCATGAGCAGTGGCCGGCCGGCGCCGAGGCCGACCCGCTTCACGGCGTCGGACAGCCCCACCCGCAGGAAGACGACGCGGTGGTCGGCCAGCAGGGCGCGGGTCTCGGCGTCGAGCACCGCTCCACCGCCGAGGGCGAGGACCCCGTCGTGGCCCGCCAGCGCAGCGGCGACGGCCTCGCGCTCCAGCCTGCGGAACACGGCCTCGCCGTCGTCGACGAAGATGTCCTGGACGGCCTTGCCCGCGTGCGCCTCGACGGCGTGGTCGCTGTCCAGGAACGGCACGCCGAGCGCCTCGGCGAGCAGGCGTCCCACGGTCGTCTTGCCGGCGCCCATCGTGCCGACGAGCACGGCGAGCGGCTTGCTCACCTGTACCTCAGGTTGTCCAGGTAGGTCTGGGCGTTGCGGCGGGTCTCCTGGACGGAGTCGCCACCGAACTTCTCGACGACGGCGTCGGCCAGGACCAGCGCCACCATCGCCTCGGCGACGATCCCGGCCGCCGGGACTGCGCACACGTCGGAGCGCTGGTGGTGGGCGACGGTCGCCTCGCCGGTGACGACGTCGACGGTGCGCAGGGCCCGCGGGACGGTCGCGATCGGCTTCATCGCGGCACGGACCCGGAGGACCTCGCCGGTCGACATGCCTCCCTCGGTGCCGCCGGAGCGGTCCGACGTACGGCGCAGGCCGTCCTCCGTGGACACGATCTCGTCGTGGGCCAGGGAGCCGGGGGTCGCCGCGAGCTCGAAGCCGTCACCGACCTCCACGCCCTTGATCGCCTGGATGCCCATGAGAGCGCCGGCGAGGCGCGAGTCGAGGCGTCGGTCCCAGTGGACGTGCGAGCCGAGACCCGGCGGGAGTCCATGGACGACGACCTCGACGACCCCACCGAGGGTGTCGCCGTCCTTGTGGGCTTGGTCGATCCGCTCGACCATCAGCTTCGAGGAGTCGGCGTCGAGGCACCGCACCTCGTCGGCGTCGAGCCGCTCGACGTCGTCCGCCGTCGGCAGCTCGGTCCCGGTCGTGCGGACGCCGCCGAGCTCGATGACGTGGCTGACGATCCGCGCGCCGACCGACTGCTCGAGGAAGTTGCTGGCGACCCGGCCGAGGGCGACCCGGGCTGCGGTCTCGCGTGCGGAGGCGCGCTCGAGGATCGGGCGGGCCTCGTCGAAGTCGTACTTCTGCATGCCGACGAGGTCGGCGTGGCCCGGGCGGGGCCGGGTCAGGGGCGCGTTGCGACCGGTGTCCTTGAGGAGGCCGGCGTCGACCGGGTCGGCCGCCATCACGGTCTCCCACTTGGGCCACTCGGTGTTGCCGACCTGGATGGCGACCGGGCCGCCCTGGGTCCGACCGTGGCGGACGCCACCGGTGATCGTGACCTCGTCCTGCTCGAACTTCATCCGGGCACCGCGGCCGTAGCCGAGGCGCCGCCGGGCGAGCGAGTCGGAGATGTCGTCGGTCGTCACCTCGACGTGGGCCGGCAAGCCCTCGAGGATCGCGACCAGGGAGGGTCCGTGGGACTCCCCCGCGGTCAGCCAGCGCAACATGGGTCCCATCCTCCCATCCCGTCGCCCTCCGGCCAGCGCCGCGGTGCGCGGACGAGACTCCGGGTCAGCCGTAGAGCGCGGCGACCACGGGCTCGCCGGCGACGATGCCGAGCCACGCGCCGACCAGCAGGAACGGGCCGAAGGGATAGGCCCGCTTGAGGACCGAGCGGTCCCGCTTCACGAGCGCCACCACGAGCCCGGGGACGGCGAAGAGTAGGAAGGCGCTGTAGAAGCCGAACAGGAGCGGGACGCCGCCCGCGTAGCCGAGCACGCAGCCGAGCAGGGCCGAGAGCCGGACGTCGCCGAAGCCCATCCCCGCCTGGCGCACGAACCACAGCAGCCAGAACACCGTCCGGACGAGGACCAGCCCGATCAGGCCGCGCACCAGGTCGTCCGACGAGCCGGTGGACGCCCAGCGCAGGCCGCCCCAGGCCAGGGCGACCCCGGTCGCGGGCAGCACGACGACCGACGGCAGCAGCCGGGTCCGGTGGTCGACGATCCCGAGCAGGGTGCCGAACGGGACGAGCG
>NZ_JACEFC010000185.1 GCF_014180715.1 Nocardioides stalactiti | reverse complement strand
GCGTGTGATGTTTGAGAACTCAACAGTGTGTCATGCAATTTATGTCGTTGTGATTGTTTTAGCAGCGTCTGCATGTGGGCCGGCTTTGGTTGGTTTGTGTGTGGGTGTTGTGGTTTTTGGCAAGAGCAAATGATTCTGGCGATAGCTAGTTTGTTTGTGTCTGGCTTTGATTGGATTTTCTTATGGAGAGTTTGATCCTGGCTCAGGACGAACGCTGGCGGCGTGCTTAACACATGCAAGTCGAGCGGTAAGGCTCCTTCGGGGGTACACGAGCGGCGAACGGGTGAGTAACACGTGAGTAATCTGCCCCTGGCTCTGGGATAAGCACTCGAAAGGGTGTCTAATACCGGATATGACAATTCCTCGCATGAGGTGGTTGTGGAAAGTTTTTTCGGCTGGGGATGTGCTCGCGGCCTATCAGCTTGTTGGTGGGGTAATGGCCTACCAAGGCTTTGACGGGTAACCGGCCTGAGAGGGTGACCGGTCACACTGGGACTGAGACACGGCCCAGACTCCTACGGGAGGCAGCAGTGGGGAATATTGGACAATGGGCGGAAGCCTGATCCAGCAACGCCGCGTGAGGGATGACGGCCTTCGGGTTGTAAACCTCTTTCAGTAGGGACGAAGCGAGAGTGACGGTACCTACAGAAGAAGCACCGGCCAACTACGTGCCAGCAGCCGCGGTAATACGTAGGGTGCGAGCGTTGTCCGGAATTATTGGGCGTAAAGGGCTCGTAGGCGGTTTGTCGCGTCGGGAGTGAAATCATCCAGCTTAACTGGGTGCTTGCTTTCGATACGGGCAGACTTGAGGTATGCAGGGGAGAATGGAATTCCTGGTGTAGCGGTGAAATGCGCAGATATCAGGAGGAACACCGGTGGCGAAGGCGGTTCTCTGGGCATTACCTGACGCTGAGGAGCGAAAGTGTGGGGAGCGAACAGGATTAGATACCCTGGTAGTCCACACCGTAAACGTTGGGCGCTAGGTGTGGGACCTATTCCATGGGTTCCGTGCCGTAGCTAACGCATTAAGCGCCCCGCCTGGGGAGTACGGCCGCAAGGCTAAAACTCAAAGGAATTGACGGGGGCCCGCACAAGCGGCGGAGCATGCGGATTAATTCGATGCAACGCGAAGAACCTTACCTGGGTTTGACATACACCGGAAGCCTCTAGAGATAGAGGTCTCTTTGATACTGGTGTACAGGTGGTGCATGGCTGTCGTCAGCTCGTGTCGTGAGATGTTGGGTTAAGTCCCGCAACGAGCGCAACCCTCGTTCTATGTTGCCAGCACGTAATGGTGGGGACTCATAGGAGACTGCCGGGGTCAACTCGGAGGAAGGTGGGGATGACGTCAAGTCATCATGCCCCTTATGTCCAGGGCTTCACGCATGCTACAATGGCCGGTACAAAGGGCTGCGATCCCGTGAGGGGGAGCGAATCCCAAAAAGCCGGTCTCAGTTCGGATTGGGGTCTGCAACTCGACCCCATGAAGTCGGAGTCGCTAGTAATCGCAGATCAGCAACGCTGCGGTGAATACGTTCCCGGGCCTTGTACACACCGCCCGTCACGTCACGAAAGTCGGCAACACCCGAAGCCGGTGGCCTAACTGTTTACAGGGGGAGCCGTCGAAGGTGGGGCTGGCGATTGGGACGAAGTCGTAACAAGGTAGCCGTACCGGAAGGTGCGGCTGGATCACCTCCTTTCTAAGGAGCACACCCGAGATGGCCAGCCGAATGTGTTGGTTGCGTATGGGTTGTTCACTAGTGGAACACAACGACGGTCTGCAGCTTCCTTTGGGGAGTGGGTGGGCGAGTAAGTGGTATGGCACGCTGTTGGGTGTCTGAGGCATCAGACGCTATTCCTGCCTTGGTGGTGGGGGTGCGCTGGTAGGGCTCTGGTTGTTTGATTATTGGATAGTGGACGCGAGCATCATGCGCGAGTTTGCCTTCGATCACCTTTGGGTGGTGGGGGGTTTCTTGTGTGTGTTGTTTGTAGTGTTAATATCGTTGATTGTTTGTTGTCTTTGATCAATTTTTTGCTCATTGCACATTCCATCGGTGCGCACTTGTTTGTTGTGTGTGTTGGTGGTTTGTGTGGCAAGTTGGTAAGGGCGCATGGTGGATGCCTTGGCATCGAGAGCCGATGAAGGACGTGGGAGCCTGCGATATGCCCTGGGGAGTTGGCAACCGAGCGTTGATCCGGGGATGTCCGAATGGGGAAACCCAGCTGGAGTTATGTCCAGTTACCTGCACCTGAATAAAATAGGGTGTGTGGAGGGAACGCGGGGAAGTGAAACATCTCAGTACCCGCAGGAAGAGAAAACAATAGTGATTCCGAGAGTAGTGGCGAGCGAAATCGGATCAGGCTAAACCTCACTTGTGTGATACCCGGCAGGGGTTGCAGGTGGGGGGTCGTGGGACCATTCTTGATCCATCTGCCGGTGGGTCGCAGAGTTAGAAATCATATCTGAGGTCGAAGTCCGTTGGAAAGCGGTGCCGGAGCGGGTGATAGCCCCGTAGACGTAAGGGTGTGACTCTGTTGAGTGTGTTCCCAAGTAACATGCCACTCCTGGAATGGTGTGTGAATCTGGCGGGACCACCCGTTAAGCCTAAATACTTCTCGATGACCGATAGCGGACCAGTACCGTGAGGGAAAGGTGAAAAGTACCCCTGGCGGGGAGTGAAATAGTACCTGAAACCGTGCGCCTACAATCCGTTGGAGCCTCGTAAGGGGTGACAGCGTGCCTTTTGAAGAATGAGCCTGCGAGTTAGCGGTGTGTGGCTAGGTTAACCCGTGTGGGGTAGCCGTAGCGAAAGCGAGTCCGAATAGGGCGATTGAGTCGCACGCTCTAGACCCGAAGCGGAGTGATCTATCCATGGGCAGGTTGAAGCGCCGGTAAGACGGCGTGGAGGACCGAACCCACTTCAGTTGAAAATGGAGGGGATGACCTGTGGATAGGGGTGAAAGGCCAATCAAACTCCGTGATAGCTGGTTCTCCCCGAAATGCATTTAGGTGCAGCGTTGCGTGTTTCTTGCCGGAGGTAGAGCACTGGATAGCCGATGGGCCCTACAAGGTTACTGACGTTAGCCAAACTCCGAATGCCGGTAAGTGAGAGCGTGGCAGTGAGACTGCGGGCGATAAGGTTCGTAGTCGAGAGGGAAACAGCCCAGACCATCGGCTAAGGCCCCTAAGGGGCGGCTAAGTGGAAAAGGATGTGGAGTCGCAGTGACAACCAGGAGGTTGGCTTGGAAGCAGCCACCCTTGAAAGAGTGCGTAATAGCTCACTGGTCAAGTGATTCCGCGCCGACAATGTAGCGGGGCTCAAGCCGTCCGCCGAAGCCATGGCATTCACATGTAACCCAAGCCGGACTTGATCTTGGTTCAGGGGTGTGGATGGGTAGGGGAGCGTCGTGTCACGGGTGAAGCCGCGGAGTGATCCAGTGGTGGATGTGACACGAGTGAGAATGCAGGCATGAGTAGCGAATCACGGGTGAGAAACCCGTGCGCCGAATGATCAAGGGTTCCAGGGTCAAGCTAATCTGCCCTGGGTAAGTCGGGACCTAAGGCGAGGCCGACAGGCGTAGTCGATGGACAACGGGTTGATATTCCCGTACCGGCGAAGTGGCGCCCATGACGAGCCCGGTGATGCTAACCGCCCGAAGCACGTTTGACCGATCCCTTCGGGGTGAGGCGTTCGTGTGGAGCGCGGGATCCGATCCGGTAGTAGTCAAGCGATGGGGTGACGCAGGAAGGTAGCCCAACCACGGCGATGGTAGTCCGTGGGTAAGCCCGTAGGGCGAACGGTAGGCAAATCCGCCGTTCTGACTTTGATGTCGTGCCTGAGAGGTGATGCCGACCCCTGATGGGGGAAGTGGGTGATCCTATGCTGTCGAGAAAAACCTCTAGCGAGCCACGAGCCGCCCGTACCCCAAACCGACTCAGGTGATCAGGTAGAGAATACCAAGGCGATCGAGATAACTATGGTTAAGGAACTCGGCAAAATGCCCCCGTAACTTCGGGAGAAGGGGGACCCGGATCGTGTACCCACTTGCTGGGGAAGCGTGAAGGGTCGCAGAGACCAGGCCCAAGCGACTGTTTACTAAAAACACAGGTCCGTGCGAAGTTGTAAGACGATGTATACGGACTGACTCCTGCCCGGTGCTGGAAGGTTAAGAGGACGGGTTAGCCGCAAGGCGAAGCTCAGAATTTAAGCCCCAGTAAACGGCGGTGGTAACTATAACCATCCTAAGGTAGCGAAATTCCTTGTCGGGTAAGTTCCGACCTGCACGAATGGAGTAACGACTTGGGCGCTGTCTCAACCATAGACTCGGCGAAATTGCACTACGAGTAAAGATGCTCGTTACGCGCGGCAGGACGGAAAGACCCCGGGACCTTTACTATAGTTTGGCATTGGTGTTTGGTTCGGCTTGTGTAGGATAGGTGGGAGACTGTGAAGCGGCCACGCCAGTGGTTGTGGAGTCAACGTTGAAATACCACTCTGGTCGTACTAGATGTCTAACCTAGGGCCATGATCTGGTTCAGGGACAGTGCCTGATGGGTAGTTTAACTGGGGCGGTTGCCTCCCAAAATGTAACGGAGGCGCTCAAAGGTTCCCTCAGCCTGGTTGGCAATCAGGTGGCGAGTGTAAGTGCACAAGGGAGCTTGACTGTGAGACAGACATGTCGAGCAGGGACGAAAGTCGGAACTAGTGATCCGGCACCACCATGTGGAAGGGGTGTCGCTCAACGGATAAAAGGTACCCCGGGGATAACAGGCTGATCTTCCCCAAGAGTCCATATCGACGGGATGGTTTGGCACCTCGATGTCGGCTCGTCGCATCCTGGGGCTGGAGTAGGTCCCAAGGGTTGGGCTGTTCGCCCATTAAAGCGGCACGCGAGCTGGGTTTAGAACGTCGTGAGACAGTTCGGTCCCTATCCGCCGCGCGCGTAGGAAACTTGAGAAAGGCTGTCCCTAGTACGAGAGGACCGGGATGGACGAACCTCTGGTGTGCCAGTTGTACCGCCAGGTGCAGGGCTGGTTAGCTACGTTCGGAAGTGATAACCGCTGAACGCATCTAAGCGGGAAGCACGTTTCAAGATGAGGTTTCCCCACCCCTTTGAGGGTGTAAGGCCCCCAACAGACTATTGGGTTGATAGGCCGGAGGTGTACAGCAGCAATGCCCAGCCGACCGGTACTAATAGGCCGAACACTTGCCACACAAACCCCCAACACAACCAACAAACCACTGGTTTGACGTTTGTGTGCTGGGTTTCAGCGTAAACACACTACAAATCGCGTCCACGATCCAACCCCCACCCACACACGTGGGCCACAA
>NZ_JACEFC010000184.1 GCF_014180715.1 Nocardioides stalactiti | reverse complement strand
GCGGGTCCGGCGACCGAAGTGTGCGGGTTCGGCGGCTACTCGGCAGCGGCGCGCCGGAGGGACTCGGAGAGGCGCTCGGCGGCGGCGAGGACGGCGGGGGCGTGCATGCGGCCGGGCTGGCGGGAGAGGCGCTCGAGGGGGCCGGAGACAGAGACCGCGGCGATGACCTTGCCGCCGGGGGAGCGGACGGGCGCGGAGACCGAGGCGACGCCCTGCTCGCGCTCGCCGACGGACTGGGCCCAGCCGCGGCGGCGGATGGCGGAGAGCTCGGCGGCGGAGAACGCGGCGTTCTGGAGGCCGCGGTGGATGCGGTCCGGGTCGTCCCAGGCCAGCAGGACCTGGGCGGCGGAGCCGGCGCGCATGGTCAGCTGCGAGCCGACCGGGATCGTGTCACGGAGGCCGGACGGGCGCTCCGCTGCGGCGACGCACACGCGGTGGTCGCCCTGGCGGCGCCAGAGCTGGGCGGACTCGCCGGTGATGTCGCGCAGCCGCGCGAGCACCGGACCGGCGGTGGCGAGGAGGCGGTCCTCGCCGGCGGCGGCGGACAGCTCGGCCAGCCGCGGGCCGAGGACGAAGCGGCCCTGCATGTCGCGGGCCACCAGGCGGTGGTGCTCCAGCGCGACCGCCAGCCGGTGGGCCGTCGGGCGCGCCAGTCCGGTGCCGGCGACCAGGCCGGCCAAGGTGGCGGGCCCGGACTCCAGGGCCGTGAGAACCAGGGCCGCCTTGTCCAGCACGCCCACGCCGCTCGAGTTGTCCATATGCCGATACTGCCATCTCAGATCATGGGATGCAAGCGTAGGCTTCATCTCAGTGAGTCGGAAGGACGACGAGACCCGTCACCGGACGACCGCGATCAAACCCTGATCAGCACGGATCGAGAGAAGGAGCGAGGTCATGGGCAAGACCCTGGCGGAGAAGGTGTGGGACGAGCACGTCGTCCGGTCAGTCGAGGGGGAGCCCGACCTCCTCTACATCGACCTCCACCTGATTCACGAGGTCACCAGCCCGCAGGCCTTCGACGGCCTGCGTCTCGCCGGCCGCCGGGTACGGCGTCCCGACCTCACGCTGGCGACCGAGGACCACAACGTCCCGACCCTGGACTGGGACCAGCCGATCGCCGATCCGGTGAGCAAGACCCAGGTCGACACCCTGCGCAAGAACGCCGCCGAGTTCGGCGTCCGGCTCCACCCGCTCGGCGACGTCGAGCAGGGCATCGTCCACGTCGTCGGCCCGCAGCTCGGCCTGACCCAGCCGGGCATGACGATCGTGTGCGGCGACAGCCACACCAGCACGCACGGCGCGTTCGGCGCCATCGCCTTCGGCATCGGCACGTCCGAGGTCGAGCACGTCCTCGCGACCCAGACCCTGATGCAGGCCAAGCCGAAGACCATGGCGGTCACCGTCAACGGCAGCCTGCCGGAGGGTGTCACGTCCAAGGACCTGATCCTCTACCTGATCGCCCAGACCGGTACCGGTGGCGGCCAGGGCTACATCGTCGAGTACCGCGGCGAGGCCATCGAGGCGCTCTCGATGGAGGGCCGGATGACGGTCTGCAACATGTCGATCGAGTGGGGCGCCAAGGCGGGCATGATCGCGCCCGACCAGACCACCTTCGACTACATCGAGGGCAAGCCCGAGGCGCCGAAGGGTGCTGAGTGGGACGCCGCGGTCGCCCACTGGAAGACGCTCGTCACCGACGCGGACGCGACCTTCGACAAGGAGATCGTGATCGACGCGGCCGACGTGACGCCGTTCGTCACCTGGGGCACCAACCCGGGCCAGGGTGTGCCGCTGGGCGCCAACGTCCCGAGCCCCGAGGACTTCGCGGACCCGAGCGACAAGCTCGCGACCGAGAAGGCCCTGGAGTACATGGGCCTGACCGCCGGCACCCCGATGCGCGAGGTCAAGGTCGACACCGTCTTCGTCGGCTCCTGCACCAACGGCCGGATCGAGGACCTGCGCCTCGCCGCCGAGATCATCAAGGGCCACAAGGTCGCCGAGGGCACCCGCCTGCTGGTCGTCCCGGGCTCGGTCCGTGTACGGCTCCAGGCCATGGAGGAGGGCCTCGACCAGGTCTTCATCGAGGCCGGCGCCGAGTGGCGTGGCGCGGGCTGCTCGATGTGCCTCGGCATGAACCCCGACACCCTCGCTCCCCAGGAGCGCAGTGCCAGCACGTCCAACCGCAACTTCGAGGGCCGGCAGGGCAAGGGTGGTCGCACCCATCTGGTGTCCGTCCCGGTCGCGGCGGCCACCGCCGTCCGCGGCACGCTCTCGTCCCCCGCCGACCTCGAGACCGTGGAGGCCTGAGTCATGGAGAAGTTCACCTCCCACACCGGTACGGCGCTGCCGCTGCGGCGCAGCAACGTCGACACCGACCAGATCATCCCTGCGGTCTACCTGAAGCGGGTGACCCGCACCGGCTTCGAGGACGGCCTGTTCGCCGCCTGGCGCAACGACCCGGAGTTCGTCGCCAACAAGCCGGAGTACCAGGGCGTCAGCATCCTGGTCGCCGGCCCCGACTTCGGCACCGGCTCGTCGCGCGAGCACGCGGTCTGGGCGCTCATGGACTACGGCTTCAAGGTCGTGCTCTCGAGCCGCTTCGCCGACATCTTCCGCGGCAACTCCGGCAAGGCCGGCCTGCTCTCCGTCCCGGTCGACCAGGACGTCATCGAGCAGCTGTGGGCGATGATCGAGGCCGATCCCACCACGCAGGTCACCGTCGACCTCGAGGCCCGCACGGTCACCGCCGGTGACCTCACCGCGGAGTTCCAGATCGACGACTACACGCGCTACCGGCTGCTCAACGGTCTCGACGACATCGGCATCACGCTCGGCAACGAGGGCGACATCTCCGCCTACGAGAACGAGCGGCCGACCTGGAAGCCGGTCACCCAGCACGCGTGACCCGGGCATGAGCTAGACAGCGGCGGACAACCGTCCGAAGGCGCTCCGGTGGAACACCAGCGGGGCGCCTTCGTCGTTCCCGACCCCGGCGCCGTGCTCGACCGCGTGGAGCAGCAGCAGGATGATCGTGTGGTCTCCGGCCTCGACCTCGCGATAGATCGAGCAGTCGAAGCGGGCCAGTCCCTCGTCCAGCGTGACCGCGCCGTCGTCACTCACCGTGACCGGCACCCGGTCGAAGCGCCGGGCCACCGGTCCGGCCAGCTGGCGGCAGACCTCGCCGTGGTGCTCAGCCAGCACCGTGAGGCCCAGCCGCTCGGCCCGGCGCAGGTCGGGCCAGGTCTTGGAGGAGTTGGCGACCGACACCGACACCAGCGGCGGGTCGAGGCTGACCGACGTGAAGGAGCTCGCCGCGAGCCCGACGAGCGCGTCGTCGACCTCAGCCGCGACCGCGACCACCCCGCTGGGGAAGCTGCCGAACGCGGCCCGGAGCCGGGCCGGGTCGAGGTCCTGGTTGGTGCTGATGCCGGACAGGATCGTCATGCGGTGGCTCCTCGGGGGTGGGTGAGCAGGGCAGTGATCGCGGGGCGGGCGCCGACGAGCCAGTCCGCGTACGCCGCGGGGTCGTCGTGCGCGCTGTCGAGGACGTAGAGCCCCGGCGTCGGCACCAGGGCGCCGAGGTGGGAGAGCAGCGGGCGCAGCCCGGTCTCGGGCGCGAGCGCGTGCGCCGGCCCGGCGCCGAGCATGAGCGGTACGGCGACGCCGGCGAGCTGTCCGACCGAGAACCGGTCGAGGAACAGCTTGAGCAGCCCCGTGTAGGTCGCCTTGTAGGTCGGGCACGCCACCACGACGAGGTCGGCGCGGCCCACCGCGGCGACCAGGTCGTTGACGCTGGTCGCGTGCCAGTCCACGAGCTCGGCGCCGATCGTGGCGAGGTCGACGACGAGGTCGGGCTCCTCACCCGTCAGCTCGCGCACGACGTACGACGCCGCGGCCAGGGTCCGGCTGCCGGCCTTCGGGTTGCCGACGACGACGGCCGTCGTGGGGCGGGCTGCGGTGCTCATGAGGCTGCCCGTCCGGCGGTCGCGAACGGCACGGCCGCGTTGCGGTGGCGCTGGGGGCGCGGGTCCTTCCACAGCCCACGCTCGGCGAGGATCGGCAGGACGCCCTCGCCGAACCAGTACGCGCCCTCGAGGTGCGGGTAGGCGGAGAGGATGAACTCGTCGATCCCGAGCGCGGCGTACTCCGCGATCCGGTCGGCGACCTCCTCGTGGCTGCCGACGAGCGCCGTCCCGGCGCCGCCGCGCACCAGCCCGATGCCGGCCCAGACGTTGGGATAGACCTCGAGGTTGTCGATGCTCCCGCCGTGCAGCGCCAGCATCCGGCGCTGCCCCTCGGACTCGCTGCGGCGCAGGCCGTCCTGGACCCGCTGGATCGCGTCGTCGGGGATCTGGGACAGCAGGCGGTCCGCCTCGGTCCAGGCGGCGGTCGCGGTGTCGCGGGTGATGGTGTGCATCCGGATCCCGAACCGGATCGGGCGCGACTCGTCGCGGCCCTCCTCGGCGGCGAGGGCGCGGATCCACGCGATCTTCTCCGCCACGGCGTCGGGCGGCTCGCCCCAGGTCAGGTAGACGTCGGCGTGCCGCGCCGCGACCCTCCCGGCGGCGGGTGAGGACCCGCCGAAGTAGATCGCGGGCACCGGGTCGGGGATCTGGTCCAGGGAGGCTCCCTCGACGGACAGGTGCTCGCCCTGGAAGTCGACCACCTCCCCGGCCCACAGCCGACGGACGACCTCGAGGAATTCGTCGCACCGGGCGTAGCGCTCGGCCTTGTCGAGGAAGTCTCCGTACATCCGCTGCTCGTGCGGCTCGCCGCCGGTGACGACGTTGAGGAGCAGCCGCCCGCCGGTGAGGTTCTGGAACGTCCCGGCCATCTGGGCGGCGAGGAACGGCGCCACCAGGCCTGGCCGGAACGCCACGAGGAACTGGAGCCGCTCCGAGGTCTGGCTGAGCATCGCCGTCGAGAGCCAGGCGTCCTCGCACCAGGCGCCGGTCGGCGTGAGCGCGGCCGCGAAGCCGTTGTCCTCGGCGGCGCGCGCGACCTGGGTGAGGTAGGCGACGTCGCCGGGGCGACCGGAGGAGCCGGGAGAGACGCCGTGGCCGCCGCCGACGACGTGCCGGCCGTCGCCCCCGTTGGTCGGGAGGAACCAGTGGAACGTGAGTGACATCAGGGTCCTTCCGAGACCTAGAGCTGGCCGTGCCGCGGGGGGAAGGTGCCGTCGATCGCGTAGCGACCGAGGTGCTGCACCTTCCAGGCGGCCGGGTCGTGCAGGGTGTGGGTCCGTGCGTTGCGCCAGTGCCGGTCGAGGACCAGTGACGCGAGGGCGGAGCGGGTGCCGCAGACCTCGAACAGCCGGCTCCCGGCGTCGACCGCCGCGACGGTCGTCGCCGCGCGCGCGGCGGCG
>NZ_JACEFC010000183.1:2473-5442 GCF_014180715.1 Nocardioides stalactiti | reverse complement strand
GGTTCGGCGTGGCCACCTTCCGCCGGGCACGGAAGGCCGCCGGCGCCCAGGGCGCCGAGAAGTCCGGCCTCAACCGGCTCATCGAGCTGCACGCCTTCAACGCCGCCGGCGACTCCGCGTTCGCCATCGCCCTGGCCGGCACCATCTTCTTCGCTGGCGCGACCAGCGGGGAGCGCGGACCGGTCCTGCTGTTCCTCGGCCTGACGATGGTGCCGTTCGCGGCCCTCGCGCCGCTGATCGGGCCGTTCCTCGACCGCTTCAGCCACGGGCGGCGGTGGGCGATCGGCGCGACGTTCGCCCTCCGTGCCTTCCTGTGCTGGGTCCTTGCCGGGACGCTCACGAGCGGGTCGCCCTGGTTCTACGTGGCCGCACTCGGCGTCCTGATCTCGTCCAAGGCGTACGGCGTCGCGAAGGCGGCCGCTGTGCCCCGGTTGCTCCCCGAGCAGATCGCCCTGGTCAAGGCCAACGGGCGGGTCTCGCTCGCCGGCGTCGTCGGCGCGGCGGTCTCGGCGCCGCTGGCCGGACTCGCCTACTGGTTCGGACCGGAGTGGGCCTGCCGCTACGCCTTCGTGGTGTTCGCCCTCGGGACCGTCGCCGCGATCCTGCTGCCGGCGAAGGTCGACTCCACCCTCGGCGAGGACGTGGTCGAGGCGCCGCGCGGCAGCAAGCCGGCGCCCGCCGCCCACATCACCGGCGTACCGCCACGGGTCGCCTTCGCGCTGCGGGCCAACTGCGGCCCGCGCCTCCTGTCCGGCTTCATGGTCATGTTCATGACCTTCGTGCTGGCGACGGAACCGCTGGACGGTTGGGAGAGCACGACCCGGACCACGCTCTCGGTCGGACTCGTCGTCGGCGCCGCCGGTCTCGGCAACACCCTCGGCATCGTGGTCGCCTCGGTGGCTCGAAAGATCAACCCGGCCGCGATGGTGGTCGTCGCACTGCTCGCCGACATCGCCGCCGTCGTGTTCGCAGCGATCGCCTACAGCCTGGTCCCACTGATCGTGCTGGGCCTCACCGCCGGCCTGATGCAGTACCTCGCCAAGGTGTCGCTCGACTCGACCATCCAGACCGACGTGCCGGTGCGCGCCCACTCGAGCGCCTTCGCCAAGGGCGACACCACGCTCCAGGTGGCCTGGGTGGTCGGCGGTTTCCTGGGCGTCGTGCTGTCCTATCCCGCCGTCAACGACTTCGGGCTGCCGTTCGCCGCCCTGATCCTCGGTGCGTGGGCCGTCTTCGCACTGCGGAACCGGCCGAAGCAGGCGAGCAGGCCGGCCGCGGTCAGGACCGCCTGAGTCAGGCCTCGAGCTCGTCGGCGAGCGCGCGCAGGAGCTTGGCGACCGGCTGGGCCGTCCGCCGGTCAGGGTGCCGACCGTGGCGGTAGTCCTCACCGACGCCGTCGAGCAGCCGGATCAGGTCCTCGACGATCGGGACCATCTCCTCGGGCTTGCGTCGCTTGGCCTGCGACTGGTTGCGCGAGACCGACGCGGGCGCGTCGAGCACCTTGACCTGGAGGGCCTGGTCGCCGCGGCGACCCTGCGCGATCCCGAACTCCACCCGGGTCCCGGGCTTGAGGATCGTGACGCCGTCCGGCAGCGCGTCGGAGCGGACGTAGACGTCCGGCCCCTCTGCCTGGGAGAGGAAGCCGAAGCCCTTCTCCGCGTCGTACCACTTCACCTTGCCAGTCGGCACGGTCTCGACCCTTCTCTCACGCGTCACGCCCCGGCGATTCCGGAGCGCGACGTGAAATCGTAGGACATGGGGGCAGTCGGTCACGAACGGCTTTCGCCCCGACCGTTCCTCCTGCCCCCGAACCTGTCACTGCTGCGGTTGAGGACTTGTCGATCTCGCACCCCCCTGGGTCACAATGGACGGATGCTGCGTGAGTCGCTCGTCGTGCTGCTCACGGCCGCAGGTCTCGCCGTCGCCGCTCCGTCGTACGCCGACGAGGGCAGTGAGCCGACGCTCCACCTGGTCACGCTGCGCGGACCCGGCACGACCGGCCACCGTGGCGACACCCCCGACGCGTTGGTCGCGGCCCGGATGCGCACCGAGCAGGACGCCGTCCTCGCGACGGTCGACGCCCCGACCCCCGTCTATCGCTGGACGTCCGCCCTCAACGGCTTCGCCGTCTCCCTCAGCGAGGAACAGCACGACGCGCTCGCCGCCGACCCGCGCGTCGCCCTGGTCGAGGACAACGCGGTGCGCCCCCTCGCCGACGTAGCCGCCGCGCCGGCCACCTCGGCGACCCGCCCGCAGCGGCAGCGTGGGAACGGCGGCGCCGGCACCGTCATCGGGTTCGTCGACACCGGCATCGATCCCGCCAGCCCCGCGTTCGCGGTCGGCCCTCGCCTCGGTCCGGAGCCGCGGTCCTTCGTCGGCACCTGCACCGACGCCCCCGAGGACCCCTCGTGGAGCGCGGCCGACTGCTCCGCCAAGATCGCCGCAGCGGCGTCATTCGTCGAGGGCTTCGGCGTCGACGCGCTTCGCTCCGCCGCTGTGCTCTCACCCCGCGACACCGACGGCCACGGCACCCAGGTCGCCTCGATCGCCGCCGGCACCGCCGACACGCCGGTCCGTTCCGGGCCGCACCGACTCGGTCGGTTCTCCGGGGTGGCCCCGGACGCGCGGATCGCCGTCTACAAGGCCTGCTGGTCCGCTCCCGACCCGGAGGACGACGGTTGCGCGACCGCCGACCTGGTCGCCGCGATCGACCGGGCGACGGCCGCCGGAGTCGATGTCCTCAACCTCGCGGTCGGGGGACCGTCCGGGACCATCGACACGGTCGAGCGCGCCCTGCTCGGCGCGACCGAGGCGGGCGTGGTGGTGACGGCAGCAGCCGGCAACGACGGGGCGGACGCCTACGCCGCCCATCCGGCGCCCTGGGTGATCACCGTCGGCGCCGCGACCTCGCCGCTGCCCACCGGCGCCGTCCTCACCCGGCAGGGACCACGACTGACGGGAGCGATGGC
>NZ_JACEFC010000183.1:0-2448 GCF_014180715.1 Nocardioides stalactiti | reverse complement strand
GGGAGCGATGGCCGCCCCCGCGCCGGTCGGACCGGCGCGCCTCGTCCTCGGCTCCGAGGCCGTCGCCACCGGAGCCGACCTCGAGGCCGCGCGCGTCTGCGCCCCCGGCAGCCTGGACCCCCGGCGGGTCGGCGGCGCGGTCGTCGTGTGCGAACGCGGAGCGGTCGGCCGGGTCGAGAAGTCCGAGACGGTCCGCCTCGCCGACGGGGTCGGCATGATCCTCGTCAACGTCGGCCGCGGCTCCACCGACGCCGACCTCCACGCCGTCCCGACGGTCCACCTGTCGGTGAGCGACGGCCGTGCGCTGCTCGCGTGGGCGGTCCGCACCGACCGGCCGCGCGTACGACTGGTGGCGACCGGTGCGGACCGCACCCGACCACGGGTCGCTCGCTTCAGCTCGGGCGGCGACCCCACCTGGACCGTCATCAAGCCCGACCTCGTCGCACCCGGCACGAGCGTCCTGGCCGCGTCCACCGGCGGCTGGGACGTGGTGAGCGGGACGTCCGCCGCGACGGCGTACGTCAGCGGTGCCGCTGCGGTGCTCCTCGGGCACCGCGGCACGACGCCGGAGGAGGTCCGCTCCGCCCTGCTCACGACCGCCGCGCCGCTCGACCGCGACAGCGGGCTGCGTGCCGGCACCGGCGCCGTCCGGCTCCGACCCGTCCCCCGCACGGCCTACCTGGTCGAGGCGCGTTCCTACCGCGCCTGGCTGACCGGCAGGCGCGCCGACCTCGACCTGCCGCAGGCGCTGCTGCGCACCGGCCGCCTCGTCGTCCGACGGACCATCACCAACACCGGCAACCGGCCGCTGCAGCTGACCGCGCACCTGCGCGGGTTCGACGACGCGATCCGGGTCAGCCCGTCCTCCGGCCTGGTCCGCCCCGGACGGTCGCCCACGTTCCGGATCGTCGTCGACGAGGCGCCGCGGGCGACCGACGCCGGCAGCGTCGTCTGGCACGGCGCCGGCGACCGGAGCCGCCTCGCCGTGGTGGTGACCCGGTGACCCCACCGGTCCTCGCACCGCCGGCCCTGCCGATCCGCACCGAGCGGCTCACCCTGCGCCACGTCTCCCTCGACGACCTCGACGCGCTGCGGTACTACACCGACCCCGAGGTGTGCCGCTACCTCCCGTTCCCCGCAGCCGACGAGGAGGCCCTCGTGAAGCGGGTGGCCACCATGGCCGGCCGGCGCGCGCCCTCGTTGCCCGACGAGGTGCTCTCGCTCGCCGTCGTGCACGAGGACACCCTGGTCGGCGACGTCATCCTGCGGCTCCGCACCCGCGCCGACGGTGCCACCGCGCCGTCGGTGGCCGAGATCGGCTGGGCGTTCGCCCCCGAGCACGCTGGCCGCGGCTTCGCCACGGAAGCAGCGACCGCACTGGTCGACGTCGCCTTCGCGCACTATCCGCTGCACCGGCTCATCGCGCACCTCGACCCGCGCAACACCCGGTCGGCCGCGCTGTGCGAGCGGCTCGGGATGACCCTCGAGGCGCACCTGCGGCGCGACTGGCCGGAGGCCGACGGCACCTGGACCGACGACCTCGTCTACGGCCTGCTGCGCGAGGAGTGGCCCGCGCGCTGACGGGTCAGCCGCGGGTGACCTGGATCGTGATCCCGTCGCCCAGGTTGATGATCGCCCCCGGCGCCAGTGCGACGGCGATGCCCGGCTTGAGGTCCTCCGGACCCGCGCCGCCCGGCTGCACCAGCACCGTGCCGTTGGTCGATCCCATGTCGGTGACCACGGCGTTGCCCTGGTCGACTCCGGTGCCGGGTCGCACCTCGATGTGGGTCGAGGAGATCTCGTGCAGACGGCTCGGCACCGTGACCAGCCGCGGCTGCTCGGTCTCGGAGAACCGACGCGCCTCCGGCGCCCGACCGATGAGGATCACGCCGTCGACGACGACCTGCTGGCCGTCGCTGATCATGAGCTTGGCGACGCCGCCGGTCGTCGCGACATCGTCCGCCGGGAGCGCGGGCGCCCCGCCGGGGTCGGCCGGCGGCGGGGGCGGGAAGCCCCCGACCGGCTCCCACGACCCGACCGTGAGGGGCGGCGGCGGGAGGTCGACGTGGGGAGCGTCGGGCGCCGGCGGCGCGTACGGCGACGGCGCGTACTCGGTGACGGCCTCACCGGACAGCGGTTCGGACACGGGCGGGACGAGCGGAGCGTCGGCCAGCGGGGCGTCGAGCGACTCCATGACCTCGGTCATCGGGCCCTCGTCGGCCATCGCGGGCGGGTCGAGCGGAGCGGGCGGGTCGAGCGGAGCGGGCTCGTCGAACGGAGCGGGCTCGTCGGCCACGGCGGGCGTCTCGGCCGGCGGCGGCGTGTCCCACGGCGTGACCCATCCGGTCGGCGCGGGCTCGACCGGCATCGGGTCGGTCAGCGGGTCGGGCGCTGCGACCGGCTCCTCGGCCATCACCGGCTCGTCGAGCGGTGCCGGCTCGTCGAGCG
>NZ_JACEFC010000182.1:2144-5496 GCF_014180715.1 Nocardioides stalactiti | reverse complement strand
CGATGCTGCCGGCACCGGGGCCGCCACGCAGCCAGTCGTTGCCAGCGCCGCCACGGATGCGGTCGTTGCCCTTGGCGCCGTTGACGAAGTCCGCCCCGTCGCCGAGGAGCGTCACGTCGTTGCCGGCGTCGGTGAGGACCCACATGCGGAACTTGGCGGGCAGCGAGCTGCCGTCGGTGAAGTCGTTGCCGAGGCGCGGCCAGATCTGGATGAACATGCGGCCGTCGCGGAAGCGCGGCGGGATCTTGCAGACCGCGGAGACGCCCTTGCGGACCTGCTCGCGCACGCAGCGGTCGGGGAGGCCGCCCTTGAAGGAGCCGGTCCGGGTGTCGCGGAACCGGATCGACTGGCGCGACTCGACGTACTTCACCGTGAGGTGCTGGTCGTGCTGGCCGGAGATGTAGACCGGGCCGAACTTGGAGTAGCGGATGATGGCCTGTCCGCCGAGGTCGCTGACGCCTGCGTCGCCGGGGCCGAGCATCAGCGGCGGGCGGTCTGCCGAGGCAGGGGCGACACCGACTGCGAGCAGGGCGACGAGGCTGACGAAGATCGTGGTGATGGAACGCATCAGGGAGGTTCCTCCTGGTGTGAGACTCCAACGACCATAAGGTGAATTCCCTGGAGCGCGAATTCGCCGGTTGAGACGTGGACCACAGGGGCGAGCGCGCAGCGGCCACCTCGACGCCGCCCGCGGGAGAGAATCTGGTACGCCGTGAGAGGATCACCCGCGTGAGATCTGGGGTGCGCTGGGTGGTGCCGGTGGCGGCGCTGCTCGCTGCGGGATGCAGCGGCCCGGACGAACCGTTCTATCCGCCCGACCCGGACGTCGCGGCCCTCTCCACCGACTACGACCCGTCGCTCGAG
Organism: Nocardioides stalactiti; assembly: GCF_014180715.1. Taxonomy (GTDB): domain Bacteria; phylum Actinomycetota; class Actinomycetes; order Propionibacteriales; family Nocardioidaceae; genus Nocardioides; species Nocardioides stalactiti. Next base: position 4,632 of record NZ_JACEFC010000182.1, on the reverse strand, counting down.
GCCTCCGCAGCGGTGCTCGCGCTCGTGCCCGCCGAGGCGACCACGCTCGAGGTCACCGACTTCGACCAGCTGCGGCTCACCCTCGGGTTCGGCGCGCTCGACCGGACGTCACCGCCCGGCGATCGTGCCCGCTTCTGGCGAACCGTCGCGCGCGCGGCGACCCTCTCGCAGGGCCTGCTCCGCCCCGCGGAGCCCGACCTGAAGTCCTACGGCTTCGGAGCCGACGACGTCGCGTGGGAGGCGACGTACGGCGCCGGGGCCGACGGCTGGGTGATCGCGTTGCACGACGACGTGCTGCTGGGGGAGGTGCAGCGCGCGATCGACGACCGCGTCGGCCCGCTCGCCGGCGCCCAGCTCGACGTCGAGCGGCTGGTCATCACCTCCGGCACGCCGCCGGAGGGCGAGGACAGCTGGGCGGCGCTCGAGGAGGTCGTGCCGCTCGTCGGCCAGGAGGCCAACGCCACGTACGTCGAGCGTGCCTGCCTGCCGTTCGACACCGTCTTCGGAGCCGGCATGGAGGCCCAGCTCGCCGAGGCACCGCGGCTCGCGCTCGACGCTCTCGACCCGCTGACCGGCTACTCCGTGGCGCTCGGCGCCGACCTGGTCACCGTCCGCCTGGGCGAAGCGCGCAACGATGCCTTCGACCGGCTGCGCCTCTCCGAGGTGATGCCGGCGATCCGGCCCGAGTTCGGCGCGGGCTTCACCCGGGGGGTGGCGGACCCGTCGACGGGTCGTCTCGGCTACGACCTCCAGCGCCCGACGGCGGCGGTCGAGCTCATCGCGGACCGGCACCTGCCGTTCGCCGTCTGCAGCACCGACTGACGCTGCGGGCTCAGGTCAGGCGCGTGCCTTGAGCGCGTCGTACTGGCTCTTGTCGTGGGCGCAGAAGGCGGTGACCTCGTCGGAGTGCGTCGCGAGGAGCTCCTGGAGTCGCTCGGTGTTGGCCTTGCGCTGCTTGTTGGAGATCGCCATCACGACCTGGAAAGCGGCGAGGCTGCGGTTGCAGGACGCGGGGGTCTGCACCTGCCCGCCGTCGAAGTACGCGTCGCCGGCGTGGAGCAGCCAGTGGCCCGCGTCGTCGCGGACCGCGACCCCCGCGTGACCGCGGGTGTGGCCGACCAGCGGGATGATGACGACGTCGTCGTCGAGCGCGGTGACCGACGGGAAGCCGAACCACTCCTCACCCGACTCGGCGTGCTGGACCCAGGCCGGTCCGTGCGCCCACTGGGCAGAGACGTAGCGCGCCTTCTCGCGCGCGGTGGGCTTCGACGCCGCCTCGAGCTCGGGACGGTGGACGTGGACGCGGGCCTTGGGGAAGTCCGCGAGCCCACCGGCGTGGTCGAGGTCGAGATGGGTGACGGCGATGTCGGTCACGTCATCGGGCGAGAATCCCAGCGCCTTCACCTGCGCGAGCGCGGTCTCGCCCGGGTCGAGGACCGGGCGTACGACGAGCTGGAAGGGCTTGCCGAGCCGCCCCGGGTCGGCGAGGTCGCTGGTCCCGAAGCCGGTGTCGACCAGGAGCAGGCCGTCGGCACGCTCGACCAGCAGGACGTGGGCGACCATGGGAGGCGACAGGGCCGGCCGCATCGTGGCGCAGTTGAGGTGGTGGATCCGCACGGCGTCATCCTGACAGGTCGCAGGGGCCTCAGGTCGTCTCGAGGCCGTGCAGGTTGCGCGCCGTCGGCGAGGTGGGGACGGTGGCCGGGTCCGGGTAGGTGCCGAACAGCCGGTCCGCGGTCGCCGCGGTGGTCACGGTGAACCAGTAGTGCTCGCTCTTGTAGTGGTGCAGGCGGTGGTTGCGCCACACCGAGCGGAACCACTTCGACCGCGGCCGGTAGTCGCTGTGGAGCAGGTAGTGGGTCCACTCGTACGCCGAGAGGATCACCAGGTCGGCGACCAGCAGCGTGAAGAGCGAGGACCAGGTCGGCGTGACCGCCCAGGCGATGAGGAACGCGCCGGGCCCGAGCGCGAGCTCGACCTGCCACGGGATGAAGACCAGCGGGATCGACCGCGGGTCCCGGTGGTGGGCGCGGTGCTTGCGGGAGAGCAGCGGGTCGATCTTGATGCCGGCGATCCGCCGAGGCTTCCAGTGCAGGATGAAGACGTGGATGCCCCACTCCACGACGGGGAGGAGGGCGACCAGCAGCACGGGGAGCAGGAGCTCCCACCACTCGCCGGGGCCGGCGAGGACGCGGCCGACGACGGCCGCCCCGAGGTAGGTGCCGAGGATGTAGGGCGAGGGATGCTTCCAGAACTCGACGAACACCTCGCCGAGCGACTGGCTGCTGCGCCGGCTCCCGGTGATCCGGGACTCGTCCTTCTCGACCTGCTGCTGCGCGAGCTGCTCGACCTGCTCGACGGGGTTGGTCGCCATCACTGGTCTCCTTCGACGGGGCTGCTGAGCGCGGTGAAGGCGCTCAGGAGGGCGGTGTTGGTGGGCGCGAGCACCCGCTCGGCCGCGGCCCGCGCGGTGGCGGGGTCACCGGCG
>NZ_JACEFC010000182.1:0-2137 GCF_014180715.1 Nocardioides stalactiti | reverse complement strand
GGCGGGGCCACCGGCGCCGAGGGCGGCCGCCAGCACCCGGTAGGGGTCGACCTGGCCGACCTCGGAGGCGAGCACCAGCGAGACCGCGGGAAGGGCGGGCTCGTAGGCGGCGCGCAGGCCGTTGAACATGAGGCGGAAGACGATCGAGTCGGACCCGTCGACGATGACGTCCCAGAACTCCAGGGCCAGCCGCTGCCAGGCCTCGGAGTCGGTGGTGGCGCCGAGCCGGTCGATCAGGGCGTCGAGAGAGGTGGTGAGGGCGGGGCCGCCCCGCTCTGCGGCGAGCGCCGCGATGCCGGGGCCCACGGACGTGCGCGCCTCGACGATGCTGCGGGCGACCGCCGGGTCGACCGCACCGTCGCGGACGAGCAGCCGGGGCAGCAGGTCGAGGCCGCCGAACCGCCGGAAGTCGCGGACGGTGGCGCCGCCGCCCTGCCGGACCTCCAGGAGCCGGGTCTGCGCCATCCGCTGGATCGCCTCGCGCACCGCGGGGCGGGACACGCCGAGCACCTCGGCGAGCTGGCGCTCGCTGGGGAGCTGCTCGCCGGCGGCGAGACCACCGTCGACCACCTCGCCGAGCACCTGGTCGAACACCTGGTCCGACACGGACTTGCGGGTCACGGGTTCGAAGGCCATGCCGGGACCGTACGTCGACGATGGACTGGTGGTCAAGTGGTCAGACCAATTTTCCCGACCGCCTGCGGGAAGGCAGAGGTCGTTTCGTACCCTGGGGAGGTGATCGCGTGGTGGAGCCCCCGGTTGTGGGGTGCCCACCTCATCGCCCTCGTGTGCGTGGGCGCCGCGACCTGGCTCGGTTCGTGGCAGTACGGCGCGTGGCAGGCCCATCGTGAGGCCGAGCAGCGCGACATCACCCAGACCGAGCCGCAGGCACTGACCGACGTGCTCGGTCCCGACGAGCCGTTCCCGTCGGAGCACGTCGGGCGCCCGGTGGAGGTCACCGGGACCTGGCTGCCCGCGGGCACGGTGCTCGTCTCGGGCCGGCAGGTCGACGGGGAGGACGGCAGCTGGGTGGTGACGCCGCTGACGGTCGGGTCGCCCGAGGACCCGGCGATCCCGGTGGTGCGCGGATGGTTGCCCGGCGAGGACCCGGCCACCGCGCCGCCGGCTCCCACCGGCACCACCACCCTGGTGGGCTGGCTCCAACCCGGGGAGGGAACCGGTGCCCCGGACGACGACCCCACCGACGACGTCTTCCCGCAGGTTCGACCCGGTGACCTGGTCCAGCGCGTCGACGTCGATCTCTACGGCGCCTACGTGGTCGTCGACCCGAAGGCGACCGCGGAGGTCGCCGAGGGCGACGGCGCCGACGCGGACCTGGCTCCTGCGACCCTGGACCAGCTGCCGCCTGCCAGTACCTTCACCGCGTGGCGCAACATCGCCTACGCGATCGAGTGGTGGCTCTTCGCCGCCTTCGCCCTCTTCCTGTGGTGGCGCTTCGTCCGCGACGCCCTCGCCGTCCGGCCCCCGGCCGACGACGGGGGTGGCGACGGGGCTGGCGACGGGGCTGACGACGGGGCTGCGGACGAGCACCCGGAGGAGTCCACCGAGGACCGCCCGGTAGGTTCGGCGTCGTGAGCCGACTGTTCAACATCTACCGCGTGCTCGCCCTCGTCGTGGGCGTGCTCCTCGTCGTCGGTGCGGTCGGGTCCTGCCTCAAGTACGGGCTCAGCGACGGCGGCGCGCTCGACCGGCTCGGCGAGGACCTCACCTTCGTGTGGATCGTCCACGGCTGGATCTACATGGTCTACGTGGTGGTCGCCTTCGTGCTCACCCAGCGAGCCGGGTGGGCGATCCCGCGCTTCCTGCTCATGATGGTCGCCGGTCTCGTGCCCGGCCTCATCTTCTGGGTCGAGCGCAAGGTGGCCCGCCAGCTCCGGGACGAGCACCCGGAGCTGGCCTCTGCCTGACGGTTCCGTCAGGAACGCTCCGAGCCCAGCGGCGACGTGCCGTCGACGGGCGTGAGCTCCTCAGGGACCTCCGTCACGGCCGCGGGCGGCGGCGGGGGAGGCATAGCCCCACGGCCCGGGCTCGGCGGCGGCGCGGGGTCGTACGACGACTGCCAGCCGCCATCCCCACTGTTGCCGGCCTGCAGCTTCTTCGCCGCGACCGCCGCGGC
>NZ_JACEFC010000181.1 GCF_014180715.1 Nocardioides stalactiti | reverse complement strand
GGCGGCTCGGGCGCTCCGCCGCCCGCTCCCCCGCCGCCCGGCGGCGCCGAGCCCTACGTGCCGTACGGCGGCGCGCCGGTCGAGGCCGCGTTCTATGCGACGGCCACCCCGAAGAAGAACGCGTGGGTCGGCATCGTCATCGGCATCGTGGTGCTGATCGCGGTCTGCGGCGGCGGGGTCACCGCCCTCATCGCGGCGATCACCACCATCGACGACGCCGTGACGAGCGCGGAGAGCGACGACCTGCTCGCCAACGACCTCGAGGTCGGCCAGTGCCTCATCGGGGCCGGCCTCGACCCCGGCACCGACGACCCGGTCAGCGCGCTCGAGGTGATCGACTGCGCCGAGGCGCACGACGCGGAGGTCCTGGCGGTCAAGGTCCTCAGCGCCGAGGAGGCCGCCGCCTACGACTTCGAGGACGACGACGGCGCGGTCACCAGCTGCGAGCCGCTGTTCAGCGCCAAGGCCAAGCGCCTGCTCGAGCGCCAGGACCTGTTCCTGTTCGCGCTCACCGAGACCGCGACGCCCGTCACCGGCGACAAGGTCGCCTGCCTCCTCGTCGACGCGAACGGCGAGAAGCTCTTCGGCTCCCTCCAGGACGACCTGGCGGAGGAGATGATCTCCCCCGCCGCCTAGGCCGACCCTCCGTCAGACCACGCTGAGCGGGAGCAGCTGCCGGCCGGTGGGGCCGATCTGGATCTCGGTGCCCATCTCCGGACACACGCCGCAGTCGTAGCAAGGGGTCCAGCGGCAGTCCTCGACCTCGACGTCGGACGTGCCGTCGCCGACAGCCAGGGCGTCCTCCCAGTCCGACCACAGCCAGTCCTTGTCGAGACCGGAGTCGAGGTGGTCCCACGGGAGGACCTCGTCGTACTCACGGTCGCGGGTGGTGAACCAGTCGAGGTCGACGCCGGTGCCGTCGAGCGCCGCCTCGGCCGCGGCGACCCAGCGGTCGTAGGAGAAGTGCTCGCTCCAGCCGTCGAAGCGGCCGCCGTCACGCCACACCTGCTCGATGATCGCGCCGACCCGACGGTCACCGCGGGACAGCAGTCCCTCGATGATGCCGGGCTTGCCGTCGTGGTAGCGGAAGCCGATGGCCCGACCGAACCGCTTGTCCGTCCGCACGATCTCGCGCAGCTCGCGGAGCCGGCGATCGGTGGTCTCGACGTCGAGCTGGGCGGCCCACTGGAACGGCGTGTGCGGCTTGGGCACGAACCCGCCGATCGACACCGTGCAACGGATGTCGTTGCGCCCGGAGACCTCCCGGCCCTTGGCGATGACCTTCTTGGCCAGCTCCGCGATCTGGAGGACGTCCTCGTCGGTCTCCGTCGGCAGGCCGCACATGAAGTAGAGCTTCACCTGGCGCCAGCCGTGGGAGTACGCCGTGGCGACCGTCCGGATCAGGTCCTCCTCGGTGACCATCTTGTTGATCACCTTGCGCATCCGCTCCGACCCGCCCTCGGGGGCGAAGGTCAGCCCGGAGCGACGGCCGTTGCGGGAGAACTCGTTGGCCAGCGTGATGTTGAAGGCGTCGACCCGGGTCGACGGCAGCGAGAGCGACACGTTGGAGCCCTCGTAGCGGTCGGCGAGACCCTTCGCGACCTCACCGATCTCGGTGTGGTCGGCGCTCGAGAGCGACAGCAGGCCGACCTCCTCGAAGCCGGTCTTCTTCACGCCGTTGTCGACCATCGCGCCGATCGTCTCGATCGACCGCTCGCGGACGGGGCGGGTGATCATGCCGGCCTGGCAGAAGCGGCAGCCGCGCGTGCAGCCACGGAAGATCTCCACCGAGAAGCGCTCGTGGACGGTCTCGGCGAGCGGCACCAGCGGGTTGGCCGGGTAGGGCCACGCGTCGAGATCCATCAGCGTGTGCTTGCGGACCCGGTCCGGCGCCCCCGCCCGGTTGGGTACGACGCTCGCGATCGCGCCGTCGTCGCCGTACGCGACGTCGTAGAACTGCGGGACGTAGACCGTGCCGCTGGCGGCGAGCCGACGCAGTACCTCCTCGCGACCACCGGGCGAGCCCTCGCCCTTCCACTCCTGCACGAGCTCGGAGATCTTGAGCACGACCTCCTCGCCGTCACCGAGCACGGCGGCGTCGATGAAGTCGGCGATCGGCTCCGGGTTGAACGCGGCGTGCCCGCCGGCGATCACGATCGGGTGCGCCTCGGTGCGGTCGACCGCGTGCAGCGGGATCCCGGCGAGGTCGAGGGCGTTGAGCATGTTGGTGTAGCCGAGCTCGGTGGAGAAGCTCACGCCGAACAGGTCGAACGCGCCCAGCGCGCGGTGGCCGTCGACGGTGAACTGCGAGATGCCGTGCTCGCGCATCACCGCCTCCATGTCCGGCCACACCGCGTAGGTGCGCTCGGCGAGGATCCACGGCCGCTCGTTGAGCACCTCGTAGAGGATCTGCACGCCCTGGTTGGGCAGGCCGACCTCGTAGGCGTCGGGATACATGAGCGCCCAGCGGACGTCCACGGAGTCCCATTCCTTGCTCACGGAATTGAGCTCACCGCCGACGTACTGGATCGGCTTGGAGACCGACAGCAGGTGCGGCTCGAGGAGGGGGAAGAGCGACTCAGCCATAGGGACCGATTCTACGAGCCGGGCGCGGCCCAGCCCTCATCGCGACCGAACCGCGCCAGCAGGTCGTGCTGCGGGTCGCCGTTGAGGTCCGCCTGCGCACCGATCGCCCCCGCACCGCGATACAGCTCCTCGCGCTCCGCGAACCAGTCGGCGATCGCGGCCACCACCTCCGGGTCGAACCGGGTGTCACCTCCGGTCGCCGCGGCCAGGTCCCACCCGTGGACCAGGTGGNTCGCCGCGGCCAGGTCCCACCCGTGGACCAGGTGGTCGGCCGCGATCTGGGTGACGTACTCGTGGACCGGGGTGTCGCCGAACGACAGGGCCACGGTCCCGCCCTGGGGGATCCTGGTCGCGGCCGCGGCGACGGCCTCGTCGGCGGCGGCCCGGGAGGCCGCCGCGGGGTCGTCCCCGAGCAGGTCGCCCTCGAACTGGTCGCCCACGTCCTCGATGGTCTTGCCGTCGAACAGCGGCAGCGCCCACAGGTTCTCGGACGTCACGTGGTTGACCAGCTCCCGCACCGACCAGTCCGCGCACGGCGTGGGGTCCGACCACGCCCCGGCGGGAACAGCGGCGACGCGGTCGTTCCAGGCCTCTGCGGTACGGCGGTACAGCTCGTGTGCATCCATCACACCAGTCCTCTCTCGAGGGCCCGCCCGGCCTGGGCGAGCCACCAGTCCAGCCCGGCCCGCTCGCGCGCCCGGACCTCCTCGTCGGGGTGCTCGACGATGTCGAGCGCCTTGTTCCACCCCATCCAGGCCAGGCTGGACAGCAGCGCCAGGTCCAGCGAGACCTCGTCGTGGTCGGGTCCGGCGACCTCGCGGTGCAGGTCGAGGAACTCGTCGAACGTCAGGTCGAACGTGTGGGCACAGCCGACGAGGAGCCGGGCGACGTCGAACTCCCCCGGCCCGACCATCGCGATGCCCCAGTCGAACAGGGTGAGGCCGTGGTCCTCGATCGCCATGTTCACCGTCGAGGCGTCACCGTGCAGCAGCGTCGACGGCCGGTCGAGGAGGGCACTGACGAGCGCGCCGCCGTCGAGTGCGAGAGCGAGCACCCGCTGCCCCACCTCGTCGGGTGCGACCTCGGCGAAGTACTCCCAGCCGCGCAGGGCCGCGTCGACCAGGGGGATGCCGGAGAACGGCCGGATCCGCTCGGGCTCGAAGATCCCGTGCACGGAGTCGAGGGAGGTCGGCGTCGGCTCTGCCTGCCCGCGGAACGTGCGGTGCAGGTCGGCGAGGCCGCTGAGGATGGTCCGGGCCTGGTCGACCGACAGCAGGCGGTCCCAGGTGAGCACCGCCTCGCCGAGGTCACGCATCACGACGACGCCGTGGCCGTCGTCGTCGTACCAGGCACCGAGGATCGGGTGCTGCACCGTCGGCGGCAGACCGTCGAGCAGCCCGGACAGATAGACCTCGACCTCACGGCCGTGCTCGTCGCCCACCATCCGCATCACGAAGTCGGTGCGGGCGTCGTACCGCTTGACGATCACGGTGCGACCGTCGCCCAGCCTGACCCGCTGGAGGGCAGCGCCGGAGCGTCCGTCCTCTCCGAGGGTGCCGTGTGCGGTCGCCGAGTCGAGCGCGGCCCGGTCGATCAGTGCCGCCATGGTGCCCATGGTGCTCCTGATCGACCGGGCGCGCACCCCTCAGCTGACGGACGTGTCGTCGATGACGAACGAGGTCTGCAGGCTGGAGTCCTCGGTGCCGGTGAACCGCACCGTCACGGTCTGCCCGGCGTACGCCGCCAGGCTGAAGGACCGCTGGACGTACGACGACCCCTTGTTGAGGTTCGAGTACGTCGCCAGCGTGGTCGTCGTGCCGCCGGCCACGACCTGCACCCGCAGGGTGTCGTAGGCCGTGGAGGCCGTGGTCTCCGCCGAGTCGACCCGCAGCCAGAACGACAGGGTCTTGCCGGCTCCCGACGGCAGCGTCACGCTCTGGCTGAGCGTGTCGGTCGCGGTCGAGCCGTAGCCGCCCAGCCATGCCTTCCACGACCCGGTCCGGGCGGGACGCGACGTGGAGCTGGTGATGACACCGGAGGACGCGTTCCACGCGGTGTTGCCGGACTCGAAGCCGGGGTTGGCCAGGAGGTTGCCACCGGTCGGCGGGGGCTCGGTGGTGCCGCCCTCGAGCGTGTGGAGGAGCCGGTTCGGCGATCCGGTTCCGGGGTTGGTGACCTTGCCGGTGGTGGCGTTGGACGTCAGCCAGGACGACACCGTCGCGGGCGAGGCGCTGGCGTGGTTCTGGAGGTAGAGCGCGGCCGCGCCGGTGACGTGCGGCGTCGCCATCGACGTGCCGCTGATGGTGTTGGTCGCGCTCGTCGAGGTGTGCCAGGCCGAGGTGATGCTCGAACCGGGCGCGAAGATGTCCAGGCAGGTCCCGATGTTGGAGAAGTCGGAGCGCGCGTCGCTGCTCGTCGTCGAGCCGACGGTGACGGCGGCCGCGACCCGCGACGGCGAGCCGTTGCACGCGTTGGCGCCGTAGTCGTTGCCGGCGGCCACGGCGTAGAAGACGCCGTCGTTGATCGAGTTGACGACCGCGGTGTCGAGCGCCGAGGAGACGCCGCCGCCGAGGCTCATGTTGGCGACCGCCGGGCCGCTGGTGTGGTTCGAGGTCACCCAGTCGATGCCGGCGATGACGCCGGAGTCGGTGCCGTTGCCCGAGCAGTCGAGCACGCGCACCGGGACGATCGTGACGCCCTTGGCGACGCCGTACGTCGTGCCGCCGACGGTGCCCGCGACGTGGGTGCCGTGCCCGTTGCAGTCGGTCGTGCCGCGACCGTCGCTGATCGCGGAGTAGCCCGCGGCGGTGCGGCCCGTGAACTGGCTGTGGGTGGTGAGCACGCCGGTGTCGATGACGTAGGCCTTCACCCCGGAGCCGGTGACGTCGTAGTGGTAGGTCGAGTTGAGCGGCAGGTTGCGCTGGTCGACCCGGTCCAGGCCCCAGGTGGCGCCGGTCTGGTCGGCGTCGACGGAGACGCGTCGGTCGGCCTCGATGTAGGCGACGGCGGGGTTCGCCCGCAACGCCTCGACGGCGCGGTCGGGAAGCTTCGCCGAGAAGCCGTTGAGCGCGGTGCGGTACTGGTGGACGACGCGACCGCCGTGGTCGACGGCGACCCGGCGCGCGTCGGCCGCCCGGGTACGGGAGACCTGGGAGTGGAGCACGACGATGTAGCGGCCGTCGATGGCGCCGGCCGCGG
>NZ_JACEFC010000180.1 GCF_014180715.1 Nocardioides stalactiti | reverse complement strand
CGGCGTCGGCGCCACCGACGGCGTAGTCGTCGGCTGCTCCGCCAACGATGAGGTCGGCTCCTCCTCCGCCCCGCAGGTCGTCCCTGCCCGCGTTGCCACCCAGGTCGTCAGCACCGGCCGATCCGTTGAGCAGGTCTGCTCCGCCCTCACCGCGCAGGACGTCGTTCCCGTAGCTGCCGTTCACGGAGTCGTCGCCGGCCGAACCGAGGACGTGGTCGTCCCCGTAGCCGCCGTTGACGGTGTCGTTGCCGTCACCGGCCCGGATCAGATCATCCCCGCCGAGCCCGCTGATCGTGTCGTTCCCCCCACGACCGCAGATGACGTCAGCGCCGGCCGTGCCCTTGAGGGTGTCGGGCCCCTCGGTGCCGATCACCGTGCAGGTGGACGAGGGGGGCGGCGGTTCCGCGCCCGACGACACGACGGTCGGGACCTGGAGCGCCAGGGCCGCCAACATCGACCCGAGGGCGAGACGGACAACGCGGGAGGAAAGGTCGACGCTCAAGCCAGCACTCCTGGAGCAGAGGGGTGCACCCAGGGGGATGGTGCGAGGTGGTCATCACCCGAGCGACGCGGCGATTCTGCCAGTCTCGGTTCGGCGTGCGGATCGTTTCCCGTTCAAAATTTTGGAGCATCGTCAGGAGGCGGCGCGGAGGCATTCCCGGAACGCTTCTCCCCGCTTGCACGCGACACGATGTCGCTGGTTAAACCCGGAACAGGTTCTCGATTTCCTCTCCCGAAGCGCGCACGTTGGTGGCAGGATCGAGGCCGTCGTGCGCCGGTCTCCCACGGTCCGCATCCATCGCGTTCCTGCTCGCGACTGTGGTGCGCCGTGGCTCCAGGTGCCGCAAGCGGGCTGGCCCGCCCCTCACCCGAGAGAGGGGCGGGTCGCCTCCTTCTCAGAGGGCGACGGTGTCCGTCACGGTGCCGCGCGGGTCGCCGACGTGGGCGGTGACGCCCTCGGTCCCCGTGAAGTCGCGCAGGACCGCAGCATCGCCGTCGGCCAGGACGCCGGACTCTCCCAGTACGACGACCGCGTCGACCCCGGCCGAGCCGGAGGCGACCGCCATCGCGACGCAGGCCTGGACCGCGGTGAGCTGGAGCGACGGCAGGGCGACCGTCGCCGCGGCATAGGTCCGGCCGTCGGTGTCCCGCACCGCGGCACCCTCGGCGGCGCCGATCCGGGCGCGGGTGGCGCGGGCGAGGGTGACGAGCTTCTTGTCCTCGGCGGAGAGATCGGGCATGGGCTCGATTATCCCGAAGCCGCCGTCTGGTCCGTGCTCGCGGGGGCCTCGAGGAGACGGATCCGCACCGTCCCGATCTTGTTGCGGCGGCCAGCCGCCTGCTCGGCCTCGAACCGCAGCCCGTGGCACTCGACGGCCGAGCCGGGGATCGGGACCTTGCCGAGGTGCTTGGCCATCAGCCCGCCGATCGAGTCGACGTCCTCCTCCTCGACGTCGAAGCCGAAGATCTCCTCGAGGTCGTCGATCGGGTAGCGGGAGGAGACCCGGACCTCGCCCTCCTCGAGCTGCTCGACCTCGACCTCGTCCTCGTCGTACTCGTCGGTGATCTCGCCGACGATCTCCTCGAGCAGGTCCTCGATCGTGATCAGGCCCGCGGTGCCGCCGTACTCGTCGACGACGACGGCGACGTGCTGGCGGCGCGCCTGCATCTCTTGGAGCAGGTCGTCGACCGGCTTGGAGTCCGGCACCCACACGACCGGGCGCATGATCTCCTCGACCCGCTGGGTCAGCTCGACGTCGGGTGCCTCGAAGTCACGACGCACGACGTCCTTGAGGTAGGCGAAACCGCGGACGTCGTCGAGGTTCTCGCCGATCACCGGGATCCGGGAGTAGCCCGAGCGCAGGAACAGCGACATCGTCTGCCGCAGGTTCTTGTAGGACTCGATGTAGACGACGTCGCCCCGCGGGACCATCACCTCGCGGACGGTGGTGTCGCCGAGCTCGAACACCGAGTGGATCATCCTGCGCTCACCGGCCTCGATGACCGCCGACGCCTCGGCGATGTCGACGAGCTCGCGCAGCTCGGTCTCCGTCGAGAACGGGCCCGCGCGGAACCCGCGGCCCGGGGTGATGGCGTTGCCGATGAGGATGAGCAGCTGCGGGAACGGTCCGAGGATGCGGGTCAGGGCCCACAGCGGCCACGCCGACCAGAGGGCGACGGAGTCGGCGTGCTGGCGCCCCAGGGTGCGCGGCGCGACACCGACCACCACGAACGAGACCACGAGCATCGCCCCGACGGCGATCGCGACCCGCTCCCAGAAGCCCTCGTCGACGTACTCCGCGACCAGGACCGTCACCAGCACGATCGCGCTGATCTCGCAGAGCATCCGGACGAACAGCGCGGTGTTGAGGTACGGCGGCGCGTCGTCGAGGACGACGACGAGGCGCTGCGCTCCCCCGCGTTCCTCGCCCGCGAGCTCGCCGGCCCGGGCGCGCGAGAAGCCGCCGAGAGCGGCCTCCGCGGCGGCGAACAGGCCGGCCAGCACCACGAGGACGCCGGCGAGGACGAGCAACCAGAGGTCGCCGGTAGACATCGCGTCAGGCCGTCGCGCGCCAGTCGGCGAGCAACCGGTCCTGGAGACCGAACATCTCCTTGTGCTCGTCCGGCTCGGCGTGGTCGTAGCCGAGCAGGTGCAGGATGCCGTGGGTCGTGAGCAGCTCGAGCTCGGCGAGCGTGCCGTGACCGGCCGCCTCGCCCTGCCGCTCCGCAACCGCCGGGCAGAGGACCAGGTCGCCCAGGACACCCTCCTCGGGCTCCTCGGTCACCAGGCCGGGCCGCAGCTCGTCCATCGGGAAGGCGAGGACGTCGGTCGGGCCCTCCTTCTCCATCCACTGCTCGTTGAGCTGGGCGATGGTGGACTCGTCGACCGCCTTGATGCAGAGCTCGGCAAGCGGGTGGACGCGCATCTGGTCCATGACGAAGCGGCTCAGCCGGGCCAGGTGCTTCACGTCGACGCCGGTGCCGGACTCGTCGAGGACCTCGATGCTCACGAGGTCATCATCCATCGCGGTGCTTCTTCCGCGCGACCGGGGCGGGCCGCTGGGCCGGCCGACCCGGCGCCTGCTCGTGGCGCGCGTCGTAGACGTCGTAGGCCTCGACGATCCGGCCGACGAGCTTGTGCCGCACCACGTCCTGGGCCGTGAGCCGGCAGAAGGTGAGGTCCTCGACCCCGTCGAGGATGTCCTCGACGATCCGAAGGCCGGACGTCGTGCCGGACGGCAGGTCGACCTGCGTGACGTCACCGGTCACCACGATCTTGGAGCCGAAGCCGAGCCGGGTGAGGAACATCTTCATCTGCTCGGGCGTGGTGTTCTGGGCCTCGTCGAGCACGATGAACGAGTCGTTGAGGGACCGACCGCGCAGGTAGGCCAGCGGCGCGACCTCGATCGTCCCGGCCGCGAGCAGCTTGGGGATCGTCTCAGGGTCGAGCATGTCGTGGAGCGCGTCGTACAGCGGGCGCAGGTAGGGGTCGATCTTCTCGCTGAGGGTGCCCGGCAGGAAGCCGAGCTTCTCCCCCGCCTCGACGGCGGGCCGCGACAGGATGATCCGGTTGACCTGCTTGCCCTGGAGCGCCTGGACCGCCTTGGCCATCGCCAGGTAGGTCTTGCCGGTGCCTGCCGGGCCGATGCCGAAGGTGATCGTGTGCTTGTCGATCGCGTCGACGTAGCGCTTCTGGTTGAGGGTCTTGGGCCGGATCGAGCGGCCCCGGTTGCTCAAGATGTTGAGCGAGAGGACGTCGGCCGGGCGCTCCGTGGTCTCGGTCCGGAGCATGGCGGCGACCCGCTCCACGGTCTCGGCGGTCACGCCTTGGCCGGTGCGGATGATCGCGACCAGCTCGTCGAGCAGCCGCTCGGCGAGCGCGACCTCGCCGGGGTCGCCGAGGAGCGTGATCCGGTTGCCACGGACGTGGATCTCGCAGCCGAAGCCACGCTCGACCAGGCCGAGGTGCTCGTCGCCGGGGCCGAGCAGGCTGACCATGTCGATGCTGTTGGGCACCACGACGGTGTGACGGGTCGGGTGCGGGGTCGTGTTGGTCATCCTTGCCCTCGGGGAGGGCGGCCTTTCCGGTGAGACGACGGGGGCCTCCATGCTACGCCGCCCCACCACAGAGGCCGACCGGATTACTCCAGCACCGTCCCTCGGTCCGGCGCAGTCGCGCCCGGCGCGCCCGCTGGACGCGTACCGTGAGCGCATGACGCCGGAGGAGCACGACGACGACACCGAGCTCGCCGCCGACCTCGAGCCGGTCTGGTTCCCCGGTCACCACCTGCCGGAGGACGCTCGCCGCCTCGGCCTCACGCACCACGTGCCCGACGGCGCCCTGCTCGACTTCGCCGGTTCGCTCGACGGCGCGAAGGCCTACCACCGGTTCGCGGCGTGGCTGCTGCTCGTGGTGTTCGGTCTGCCGGTGCTCTTCGCCGTGATGCGGGTGGCCCAGCTGTTCTGAACGCCGCAGGAATCCCCGGTCCACCGGGGATTCCAACGCAGACCTCAGCCCGGGGGCCAGGTCATCGACCGGCCACCGAGGACGTGCAGGTGGGCGTGGAAGACCGTCTGGTGCGCGGCCGCCCCGGTGTTGAACACCATCCGGTAGCCGCCGTCCGGACCGTCGATCCCCTCCGCGACGGCGATCTCCCGCGCCGCGTCGAAGAGGTGCGCCGCGGTGTCCGGCTCCCCCTGGGCGAGGGTGGCCGCGTTGGGGTAGTGGCTGCGCGGGATGACGAGCACGTGGGTCGGTGCCTGCGGGTTGAGGTCGCGGAAGGCGACGGTCGTCTCCGACTCGTGCACGACCGTGGCCGGGATGTCGCCCGCAGCGATCTTGCAGAACAGGCAGTCCGGGTCGCTGGGCCTGTCGGTGGGCCGGTCCGTGGCAGAGGTCACCCGCCCACCTTCCCAAATGGGGCCACGCCGACGTCAACCCGGCCGGGGGCACGCGCGTGGAACTACCGTGACCGCCTATGCAGCGTCTCCCGCTTTCGCACCGCACTCCTCCTGGGGTGCGGGGGTGAGCGACGCGCGCCCTGACGCCCTCGCGGCCGACGGCCTGGACGCCGACGCCGCCGTCGAGGCGCTCTACCTCGCGCACTGGAACCAGCTGGTGCGGCTCTCGATGCTGCTCGTGCACGACCAGGGCCAGGCCGAGGAGATCGTGCAGGACGCCCTGGTCGCCGTCCACCAGCGGTGGGACCGGCTGACCGACACCCACAAGGCGCTCGCCTNGACACCCACAAGGCGCTCGCCTACCTGCGGCAGGCGGTCGTCAACCGCTCACGCTCGGCGTTGCGGCACCGCGGCGTCGTCAACCGCTACCTGGCGCGGCAGCAGGCGCCGGGGACGATGCCCGGAGCCGACCAGGCGGTCCTCGGCGACAGCCGGCGCCGGCTGGTCCTCGAGGCGCTTCAACAGCTCCCTCGTCGGCAGCGCGAGGTGCTGGCCCTGCGCTACTACCTCGACCTCTCCGAGGCCGAGATCGCCGAGACCCTCGGCATCAGTCGCGGAGCGGTCAAGAGCCACGCGTCCCGCGGCTCCGCCGCGCTGCGCCCCCTTCTCGAACGCCACGGCCCCGACCTGAGGACCGACTCATGAACACCCCTGATCCGCACAGCGACGACGCCCTGTTGCGCGCCCTCCTCCACGACGCCGTCGCCGACGTCGAGCCCCGCGACGGGCTGGCCGACGTACGGCGCCGGGCCCGTCGGCCTGCGCCGCGGCGCCGCTGGGCACCGGTCCTCCTCGGCGCCGGCGCCGTCGCGGCCACCGGCGGC
>NZ_JACEFC010000018.1 GCF_014180715.1 Nocardioides stalactiti | reverse complement strand
CGACGTACCTCCGGTGCTGCCGAAGGGCCTGAGCCCGGAGACCGCCGACCTGGTGCTGGCCGCCGCCCGGACGGCGGGTGAGATCTCCGCCTCCGAGGCGGCCGACGCGGTCGGCCTGTCGCGGGTCACCGCGCGCCGCTACCTCGAGCACTTCGTCGACACGGGAGCCGCGGAGGTGCGGCTGCGCTACGGCGGCACCGGGCGCCCCGAGCGTCGCTACCGTGTGGGCGTGAGGACCTCATGACCGACGCCACCGGTTCGACGGACCCGGCAGACGACCCGCGCAGCATGATGCAGCGGATGCTCGCCGGCGACCTCTACCTGGCCGACGACCCCGAGATCGCCGCGGTCAACCGGCGCGCGCTGGACCTCGCGGCGTCGTACAACGCGACCGACGCGGGCGACGACGTGCTGCGCGGCCAGATCCTCGACCAGCTGCTCGGCCAGGTCGGCGAAGGGGTCGAGATCCGGCCTCCGTTCCGCGTCGACTACGGCTTCCAGATCACGATCGGCGACCGGTTCTTCGCCAACTTCGGACTGGTCGCCCTCGACGTCGCTGCGATCACGATCGGCGACGACGTCCAGATCGGGCCGAACGTCCAGCTGCTCACGCCGACCCATCCGCTGGAGCCCGGTGCCCGCAAGGAGAAGTGGGAGTCGGCGGCCCCGATCACGATCGGCGACAACGTCTGGCTGGGCGGCGGTGTGATCGTGCTCCCCGGGGTCACCATCGGCTCCGGGACCGTGGTCGGTGCCGGGTCGGTGGTCACCAAGGACCTGCCGGCAGGCGTGCTCGCCGTCGGCAACCCGGCCCGCGTCGTCCGGGAGCTTCCCGGATAGGCTGCGGCCCGTGACCCAGGATCGCGCGACCCTCGGCGGCGACGTCCAGTCCCTCCGCGAGCGGATCGCCCTCGGTTCGTTCATCGCGGTCCCGTTCGTCGCGTTCCTCGCCGCGATCCCCGTCGCGTGGGGAGGCTGGCTCGGCTGGAGCGACGTCGCCATCACCGTCGTGATGTACGCGCTCACGCTCCACGGCATCACCGTGGGCTACCACCGGCTCTTCACGCACAAGTCCTTCAAGCCCAACCGGGTCGTCAAGAACGTGCTGGCGGTGCTCGGCTCGATGGCGATCGAGGGCCCGGTCATCCGCTGGGTCGCCGACCACCGCAAGCACCACAAGTTCTCCGACCGGGACGGCGACCCGCACTCGCCGTGGCGCTTCGGCAACTCCCTCGGCGGACTCACCAAGGGCTTCTTCTGGGCGCACATGGGCTGGCTCTTCGACTCCGAGCAGACGTCGATCGAGAAGTACGCCCCGGACCTCGCCAAGGACCGTGACCTGGTCCGCATCTCGCGGATGTTCTGGATGTGGGTACTGCTCTCGATCTTCCTGCCGCCGCTCGCGGGCGGACTGCTCACCTGGTCCTGGCAGGGCGCCGTGACGGCGTTCTTCTGGGGCACGGTGGTCCGGATCGGCCTGCTCCACCACGTCACCTGGTCGATCAACTCGATCTGCCACGTCGTCGGCGAGCGCCCGTTCCGCTCCCGCGACCGGTCCGGCAACGTCTGGTGGCTCGCGATCCCGTCCGGCGGGGAGTCCTGGCACAACCTCCACCACGCCGACCCGACCAGCGCCCGGCACGGCGTGAGGCGCTGGCAGCTCGACACCTCGGCGCGGGTCATCTGGATCCTCGAGAAGCTCGGCTGGGTCCGCGACGTGCGGTGGCCCACCCGTGAGCGGTTGCAGGCGAAGTCGATCACCCGGCCGGCGTCCGGGTCCGCCGCCTGACCTCGATGCCGGGGAGCCGGCCCCGACGCCCTAATCTGGTGCCGTGCTGACCATCGACCAGGCGACGTTCGACGCCATCGTCGCGCACGCCAAGCGGGACCACCCCGTCGAGGCGTGCGGCATCGTCGCGGGTCCCGAGGGTGCTGACCGCCCCGAGCGCTTCATCGAGATGGTGAACGCCGCCGGCAGCCCGACCTTCTACGAGTACGACTCGACCGACCTGCTCGAGCTGTACAAGGAGATGGACCAGCGCGACGAGGAGCCGGTGATCATCTACCACTCCCACACGGCCACCGAGGCCTACCCGAGCGTGACCGACATCAACCTGGCCAGCGAGCCCGGCGCCCACTACGTGCTCGTCAGCACACGTGAGCACGGGAATAACGAGGGCCCCGTGGACTTTCGGTCTTATCGAATCGTCGAAGGCGTCGTGACCGAGGAAGAGGTCACCGTCGTCCCCACCCTGAGGAGTGAGTCCTGATGGCCATCGAGGTCCGGATCCCGACCATCCTGCGCACCTACACCGACGGGGCCAAGGCGGTCGACGCCGAGGGCGCCAGCCTCGCCGCGCTCATCGACTCGCTCGATGCCAACCACCCCGGCATCAAGGAGCGCCTCATCGAGAACGGCGACCTGCGCCGGTTCATCAACATCTACGTCAACGACGAGGACGTGCGGTTCCTGGGCGGCCTCGAGGCCGAGTTGAGCGACGGCGACCAGGTCGTCGTGCTGCCCGCTGTCGCTGGAGGCTGATCCCTTGGTGCGCTACGACAACCTGCTCGCCTCGGTCGGCCACACGCCGCTGGTGGGGTTGCCGCAGCTGTCGCCGTCCCCTGACGTGCGGCTCTGGGCGAAGCTCGAGGACCGCAACCCGACCGGCTCCATCAAGGACCGGCCCGCCCTGCGGATGGTCGAGGAGGCGGAGAAGGACGGCCGGCTCCGTCCCGGCTGCACGATCCTCGAGCCGACCTCGGGCAACACGGGCATCTCGATCGCGATGGCGGCCAAGCTCAAGGGCTACCGCTGCGTGTTCGTGATGCCCGAGAACACCAGCGAGGAGCGCCGCCAGATCCTGCGGATGTGGGGCGCCGAGATCGTCTCCTCCCCGGCGGCCGGCGGCTCCAACGAGGCCGTCCGGGTCGCCAAGCAGATGTCGGTCGAGCACCCCGACTGGGTGATGCTCTACCAGTACGGCAACGAGGCCAACGCGCTCGCGCACGAGCAGGGCACCGGCCCTGAGCTGCTCGCCGACCTGCCGTCGATCACCCACTTCGTCGCGGGCCTCGGCACCACCGGCACGCTCATGGGCGTCTCGCGGTTCTTCCGTCAGGCCAAGCCCGACGTCCGGATCGTCGCCGCCGAGCCGCGCTACGGCGAGCTCGTCTACGGTCTCCGCAACCTCGACGAGGGCTTCGTCCCCGAGCTCTACGACGCCTCGCTCATCGACTCCCGCTTCTCGGTCGGCCCGCGGGACGCCGTACGACGGGTGCGCGAGCTCCTCGAGCTCGAGGGCATCTTCGCCGGGATCTCCACCGGCGCCATCCTGCACGCGGCGCTCGGGCAGGCGGCCAAGGCCGTCAAGGCGGGGGAGTCCGCCGACATCGCGTTCGTCATCTGCGACGGAGGCTGGAAGTACCTGTCGACCGGCGCCTACGAGGGCACCATCGACGAGGCCGAGGACCGGCTCGAGGGCCAGCTCTGGGCCTGACGGCCCTCGGCTGACCCTCCCGGGCAGCCGCTACACCGCGATGAGCGGCCGACCCTGGACGGGGGCGTCCTCGGGGCGGTAGGCACCGGGCTTCGGCCGCGGCTCACCGCCCGGGAACGCCAGGCGCAGGATGGTCCGCTGCACCGTGCCGAACTGCTTGCCGAGCCGGCCGCTGTTGTAGGGCAGGCCGTAGCGCTCGCAGATGTCCTTCACCTTCGGGGCGATCTGGGCGTACCGGCTCGACGGCATGTCCGGGAAGATGTGGTGCTCGACCTGGTACCCGAGGTTGCCGGCCATCACGTGGAAGACGGGCGATCCCTCGATGTTGGCCGCACCCAGCAGCTGTCGGACGTAGAAGCCGCCGCGGGTCTCGTTCTCCGTCTCCTCCTGGCTGAACGTGTAGCACTGGTCGGGGAAGTGACCGCAGAAGATGATCGCGTAGGCCCAGAAATTGCGGATCAGGTTCGCGGTGAAGTTCGCCGTCAGCGTCTGCTTGAAGCCGCCCGGGCCGGAGAGCAGCGGGAAGGCGATGTAGTCCTTGAGGATCTGTCGCCAGGCCTTGCCGCCCATGCCCTTGAGCTCCTTGAGGAGCTGCTCCTTGGACTTCTCGCCCTTCTTCAGCGCCTCGAGGTCGAGGTCGTGGAACGCCACGCCCCACTCGAAGAACGCCGCCAGCAGCACGTTGTAGAAGGGCTGCGCCAGGTAGACCGGGTGCCATGGCTGGTGCGGGTCGATCCGCATGATCTCGTAGCCGAGGTCGATGTCCTTGCCGCGGATGTTGGTGAAGGTGTGGTGCACGTAGTTGTGCGAGTGCTTCCACGCCTCCGGCGTCGAGGCGCTGTCCCAGTCCCAGTTCGCCGAGTTGATCTTGGGGTCGTTCATCCAGTCCCACTGACCGTGCATCACGTTGTGCCCGATCTCCATGTTCTCGAGGATCTTGGCGATCCCGAGGACGCTCGTGCCGAGCAGCCAGGCAGGCTTGTAGCGCGAGCCGAGCAGGATCGCCCGCGAGAGCAGCGCCAGCTGGCGGTGCAGCGCGATGATGCTGCGGATGTAGCGGGCGTCGCGCTCACCGAGGCTGTTGAACACCTCGTCGTGGATCGCGTCGAACTCCCGCCCGATCTCCTCGATCTGCTCCGGCGTCAGCCGGGCCAGCGGGCTCTCGATCATCGGTTCCTTCATGGGCATGCGCGGATCCCTTCGTGAGGTGCTGGTCGGCAGGAGGCTGGGGCTCAGAGCTTGAGCGTGACCGGTCCGTCGGGGCTGTTGACGCAGGTCCGGATCTCCTTGCCGGCCTGGGTCGTCTCGCCCGTGCGCAGGTCGCGGACGGTGCCGTGCTCGAGCAGGCCGGTGCAGGTGTGGCAGATGCCCATCCGGCAGCCGAACGGCAGCTCGGCGCCGGCGGCCTCGGCGGCCACGAGGATCGGGGTGGTGCCGTCGCACGTGACCTGGGTGCCGGTCGCGGAGAGCGTGACCTCGCCGCCCTCGCCGGTTCCGGATCCCATGACGAAGTGCTCGAAGGACTCGACGTGGAGCCGGTCCTCGAGGCCCTCGGCGCGGAAGTGGTCGGTGAGCGCGTCGAGCAGGGCGCCGGGCCCGCAGGCGTAGGTCTGGCGCTCGCGCCAGTCGGGGCAGAGCTCGTCGAGGTGGGCGGGCTCGGCCCGGCCCTCAGTGCTGGTGATGCGACGGACCAGGCGGTAGCCGTTGGGGCGCTCGTGGAGCGCGTCGATCTCGGCGCCGAAGATCGAGTCGTCACCGGTGCGCGAGGAGTGCACGTGGACCACGTCGGGAAGCGCGTCGGTGCGGTCGAGTGCCTGGAGCATCGCCATCACCGGGGTGATCCCGCTGCCCGCCGTGACGAAGAGGATCTTGCCCGGCGGCGGCTCGGGGAGCACGAACTCGCCCTCGACCGCACCGAGGACGACGAGCGACCCGAGGTTGCGGGGGTCGTTGACCCAGGGCGAGACGACGCCGTCGTCCTTGCGCTTCACGGTCAGCGTGAGCTTGTGGTCGGGCCGGTCCTGGTCCGAGCTCAGCGAGTAGGCCCGCCAGTGCCGCTTGCCGTCGATGTCGAAGCCGACCCGCAGGTACTGACCAGGGCGGTGGCCGCCCCACCGGAATCCCGGCGTGATGTAGACCGTCGTGGAGTCGTCGGTCTCCCGGTGCACGCGGTCGATCCGGCCGAGGGTCTCCCGGGTCGACCACAGCGGGTTGATGAGCGCGAAGTAGTCGTCCGGGGACAGCGGCGAGGTGAACTTCTCAAGGACCTTCAGCGCGCCCGCGACGAGCGGTGACATCTTGACCGGTGCACCGCTCTCGGGCATGCGCGCCTCCTCTGGTGGGTGGCCGTCAACCTAGGTCCGCAGTTTCCAAGCCGTCAATGACCGACGTGGCAACAGTTCCTCGGGACGCGCGAACTAGTTCGTCCAGGTCAGCGTCTGGTCGAAGCCCCAGAGGCTGTCCGGCACCGGGCCGAGGCCGAGCAGGTTGGCGCACAGGTTGGCCAGGTCGCCGTTGCGGATCGGCTGGGTGCCCGCGAACTCGATCCGGGCCTCGCCGGGGTCGCCGTAGGTCGGGTTCATCTCGTAGAGGTCGCCGTTGTCGACGCCGGGTCCCCAGACGAGGAACGGGATCCGGTAGTTCTCGACGTCGGTGACGACCGAGTGGCCCTTCTGGCCCGGAGGCCCCCCGTGGTCTGCGGTCAGGACGATGACCAGGTCGTCGAGCCTGGCGTGGTCCTTGATCGTCCTGAGCAGGATCCCGATCTGGGCGTCGATGAGGCGTCCGGCCTTGAGGTAGGACCTGCTCAGCCAGCCCTTGTCGTGGCCGGCCTCGTCGAGCGCGCCGAGGTGGAGGAAGGTGAAGTCGCGGTTGCGTCGCAGCAGGTCGCGCTTCACGGCGACGGTGACGTCGTGGTCGCGGTCCTGGAGGATCGTCGAACGGTCGACCGCGTCCGGCCAGGAGTTCTTGAACAGCGCGAACTTCGACTCCGTCGCGAACAGCGCAGTGCTGCCGCCGGCCGCGTCGACCTGCGTGAAGATCGACTCGACGTCCTCGCCGGCGGCCTCCTGGATCGTGTCCGGCCGGCCCGGGTTGTCGTCGTTCCAGATGACGCCGTGCCCACCCTCGGTCGCGTCGATCCGCCGACCCGTGAGCTGGCTGGTGTGGTTGGGCAGCGTCACCGTCATCTCGACCTGGCTCCGTGCGTTGCGTGTGCTCGCGCCGGTGCGGAACAGGCGGAGCAGGTTCGGTGCGCCGTCGCGGCCGAGCTTCTTCAGCAGACGCGGGTTGAAGCCGTCGAGGGAGATCGCGAGCACCTGGCGCTCGACCACTCCGCGGGCGGCGGGCGCGTCGGGCACGCGGGCGTACTCAGCGGGGGTCTGCGCGGGAGCGGCAGCAGGGACGAGGGACACCGAGAGGGCGACGCCGGCCGTGATGACGGCGAGTCGGCGACCCCGAGAACGGGAGGCGGTCACGCCGCGCAGGCTACCGCCGGCAGGTGATGTCCGTCCCGAATCCGTCGAGAACGGGAGGCGAACCAATACGCTTCGGGTGTGCCACCGCTGACCACTCGCGACCCTCAGGTGCTGGACGCACCGATCGGCATCTTCGACTCCGGGTTCGGTGGCCTGACGGTGGCACGGTCGGTCATCGACCAGCTGCCGCACGAGTCGCTGCTCTACGTCGGCGACACCGCGCGCCAGCCCTACGGTCCCAAGCCGATCGGAGAGGTCCGCGAGTACGCCCTCGAGTGCCTCGACCACCTCGTCGACCAAGGCGTGAAGGCCCTCGTCATCGCGTGCAATTCCGCCAGCGCCGCGATGCTGCGCGACGCTCGGGAGCGTTACGACGTGCCGGTCGTCGAGGTGATCTATCCCGCGACACGCCGGGCCGTGGCCGCCACCAAGAACGGCCGGATCGGCGTCATCTGCACGCGCTCGACGGCCGAGTCGATGGCCTACGACGACGCGTTCGCGGCCGCCCCGCACCTCCAGCTCACGACCCGCGCCTGCCCGCGGTTCGTCGACTTCGTCGAGGCCGGGGTGACCGGTGGCGAGGAGCTCCTGGCGGTCGCCCACGAGTACCTCGACCCGCTCACCGAGCTCGGCGTCGACACGCTGATCCTGGGCTGCACGCACTACCCGTTGCTCACCGGCGTCATCTCCTACGTGATGGGCGACGCCGTCACCCTCGTCAGCAGTGCCGAGGAGTGCGCCAAGGACGTCTACCGGATGCTGGCCGACAGCGGGCTGATGAGGGAGAGCGGGGTGCCGTCGTACTCCTTCGTGACGACCGGCTCGCCCGCCGAGTTCGAGACGATCGGTCGACGCTTCCTCGGTCCGGAGCTCGCAGGTGCTGACCAGTTCGCCGGGGGCCTGGCATGATGCACAAGATGGGGACGACGTCGTTCCGGATGACGGTGGTGGGGTGCTCCGGCTCCTACCCGGGCCCGGACTCGCCTGCTAGCTGCTACCTCGTCCAGGCCGAGCACGACGGACGGACGTGGAGCCTCGTCGTCGACATGGGCAACGGTGCGCTCGGCGCTCTCCAGAGGTACGTCGACCCGCTCGAGGTCGACGGGGTGCTGATCAGCCACCTGCACGCCGACCACTGCGTCGACATGACCAGCTACTACGTCGTCCGCAAGTACCACCCGAGCGGGAGCCAGCCGCGGATCCCGGTGTGGGGACCGTCGGGCACCGACGCGCGGCTCGCCAACGCCTACGACCTGCCGACGCTGCCCGGGATGAGCGAGGAGTTCACCTTCCACGTCTTCGACGAGCCGTTCACGGTCGGGCCGTTCGAGATCGAGCCCTTCCCCGTCGACCACCCGGTCGAGGCCTACGGCATGCGCATCTCCGCCGAGACCGACGAGCACGGCCGCCGGACCCTCGCCTACAGCGGCGACACCGGCCCGACGCCGTCGCTGCTCGACATCGCTGCTGACGCCGACCTGTTCCTCTGCGAAGCGTCGTTCCGCGAGGGCGACGACAACCCGCCCAGCCTGCACCTGACCGGTCGCGAGAGCGGAGAGACCGCCGCGAAGTGCAAGGTCCGCCGGCTCGTCCTCACCCACATCCCGCCCTGGCACGACGCCCAGGCGATGCTCACCGAGTCGCTGGCCGTCTTCGACGGCCCGACAGAGCTGGCCGCCCAGGGCGCCGTCTACGCCATCTGAGGCTCGACCGACACGCGATCTGCACGGGTCCTTCACCCGTCCTTTCGTGCCATCGGGCAGGCTGTGGCCCATGATCACGGTCGATCACCTCACCAAGGCCTACGGACCGTTCCGTGCGGTCGACGACGTCAGCTTCGTCTGTCACCACGGACGGGTCACCGGCTTCCTCGGGCCCAACGGCGCCGGCAAGACGACGACGATGCGGGTGATGGTCGGGCTGACGCCGGCAACCAGCGGTCGGGTGACGATCGGCGGACTCGACTACTCCGCCATCCCCAACGCCGGCCGGCACGTCGGGGTCCTGCTCGACGCGTCCGCCCAGCACGGCGGGCGGACCGGCCGCGAGATCCTCTCGCTCGGCGCGCTCACGATGGGACTGCCCTCGTCGCGGGTCGACGAGATGCTGGCCCTCGTCGGGCTCACCGACGCGGAGGCGAGGCGCCGGCTGCGCAACTACTCGCTCGGCATGAAGCAGCGGCTCGGGATCGCCCACGCGCTGCTCGGCGACCCCGAGGTGCTCATCCTCGACGAGCCCGCCAACGGTCTCGACCCGGCCGGCATCCGGTGGATGCGTGGGCTCCTGAAGGGGTACGCCGACCGCGGTGGGACCGTGCTGCTCTCCAGCCACCTCCTCAACGAGGTCGAGCTGATCGCCGACGAGATGATCCTCATCGGCCACGGCCGGATCGTCGCCCAGGGCGACAAAAAGACGCTCCTCCAGGGGGCGCGTGGATCAGCGACGTCGCTGGTCACCTCGCTCGACAACGCCGCGCTCGGCGCCGAGCTGCACCGTCGCGGCCACCTCGTCGAACCGATGGGCGAGGGGCTCAAGGTGCACGTCCCCACCGACGAGGTCGGCCGCGCCGCGCTCGAGGCCGGCATCGTCCTCACCGATCTCCGCTCCGGGGGCGTCGGCCTCGAGGACCTGTTCCTCGAGCTCACGTCCGCCACCGCCCGCGAAGGAGTCCACCAGTGACCGCCGCATCCCCCGCGCAGCCGGCTCCCCTGCTCGACGTCAGCCGGACCCGGCAGATCCCGTTCTGGCGGCTGGTGCTGGTCGAGCTGCGCAAGTCCTTCGACACCCGTGCCGGGTTCTGGCTGCTCGCCACCATCGGCATCCTGGTCGCCCTCGTCGAGGCGATCATCATGATCACCGCGATCGTGAACGACGGTGTCGTCTTCTTCGAGGACTTCGCCGGGACCGCGGCGGGCATCACCTCGCTGCTGCTTCCCGTCCTCGGCATCATCCTGGTGACCAGCGAGTGGGGGCAGCGCACCGCGATGGTGACCTTCGCCCTCGAGCCGCGCCGGTCCCGGGTCGTGCTCGCCAAGCTCGTCGTCGGTGCGATCGCCTCGGTCGCGACGGTCGTCGTCATGATGGTGATCGGGATCGCCTGCACCACCGTGTGCGAGCTCTTGCAACCGGACCTGACCTTCTGGCAGATGGAGTGGTGGATACCGCTGGCGTTCGTCGTCACGTTGACGCTCAGCATGACGGTCGGCTTCGCACTGGCGGCGCTGCTCCTCAACACCCCGGCCGCGATCGTGGTGTTCTTCCTCTACTGGTACGGCCTCGCCATCGTGCTGTTCGTCATCGCGGACCTGATCCCGGCCTTCACCGACATCGCGCCGTGGATCAACTTCCAGGCTGCCCTCGAACCCGTGTGGGACTGGTCGCTCGACTCTGCCGAGGAGATCGGGCAGCTGGCGGTCTCCGGCGGGGTCTGGATCGGCCTGCCGCTCGGCATCGGACTCTGGCGGATCCTCAACGCCGAGGTGAAGTGACGGCGAACACCGCCGTCAGCGCTTCACCCAAGGTTGCCCGACCCGACACCAGGACGGGGCCCGCCGGTACCGCGGTCCGCCAGCCTGGGCGTCGTGACCAGCCAGCACGGCTCAGCGTCAGGAGCCCGGTACCTCCGGTTCGCTGCCCTCGGTGACAGCACCACGGTCGGCATCGGCGACCCGGTCCCCGCGGCCGACGGCCTGCCGGTGGACCGACAGTGGGGGACCTGGCGGGGGTGGGCGAGGCTGCTCGCCGACGCACTGGCGACGTCGTACGACGTGAGCTTCTGCAACGTCGCGATCTCCGGCGCCACCACGCAGGTCGTGCGCGCGGAACAGCTCGACGACGCGCTCGCGCACCGGCCTCAGCTCGCCTCGCTCATCGTGGGCGTCAACGACACGATGCGGTCGACCTGGGACGCGGACCGGGTCCGCGACGACCTGCTGACCATCGCGGGGAGCCTCGACGGGATCGGCGCGACCCTGATGACCGCGCGCTTCCACGACCACGGCACGCTGATCGGCCTGCCGCGGTGGTTCAGCCGGCCGATGGGCCTGCGGATCGACCACGTCAACCGGGTCTACGACGAGATCTGGCTGCGGTACGGCGGGGTGCGGGTCGACCTGGCCTGCCGGCCCGAGCTGCACCAGCGTGCCTGCTGGTCCGTCGACCGCTTCCACCCCTCCGAGCTCGGCCACCGGGTGCTGGCACGGGCGTTCGCCGAGCAGCTGAACGGCAGCGGCTTCGACTTCGCGCCGCCCGGGCTCGAGCCCTGGGGTGGGCTCCCACCGAGCTGGCGGCGCGACCTCGGCTGGATGGTCGCCGAGGGGGCGCCGTGGATGGGCCGCCGCGCCAAGGACCTCGGGCCGTGGTTCGCCCGTCGTGCCTGGGACGGCGTACGGCGGGCCGACCCGCGGGTCAAGGTGCCGGCCGCCTGAGCACTAGGCTCGTCGCTCATGAGCACCCGTGAGGACGGCCGCGCCGACGACGAGCTGCGCCCCGTCAAGATCACCCGCAACTGGCTCGACCACCCGGCGGGGTCGGTGCTGATCGAGTTCGGCAAGACCCGCGTCCTGTGCGCCGCGTCCGCCTCGGAGGGCGTGCCGCGGTGGCGCAAGGGCAGCGGCCTGGGCTGGGTGACGGCGGAGTACGCCATGCTCCCGGCGTCCACCAACACCCGGTCGGACCGCGAGTCGGTCAAGGGTCGGATCGGCGGGCGCACCCACGAGATCAGCCGTCTCATCGGTCGCTCGCTGCGGGCCGTCATCGACTACAAGGCGCTCGGCGAGAACACCATCCAGCTCGACTGCGACGTGCTCCAGGCAGACGGCGGCACCCGCACGGCCGCGATCACCGGTGCCTACATCGCGCTCGCCGACGCGTGCGCGCACCTCGGGGTCTCGAGTGCCCTCACGGGTTCGGTCGCCGCGATCAGCGTCGGCATCATCGACGGGATACCGCGCCTCGACCTGCCCTACGTCGAGGACGTCCGCGCGGAGACCGACATGAACGTCGTCATGACCGGCGCGGGTGCGTTCGTCGAGGTGCAGGGCACGGCCGAGGGCGCGGCGTTCTCGCGCGCCGAGCTCGATGCGCTGCTCGGGCTGGCCGAGAAGGGCTGCGCCGACCTGACGCGCATGCAGCGGGAGGCGCTCGGCTCGTGAAGGTCCTGGTCGCGTCGCGCAACGCCAAGAAGGTCGCGGAGATGCGGCGCATCCTCGCTGAGCACATGACGACCGTCGAGGTGGTCGGGCTCGACGACGTGACGCCGTACGACGAGCCGGTCGAGGACCAGCCGACGTTCGAGGGCAACGCGCTGCTCAAGGCCAGGGCCGGCGTCGCGGTCACCGGTCTGCCGACCCTCGCCGACGACTCCGGCCTCTGCGTCGACGCCCTCAACGGCATGCCCGGTGTGCTCTCTGCCCGCTGGAGCGGACCGCCGCTGAGCTCGAAAACGGGGCAGGACGACCGCAACAACGAGCTCCTGCTCGCGCAGCTCTCCGACGTCCCCGACGAGCGGCGCACGGCGTACTTCACCTGCGCCGTCGCCCTGGTCCTGCCCGACGGCACCACCCGGGTCGTCGACGGCCGCATGGACGGCCGGATCATCCGCGAGGTGCGGGGGAGCGGCGGCTTCGGCTACGACGTCCTCTTCGAGGCCGACGACCGCCCCGGCGTCACCACCGCCGAGCTCACCCCGGACGTCAAGGACGAGATCTCCCACCGCGGCAAGGCCCTGCGCGAGATCGCCCCGGTCGTCGCAGACCTCCTGCGCTGACCTCGGGTGCCGGAGGCGGGAGTCGAACCCGCACGCCCTGGGGCACAGGTTCCTAAGACCTGCGTGTCTGCCATTCCACCACTCCGGCAATGCGGGCCGAGTCTAGGACGTGCCGCACAGGTCGGACGCCCAGGCGCTCAGTCCTCCCAGCTCCAGCTGTCGAGGATCTGGTAGTAGAGGTCCTTGAAGCCGTCGTCGCCCTGCTTGAAGCTGCCGGTGATGGAGTACTGGTCGTCCCCGGACACGACGAGGTAGGCGATCTGGTGGACGGCGAAGCCGTTGTCGTTGGTCCACAGGAGCTCGACGCCGACGGCGTCCTTGCCGCCGATCTGGCGGTCCTCGATGTCGGTGGCGGTCGCACCGGTCGAGCCCTGCAGGACCGTCTTCCACTGGCTGGCCAGGTTGGTGACCTCGGTCTCGCCGAACGCCGATGACTTCTCGACCAGGACGTTGCCGCGGGCAGTCGTGATCGAGTCGCCAGGAGCCGAGATCGAGTCGATCGTCCCCGTGGTGTCCTCGGTGCCGGAGGTGAGGTCCTGCCACTCGTCGGTCGGCCGCTGGTAGGTGTAGCCGTCGCCCTGCTGGGTGAGCGCCGGGTCGATCGAGGGGTCATCGCCCCCGTCGCCCCCGTCGCCCCCGTCGCTCGCCGTGTCGTTGGCGGAGGGGGAGTCGTCGCCGGTCAGCGCGATGATCCCGACGATCGCGATGACACCGAGGATCACGACCGCGACGATCGCGCCGATGATGAGCCCCGAGCTGGACTTCCGTGGCGGACCGGCGTTGTAGGCCGGCGTGGCCGCGTAGGCGTAGGACGGCGACGACGGGCCCGGCTGGCTGGGGTACCCGCTGGCCGGCTGCGCCTGCTGCCCCGGCTGCCCGGTGGGCTGGTGCTGCGGCACGGCCGAGGCTGGGTGGGCCTGCTGCGCCGGGGCCGGCCACTGCTGGGCGGGGGAGTGCTGCGGTGCCTGGGTCGCCCCGGGGACGGAGCCCGGGCCGGCCAGGCTGGTCGGCTGCGAGGCCACCGACGGAGGGGACACGACGGGCGGCCGCGGCGCGGTCGCGCCGCCGTCGTTCGGCGGGTGGGCGGTGAACGCGTCGGGCCGCAGCCGGGTCGCGAGCTCCACCGGGACCCGCCCGAGGGCGTAGCCGAGGACCGCGCACGCCCACTGCGACCCGGTGACGTCGGCGCTGCCGCGGTCACGCGAGAGCCGGAGCCCCGCGGACTCGACGGCGTCGTCGACCCCGGCGCCGGAGTCGAGCATGGTGAGCATCGCCTGGAGCGCGCCGAGCCGGACGGCGTCGGTCAGCAGGTTGATCGTCCCGGTGGACGCGCTGCCCTCGTCGAGGTAGTCGTCCAGAGCGCCCCGGAACGCGTCGGCCTCGGCGAAGAGCGACTCGCCGTGGTCCTGCGCCAGTGCGGCGAGGCTCTCGTGCAGCTCCATCCGGGTCCCTTCCCTGGCTGATCCCGTGACCTGGCAGTGGTGTGCCGTCAGGCGAGACCGAGGTCCTTGCGCAGCTTGGCGACGTGGCCCGTCGCCTTGACGTTGTACTGCGCCACCTCAATCTTGCCGTCCGCACCCACGACGAACGTCGACCGGATCACGCCTTCGACGATCTTGCCGTACAGCTTCTTCTCGCCAAAGGCGCCGTAGGCGCGGTGCACGGCCAGCTCGGGGTCGGAGAGCAGGGTGATCGTGAGCCCGTCGCGCTCGCGGAACTTCGCGAGCTTGGACGGGGCGTCCTTGGAGACGCCGAGCACGGTGTAGCCCTGTGCCTGGAGCGCGTCGAGGGAGTCGGTGAAGTCGCACGCCTGCTTCGTGCAGCCCGGGGTCATCGCCGCCGGGTAGAAGTAGACGATGACCTTGCGCCCCTCCTGGAGGAGGTCGTAGAGGTTCACCTCGCCGTCGGCGTCGGTCGCGAGGGTGAAGTCGGGGGCGGGGGCGCCCACCTCCAGACGGGCGGGGTCGGTCATCGGATCTCCTGTCGGAACGGACGGTCTTGTGGCCACGCGTTTGTTATTGCAACTGTCTCGCAATAACGTGGGGGCCGTGCTCGACCATCACACCATCCCGCACCCAGCGACCCCGGCACCGCCCGGAGGTCGAGCGGGCGACAGACGGGTCCTGTTCGGGCTGCTGACGGCCGTCGTCGGGCTCAACGTGGTCGGCTGGGGCGTGCTGCTGCTGATCGTGGCGCCGCAGGACCTGAGCCTCGGCGACTCGCGGGTGTTCGGGGTCGGGGTCGGCGTGACGGCGTTCCTCCTGGGCGCCCGCCACGCGTTCGACGCCGACCACATCGCGATCATCGACAACACGACCCGCAAGCTCGTGGGCGAGGGGACACGGTCGCTCGGCACCGGCTTCTGGTTCGCCCTCGGCCACTCGAGCGTGGTCTTCGGCCTGGCGCTGCTGCTGGCGCTCGGCGTCCGCGCCCTCGTCGACCCGGTGCAGGACGACGGCTCGACGCTCCAGCACTCGCTCGGCATCATCGGCTCGCTCGCGGCCGGCACCTTCCTCATCCTCATCGGCCTGATGAACATCAGCGCGCTGGTCGGGATCGTCCACGTCTACCGCCACCTGCGCGCCGGCACGTTCGACGAGGACGCGCTCCACCACCACCTGCACAACCGGGGACTCCTGGCGCGCCTCTTCGCGCGGGCGATCGCGCGAGTGCGCAAGCCGTGGCACCTCTACCCGGTCGGCCTGCTCATGGGCCTGGGCTTCGACACCGCCACCCAGGTCGCGCTGCTGGTGCTCGCCGGCGGCACCGCCGCCTACGCCCTGCCCTGGTACGCCGTCCTCGTGCTGCCGGTCCTGTTCACCGCCGGGATGACGCTGTTCGACACGATGGACGGGCTGTTCATGACCCGTGCCTACCGCTGGGCGGTGCTCGACCCGGCGCGCAAGCTCTTCTACAACTTCAGCGTCACCCTGCTGTCGGTGGCCATCGCGCTGTCGATCGGAGCGATCGTGCTCCTCCAGCTCGTCGCCGAGGAGTTCGACCCGGCGTCGCTGCGCTGGATCGCCGCGTGGGACCTCAACTACGTCGGCTTCGTGCTCGTCGGGGTCTTCTTCGTGGCCTGGGCGGCGAGCGTCGGTGCCTTCCAGCTGCTCGGCAGGCGGCGGGCCGCAGCGGCCGGCACGGCCATTGATAGCCTGCCCCGGTGAGCCAGAAGCCGTCGGACATCGAGCGCGAGATCGAAGAGGCGCGGGAGCGTCTCGCCTCCACGATCGACCAGCTCCTCTACCGCTCGAGCCCCAAGACGATCGTCAGTCGTGAGGTCGCACAGGTGAAGGCGCACTACGTCGACGTCGCCACGGGCGAGCCGCGCACCGACAACATCCTCAAGACGGCCGGTGCGGTCGTCGGCG
This sequence comes from Nocardioides stalactiti, assembly GCF_014180715.1. Taxonomy (GTDB): domain Bacteria; phylum Actinomycetota; class Actinomycetes; order Propionibacteriales; family Nocardioidaceae; genus Nocardioides; species Nocardioides stalactiti. The sequence continues at coordinate 35,442 of NZ_JACEFC010000018.1, read as the reverse complement.
TCGTCGCGCTGTTCGTCGTGATCCGCAAGATCGTCCGATGACCAAGGGGTCGGCCAAGACCCCGATCAAGATGCTCCACGACCGCATCCTGTGCGAGTCGGACACCGAGGCGGGGGAGCGCCGTTCGTCGGGCGGGATCGTCATCCCCGCGACCGCAGCGATGGGCGCCAAGCGCCTGGCCTGGTCCACGGTCGTCGCGGTCGGCCCGCACGCGCGCGCCGTCGCGATCGGCGACAAGGTGCTCTACGACCCGGAGGACAAGGCCGAGGTCGAGGTGTCGGGCGAGGTCTACGTGGTCATGCGCGAGCGTGACGTCCACGCCGTCGCGGCCGGTCGGCTGGCCGACGAGGCGACCGGTCTCTACCTGTAGGTCGGATATCCGGGTCATTTGACCCGAATTGGGCGTAACGCACGTCACACCGGCGCCGTTGCACCCTCATGAGGCGCGCCCCCCTCCTGACCCTCGCTGCCCTGCTCGCACCCCTGGCGATCGCGACCGCTCCCGCCGACGCGGGACCGGCGCCGGGTCGTTCCGCGGTGGCCGCCGCGCAGTCGTACGACGCGGAGATCAAGATCACCGAGCACGGGATCCCGCACATCACCGCCGACGACTGGGGCTCGCTCGGCTACGGCAGTGGCTACGCCACCGCGTCCTCGTCGATCTGCAACCTCGCCGACACGCTCCTCACCGCCCGGGGCGAGCGGTCGAAGTACCTCGGCCCCGACGCCCGCTACGACGACAAGGTCCAGATCAGGGGCACCAACCTCGAGCTCGACGCGTTCGTGACCGACCTGCACAACCGTCAGGTCGTCGAGGACCTGCTCGCCTCGCCCGCCGGCCCCTCTGCCCGCGTGAAGCAGATGGTCGAGGGCTACGTCGCCGGGATCAACCGCTGGCTCGAGGACAACGAGATCACCGACCCGGCCTGCGCCGACGCCGAGTGGATCACGCCGACGGCCACCTCGACCGACCTCTGGTACGGCGTCTACCTGGCCAACCTGCTGGCCTCGACCGGGGTCTTCCTCTCCGACATCGTCAACGCCGACCCGGCCACGCTCGACGACCCGGGGCTGCCGGTCGACCTGCCCGCGCTGCCCTCGACGCAGACGCAGGCGCGCTCCTACGCGACCGAGGTCGACCGCGACGCGCTGCTCGCGGCGCTCGGCCAGGACAGCGACTTCGGCTCCAACGCGACCGCCGTCGGCGGCGCCGACAGCTCCACCGGGCGCGGCCTGCTGCTCGGGAACCCCCACTTCCCGTGGGTGGGTCGCTACAAGTTCACCCAGCAGCACCTCACCATCCCCGGTGAGTACGACGTCGCGGGCGGCTCGCTGATCGGCTCTCCCGTGGTCAACATCGGCTGGAACAAGGACGTCGCGTGGAGCCACACCGTCTCCACGGCCTACCGCTTCACCCCGTACGAGTACGTGACGCGCGGTGCCGGGACGACCTACCTGAGCGCCAACAACGTCTGGAAGAGCGCGGAGCGCCGGTTCGTCGACGTCGAGGTGCTCGAGGACGACGGCACCACCAGCACCGTCCGCGAGGACCTCTACCGGACGCCGCAGGGCTATGTGACGGACTCGCCGTCGATGCTGATGGGCTGGACGGCGGCCAGCTTCTGGGCGATCCGCGACGCCAACGCCGAGCACCTCCGCACGATCGACACCTTCCTCGCCATGGGCGAGGCCACCACGGTGCGCGACCTGCTGCGCCGCCAGGACCTCGGCGGCGGCATGCCGTGGGTCAACACGACCGCTGCGGACCGTCACGGCGACGTGCTCTACGCCGACCACTCCGTCGTACCGCACGTGACCAACGACAAGGCGCTGCGCTGCATGACGCCGGTCGGACTGGTCCTCAAGCTCGTCGCCGGGCTGCCGGGCCTCAACGGCGCCCTCGCCGACGGCGCCTGCCGGTGGGGCACCGACCCGGACGCGCAGCGCCCCGGGATCCTCGGCGACCGGAACCTGCCCGACGTCGTCACCCGCACCTGGGTGATGAACGCCAACGACTCGTTCTGGACGCCCAACGACAAGCTCCGGCTCGAGGGCTACCCGGACATCATCGGCTGCGAGAAGTGCGTACGGACGATGCGGACCCGGATGGTGCAGCAGTACGTCATCGACCGCCTCCGCCAGGGCAAGGAGACGCCCGCGACGCTGCGCGGCCACCAGTACGAGAACCGGCTCCGTGCGGCCGAGGTGATGCGCCAGGGCGGCAAGCTCGACGAGGTCTGCGCCAAGACCGGCGAGACCGAGGCCTGTGCCGTGCTGAAGGCGTGGGACGGTCACTCCGACGTCGACTCCGTCGGCACCCACCTGTTCGAGGCGTTCGTACGACGGGCGCCGACGGGCACCGGCCTCTGGTCGGTGCCGTTCCGGCCGGCCGACCCGGTCAACACCCCGCGCGGGATGAAGACCGGGCCCAAGGTCGTCGCCGCGATGCAGGGCGCGATCGACGCGGTGCGCGACGCCGGCGTACCGTTCGACGCCACCTGGGGCTCGCTCCAGGTCGCGGGCGACCGGTCGGCGCCGGCGCTGCCGCTGGGGGGCGGCGAGGGCGACCTCGCAGGCAACGCCAACGCGCTCGCGTCGCGCGACCCGCTCGCCAACACCGACCGGTACAAGCCGATCACCTACGGCTCGTCCCACATCCAGGCCGTCTCCTACCTCGCCGACGGTTCGGTGCAGCCGTTCACGATCCTCACCTACAGCCAGTACGAGGACCCCGGCTCGGTGTGGTCGTACGACCAGACCCAGCTGTTCTCGCAGGAGAAGTGGGTCCGGTTCGCCTGGACGGACGCGGAGATCGAGGATCAGCTGGTGCGCACGGTCACCCTCTCCGCCCCCTGATCGCCCCCCATCCACCCCCCGGGTTACCGGATCTGATTGCGATTTCAGAGGATTGGGTCGCGGGCGTTCCGCGTGCGCGACAAACTGGGTGACCGGCAAGGGCGTCGACCACCGGGGGAGGAGTGATCGTGGCCAAGACACCTGGCCGGGACCAGCGTGGTCCGATGGAGCGTCTGGTGCGGATCGCCGCGACCCTCCGCGAGCGCGGCACCGTCGGGGAGACCGGCGACCGGCTCGCCGAGATCGCGGGCTTCGACGGTGAGCGGGCGATGGACCAGCTCAAGCGCGACATCCGATCGCTGACCGACCAGGGCTGGCAGATCGAGAACATCGCAGGCCCCGGAGAGCCGGCGCGCTACCGGATGCGCACCGTCGACAACCGGCTGCGGGTCCGACTGACGCCGCCCCAGCAACGCGCCCTCCAGCGGGCCGTCCTCCTTGCCGATCGCCAGGACCTGATCGACCGCCTCGGGCTCGGCGACCGCGCTGAGCCGGGACCGACCCCCGAAGCCGGCGTCGTGGCCGGTGTCCCCACCACCGGCCACGACGCCTCCCTGGCCACCGTGCTGCGGGCCGTCCGGCTCGGCAGCGTCTTGCGCTTCAGCTACAAGGGGGCCCCACGCGTCGTGCACCCGGAGTCGGTCCGCTCGCAGAACGGCACCTGGTACCTGCGGGGCCAGGAGGACGGCGCCGAGCCCGACGCGCCGGTCAAGGCGTTCGTGGTCGCCCGGATGAGCGCGATCGCCGCCGACGCCCCGCGCACCGCGCGGCCCGTCCGCGCGGCGCGGCACCCCGGTCTCCACCCGATGAGCTGGGAGATCGACCCTCCGGTCGAGGTCACCCTGCGCACCTCGGTCGACCACGCGCCCGACGTCCGACGCTGGCTCGGTCGGCCCGCCGCCGAGGAGGCCGACGGGGACGAGGTCACGATGCGCTACGTGGTGACCCACCGGGCCGCCCTGCGGGCCCGGCTCTACGAGCTCGGCCGGCGCGTCGTACTGCTCGGGCCTGAGGAGGTCCGCCGTGAGCTGATCGCCGAGCTCCGCGAGCTGAAGGGAGGGGACTGACATGTCCACGCCGAGGTACGCCGCCCGGTTCGCGCGCCTGCCCGCCGTGCTCGAGCTGCTGCTCGCGCATCCCGACGGGGTGTCGCTCGCCGTCCTGGCCGAGGAGACCGGGATCCCGGCCGCGGAGCTGAGCGAGGACCTGCTCGCCTTCTACACCGCCGACCCGCTCGAGAACGACCGGATGCTCGGGCTGTGGCGCCCGCCCGTCATCGAGTTCCTCGGCCCTGACGGCGACTCCGACGTCGACCCGGGGGAGGCCGAGGTGGTGCGCGCGGTCAGCGACCGGCCGACCGAGGAGCTCGGCGTCGAGTACGTCGACGCGTCCGAGCTCGCGCTCGTCCACACCGCGGCGGTCGCGCTGCTCGAGGCCGAGGACGACGCCGACCTGAGCGCCGCCGTCGACGTCCTCACCGAGACGCTGGTCGGCGAGGTCGCCAGCCACCCCCAACGGCCGGCGTGGAACGAGCCCCTGCGGCCGCTCCAGGAGGCGCAGCGCCACCGGCGCGCCGTACGGATCGTCTACTCCCGGACCTGGCAGCACGGCGTCTCGACCCGCACCATCCACCCCTACCGGTTGGTGCAGACCCGGCGCGGCTGGGAGGTCGACGCCGGACCGCCCGACTCGGCCGGCCGGCTGCGGACCTTCCTGCTGTCGGGGATCCGCGAGGTCGAGAGCCTCGAGCAGGACTTCGCCCTGCCGGCGGATCTGCCCGCGATGCTCGACGCCCAGCGGGCGACGACCACCGTGCGCGTCGTCCTGCCGCACGGGTCGAGGTGGGCCGCCGACATGTATGCCGAGACGGTCACCGTCGTCCGGGCCGACGAGGACGACGTCGAGCTCGCCCTCGAGCTCCTCCCGCCCCTCGCCGACCGCGTCGGCATGCTCCTCCTCGCCGCCGGCGCCGGCGCGTTCGTCCTCGATCCCCCCGACCTCGACCACGCCGGCGCCGTCCTCGCCGAGGAGCTTCTCCTCCACCACTCCCTCCACCCCCACCCCTGACGAGCCCGCACACTTCGGTCGCCGAGCCCGCACACTTCGGTCGCCGAACCCGCACACTTCGGTCGCCGAACCCGCACACTTCGGTCGCCGAACCGTGCGGGTTGGTGGGTCGAACCGTGCGGGTTGGTGGGTCGAACCGTGCGGGTTGGTGGGTCGAACCGTGCGGGTTCGTGGGTCGAACCGTGCGGGTTCGTGGGTAGGGTCGGGGCATGAGCGCTCCGTCGACCCCATCCCGGCCGTCCGAGACTGTCCTCGCCGATCCGGCGGCCACCGTGCAGGCGTTCTTCGCGGCGCTGACGGACCGGGCGGTCCCACAGGCGCTGGCGCTGACCGAGCCGGGGATCGTGTGGCGCAACTCAGGGCTGCCGACGCTCAAGGGCAAGATGGTGGGGCGGGCGCTCAAGGGGATCGACCGGGACTGGATGGGGTTCCGAGCCGACTTCCACCACATCGTCGCTGATGGTGACGTCGTCCTGACCGAGCGCACCGACTACCTGCGGCTGGGGCCGCTCGAGATCGACTTCTGGGTGTGCGGCACGTTCCGGCTCGAGAACGACCGGATCGTCCTGTGGCACGACTACTTCAGCTGGACCAACGTCGCCGGCGGGCTCGTGCGCGGGCTCGTCCGGATGGCCCGCGGCCGCTGATCGTCAACCGGCTTCGCCGAGCGCCTTCTCGTTGCTGAGCCGTGCGCGGTCGGCAGCGCGCAGTCCCTCCCGTGCGGCCTGGGGCGCGTCGTTGACCGAGGTACGACGGTCGGCCGTCCAGGTGCCGCGGATGTTGTTGCGCCGCAGCGCCTCCTTGAAGAAGTCGTGGACGTCGAGCTCCTTCTGGCGCACCGCCAGCGCGGTCTCGGTCGACGCGGCTGGAGCCGCCTTGTCGGCCACCGCGCCGGCAGCGGCGAGCGCCGCCCGGCGCGCCTCGTCGAGCCGCTCGCCGATCCGCGAGGCGTAGGCCTCGTAGAACGCCAGCCGGGTCGTGATCGTCGCGACCGGCCGGGCGACGTAGCGGCGGCGGGAGGAGTCCCACACCGTTCGCTCGTCCCGGACCCCCGAGGCCAGGTGGCGCTCGCAGTCGGCGACCATCTGCACGAGCAGCGACTCGTAGATCGCCTTGGTGACGGCGATGTCGCTCGGGAAGCCGTGGAGGGTCACCGCCGTCGAGTCGTGGCTGATCGTGCAGCGCAGGTCGTTGGCGTGGGCGATGTTGAGGAGCAGCCGGACGTAGCGGGCCAGGCCGCGCTTGCCGCGCGCGCCGATCCGGTAGTTCTCCGCCACCGGCTCCTCGCGACCCTCCTCCTGGGCGGTGTGGGCGCGGGCCACCGCGAGGGCGACCGAGTGGCGCGTCGCGAGCGCCTGGGCCTTGGAGAGGAACGCCGCGCGCTCGTGCTCGTTGGTGGCCCGCTCGGCCTGGCGCAGCAGCTTGGCGAGCTTGGCCAGGGTGCCGTCGTCGACGGTGTGGGCGACCTGCCCGAGGCCCTCGGCGGCGTAGGCGAGCTGGAGCAGCTGGGCGGTCACCGGTAGGCCGACGTCCTCCAGCAAGCGGAGGAACGTCGCGCGCCAGGCCGCCGTGTGCAGGGCCTCGCCGGAGAGGTGGTGCGTCAGCTCGTGGAGGACGACGGTCGCCCGCAGCGCCCACCGGCCGCCGACCTCGAACGGCGGCAGCGCGATCGTCCCGGTGGCGGGCTCGTAGACCGCCATCCGCGCTCCCGCACGGGGCCGTACGACGACGGTCTGCTGCTCACGGCCGTCGTAGTCCTTGGCGTCGGCCCGAAGACGGGCGAGCACCGTGTCGACGTACGTCGCCGCCGACGCCGGCTCGGTGAACCGCAGGTCGGGCCCCGGCTCGTAGGTCTGTCCGTCGACCGTGATCGTCGGTCGGTCCGGAGTGACGGAGTCGAGCCAGGCCGCGAGCCGGTCCTCGGCGGCGTAGACCGCACGCTGGTCGGGATCCCTGGTCATGCCGCGAGTCTGCCGGACGGCACCGACGATCCGGCGACGGCGCCCTGGTGCTGGGGACGACGTCAGGCGTCGTCCGGCACCGGGACGGCAGGCGGCTCGTAGAGCAGCCGTTCCCGTTCGGCGGCGAGCACCTGCCGGCCGATCTCGGCATCGGCGGGATCGGCCGAGTAGGCAGTCTCGGCGGCCGCGTCGGCGGTCGCACTCACCTCCGCGAACTCCTCGAACAGCCGCCGCTTGCCGGCGAGGAGCTCGTGGATCCGTTCGTCGACGGTGTCCTCGGAGAGCAGCCGGTGCACCTGGACCGACTGCAGCTGGCCCATCCGGTGGGCGCGGGCGATAGCCTGCGCCTCGAGCGCCGGGTTGAGCTGGGGCTCGCAGAGGATGACGACCGAGGCGGCCTGGATGTTGAGCCCGATCCCCCCGGTGGTGATCTGGGCCAGCAGGGCCGCGCCCTCCTCGGCCGCCGAGAAGTCGTCGACGAGCTGCTGGCGCGCCGTCGCCGCGACCGAGCCGTCGAGGGGCCCGAAGACGGGTCCGTCGAGCACGGCCCGGACGGCGGCGAGCACGTCGTGGAAGTACGAGTAGATGAGGACCCGCCGGTCGTTGTCCTCGGCCTCCTCGACGATCTCGACGAGCCGCGCGAGCTTGGGGGAGTCCAGGCCCTGACCCATCGCCGCGCGCCGGACCTGCATCAGGTTGCCCGCCTCGACGGCGGCCCGGTACGGCGCGATGTCCTGCGCGCCGAGCGGCAGCCACTCCTCGACCTCGACCAGGCCGGGGAGCTCGGTGAGGACGTCCTCCTGGTTCCGGCGCAGGTACGCCGGCGCGACCGCCCGCCGGAACAGCCGCGGTGCGAGCTCCTCGGCCCCGTCGAGCAGCTCGGGCTGCACGTAGGAGATGAGGGTGCGGAACTCGCCGACGTGGTTCTCCATCGGCGTCCCCGTCATGAGGATCGCCCGGTCGACGGCACCGACGAGGGCCGCCGTCCGCCGGGACCGCTGGGCCTCGGGGTTCTTCACGTACTGCGCCTCGTCGACGACGACGCACGCGATCGTCGGACCGGACGCCCAGGCGCCCGACTCCGTCCAGGTGGTGTCGTACGTCGTCACGGCCACCCCGCCGTCGCGCGCCCACGCGGCGGCGGCGTCCTGCCAGCCGTCGCCGTGGATGCGGTACGCCTGGAGCGTCGTCCGTGCCGTGATCTCGCGGAGCCAGTTGACGAGGACGCCGGGCGGGCAGACCACGAGGAAGTGGGTGGCGCCGGTCGCCCAGAGGTGGGCCAGGACCGCGAGCGCCTCGATGGTCTTGCCGAGCCCCATCTCGTCGCCGAGGACGATCTTGCGCTGCACGAGCGCGAAGCGCGCCGCGAAGGCCTGGTAGCCGCGGAGGGAGACGGTGAGCGCCTCGGTCCGGAGCACCTGCTCGCGCACCTTCTCGACGAGGCCGGGGGCGAGGTCGCCGTGACTGGTCTCGTCCTCGTCGGTGAGGAACCCGAGCTCGGCGAGCATGGCGAAGTAGTCGGACGGGCGGGAGGCGAGGTCGGCAGCGGGATCTGCGATCGGCCCGCGCGGCACGGTCGCGGCGACGACGTCGGCCCGGTGCACGACCGCCGCAATCGCGTCGGCGAGCGCTGCGGCCGGCACCGCCCGGGTCGGTACGACGAGCAGCAGGTCGACCCGGTCGCCGGCCACCGCGGCCAGCGCCCGGAGCTCGTCGGGGACGGCGAGGCCGGCGGCCGCGCCCCGCAGCCGTCGTACGCCGTCCCACCCGGCGAGGGTGGCGACCACCGCCTCGGAGGTCGGGTCGAACGTGCCGCCGAGCCGGACGGGCTGCTCGTCCTCGGTGATCCTGGCCAGCGTCGTCGCGGCGTCGAGGAGGTGGGTGCGGTACGTCGTACCGATTCCGGCCAGTCGAGCGAGGTCGTGGCGACGGTCGAGGACCGCCTGGACCGACATGATGCCGGCGGCGGCCAGCGGCGCGAGCCGGAGCGACTCGGTGGTCGCCTCCTTGAGGGTGGCGAGCGGCATCGCCGACAGCGCGGCGCGGACGGCCGGCGCGCGGTACTCGTCGACGGCCCGGTGGACCAGGTCCCGCGCCGGCCGCTCGGCCTCGACGGCAGCGCGGAGCTCGGCGATGGCGCGCGGGAGCTCACCGAAGCGGACGGGGTCCAGGACGGCCGGCGCTCCGGGGGCCCCGAGGGCGCCGGCGAGGTCGAGCCGGGGGTCGGTCAGGTCGGTGACGCCCCCCGGTTCCAGTTCTCCGAGCTCGCCCGTCGGGCGAGCCAGCCGCTCGAGGTGGGTCGTCACGCCGGCCTGGAGGCCCCAGGCGAAGAGCTGCTGCAGGTAGGTCGCGTGGGGGCGCGCCTCCTCGCGGCGGCGCCGGCCCGCGAACGCCCACCGGACGGGGGAGAGGACGCGGACCCCGGCGAGTGCGGCGACCGCCGGCCCGGTGAGCTGGTCGAGGGCAGCGCTCTCCTGCGCGTCGGCGCGGGGCAGGTCGGCGCGATCGACGAGCGCTCGGAGGAGTGCCGCTCCCTGGGTGCGGTCGAGAGGCGCGACCTGCCACGCGACCGGACCGGCCCGGGTGACGGGGACGGCGGTGGCGAACGCGTCGGTGAGCAGGCGTCGTACGACGTCGTGAGTGGCGACGTGCCAAACCCGAACCTGCCTGGCCTGCTCCACCCAGGTGGCGACGGCCCGGGCAGCGTCGCGCGCCTCGCGTCGTTCGTTCTTGTCCATCGGGTCCCATCTTGGTGGTCCGGAGGCCTGCGGTTCCACCGCTGATCCCTGGTGTCCTGGTCCCTTCGAACTACAGTCCGGGACCTGACGGCCCGACCTGGTGCCAGCGCATTCTCCGGGAGTGGTGGAGCCGCTAGGTTTCCACCAACAGCTGGGGAGGGCTTGGGTCAGTGGGGACTTGGGGAGAGGCGTACCTCACCCGCCTGCGCGGTTGCGCGGGCCGGGAGGGGCGCGAGTTCGGGGACATCAGTGAGCGTGACCGGGCTGTGCGGCTCGTGGAGGGCGAGGCGCGGACGGTCGAGGAAGGGTTCGGTTGCGGGGACCTCGTGCTGGAGTCGGCGAGCCGGGTGCAGACCCGCGACCCGTGGCAGGCCCCGGCCTGGCTGGTCGGCGGCGACCCGGCGAGGCCCCGGTGGGAGGCGCTGCCGCAGATGGCGGCGTACGTCGAGCTCCTGCGCGCCGGTTATCCCGCGGGCGCGCTGCGTTTCGCGACGACCGACGGCGAGCTGCGGCTCGACCTGGCGGCGGTCAACGAGGAGGGTCAGGTGCTCGTCCTCGGGGTCGCCCGGCCGGAGCCGCTCCAGCTCTCCAAGCTCGAGGCGCTGGTCGGCACGTTCGAGAGCGACGGCGGGCGGCCGGCCCGGGGCGCTCCGGGCCGCGATGCCCAGCAGCTCGCCCATCAGCTCTGGTCGACGCGGTCGCCGTACCTCTGGCTGGTGGCGGCGGGCGCCCGGCGCGCGTTCCGCGTCCGCTACGGCCGTACCCTCACGCTGATGCCGGTCAAGGACCTGCCGTCGGCCGAGGAGCTGTGGCCGTTCGGGTTCCTCGGGCCGACGCCGCGGATCGCGGTCCAAGGCTCGGAGTCCGTCGCGGGCTGATGCCCGGGCGAAACCTGCCGGAAAAATAGGAACGCCCGCAGGCGTCTCGGGTCACCTGCGGGCGTTGGCTCAAGTATGCACCGGATGAACTGCACGTGAACCCCGGCGCGGCCACCTGTTGGAAAGTTTTTGCCAAACCGGTCCGGTGGGCGGGTGGTCAGCCCTCGCAGCCGACGAGCTCCTCGCCGCGCACGCACTCGTCGCGCCCGGCGCCACCCTCCAGCCGGTCGCGTCCGATGCCGCCGTGCAGCGCGTCGTCGCCGGCGCCGCCGTAGAGGTCGTCGTCGTCCTGCCCGCCGTCGAGGAAGTCGCGTCCCCCGCCGCCGTAGACGCTGTCGTCGCCGACCCCGCCGAAGACCACGTCGTTGCCGCCCGCGCCGAAGAAGCGGTCGTCGCCGGGGCCGCCGGTCGCGTGGAGCCGGCCCGCGCCGACCGCGACGTCGTCCTCGTCGTCGTTGCCGCGGTAGTCGACCCAGATCGGCCAGCGGTCCCGGTTGCCGGACGACAGGAAGGTGTAGGCATCGATGCCCCGGACGACGCCCGCGCCCGCAGCGCCCTGGGTGCCGAAGGCGCCCGACCGCCGGTCGACCGCGAGCCGGAGGTTGCGGACGGTGTCGCGAGCGAGGACGACGAGGACGTCGAGGGAGTCGTCGGCCAGACCGGGCTTGCTGCCCAGCACCTTCATCGTGTTGGTCCCGGAGCCGTCACCGTTGATCACCAGCTCGACGTGATCGACGTCGTCGCCGCCGAACACCTGGTCGCCCGCGCCGCCGAACACCAGGATCTGGTCGTTGCCGGCACCGCCGTAGGCGACGTCGGCACCACCGCCGGTCGAGATCACGTCGCGGCCGGACCCGCCGTAGATCTCGTCGTCGCCCGGCCCGGCGCAGATGACGTCCTCGGTGCCCTTGCCGTGGATCTCGTCGTCGCCCGCGCCCGCGAAGATGACGTCCTGGCCGAACGTCCCGCGGATGACGTCGTCGCCGTCCGTGCCGACGTGCGTCGCCCGGTCCATGTCGGCGCACGCTCCCGCCGGGTCCTCTCCGCCCAGCAGCGGCGGCGACGCTGCGTCCGCTCGAAGGGGTAGGGCGAGCGCGCCCACGACGAGTACGAACGCCGTGGCACCGACCGGCTTGAGAGATCGCATGAAGGCAGTCTCGTCATGCGGCAGCGGTAGCGGAAGTGCGCGTGTGAGGATGTCGCGTCGTTGAGAGGAAGGGGCGGCGGTGGACGAGACGCGGCCGGGAGCGACGGAGCAGGACGGCTCCTACGGACGATTCGCACGGCGTGACGAGGACGCGACGCCGCGACTCCGTGACCGCGTGGACGAGGCCCTCACCCACGCGGTGATGATCGGGCTCGCCGTCGCGGTCCTGGGCGGCATCATCGGATTCCTGGTCTGGGGACGTAACAGCGGTGCGGAGTTGCCGGTCGATCACGCCCAGCTCGCTGCCGACGAGCTGCGAGCGGGTGACTGCGTCCTCGTTCCCGAGGACCAGCCGGTCCTCTCCCGCGTCGAGCTGGTGCCCTGTGAGGAGACCCACGACGCGCGGGTGTTCGCGGCGTTCGAGGTCGCCGACGACGTGCTCGGCCAGCAGGCGATCCAGTCGTTCGGAGCTCGGGGCTGCCACGAGCGCCGGTCCGCAGCGCGCGCGCTGGCCCGACGGGGGGAGGCGTGGCAGGCGTCGATGCTGACGTCCGCGCCCAGTGGCGCGCTCGCCGACGAGGACGACCGTCTCGTCGTCTGCCTGATGCTGCTGACCGACCTCGGCACCTGAGGCGGGCGCAGGTGCCCCGCCCGGGAACGAGGAAGCCCCTCCCGGTCGGAACCGGGAGGGGCTGTCGGTACGCCATCAGGGACTCGAACCCCGAACCCGCTGATTAAGAGTCAGCTGCTCTGCCAATTGAGCTAATGGCGCTCGGCTCAACAGGAACCCCGGGCGTGCCTTGGACCTGCGAAGCGACACCTAGATTACAGCGATCGGCCGCTGGGATGAAATCGAGGTCGCCCTGAGCGGCTCCGGTCAGGGCGGCGCCGGTCAGGGTGGCGGTGGGGTGGTGGTGGCGCGGACGGTGATCAGGCCGTCGATCCGGACCACCTTGCCGGTCGTCACGCTGGTGACGGTGAGGGTGCCCGTACGGACGGCGCCGGCGGGCAGCAGCAGGACCCGTTGGTGAGCGACCGCGGGCTTGTCGAGGGCGATCCGGGCGAGCTTGACCCCGTCGAGCGCGAGCTCGACGACCCCGCAGCCGGGGCAGACCGTGGCGAGGACGCCGACCTGCGCGAACGTCGTCGCCGGCCGCCGCAGCCTCTGGCCGGTCGCGGAGGTCTGGGTCGCCGTCTCGAGCCAGAACGTCGTACCGGTGAGGCGGGTCCAGGAGGCGGTGGTGGTCGCGATCGCCCGGTCGTCGAACGGGCGGGACGTGCACCGCGGAGGCGACCACGCGGAGGAGCCGCCGGCGAGGTCGGTCGCCCGGACCGAGACGCACTGGGTCTCTCCGGCCGCAAGGGCGGGCAGCTTGACCCTCGGCCCGGGCAGGTCGTCCCAGCCAGCCGGGAACGACCAGTCCACGACGGACCCGTCGGCGCGCGCCCGCCACAGCTTCGCCTGGTGGGTCTCCACACCTGACCCGACGTCGGCCGCCTTCCACGCGATGGTCGGTGTGGTGAGCGAGATCTTGGCGAGCCCGGGGGTGGTCACGGTCGGCGCAGCGGAATCGATGGTCCAGCGGTAGGTGATCGTCGGCCCCAGCCGACCGTCCGGCGTCTGGGGGAACACGACGAACTGGTGGGGACCGTCGGCGAGCGGCTCGTACCACGGCTCGTAGCAGGTGGTGGGGGCGCTGTTGTCGAGGGAGCACCGGAACCCGGGATAGGCGAAGCCGGCGGGGTCGGTCGCGTCCATCGTGAAGCCGGCGAAGACGTCGCTGGTGAGAGTGCCCTCCGGACCAGGGGTGGCGGAGAAGGACGTCACGGTCGGGACGCCCGCGTCGACGCACCAGGCGCGGACGACGGCGTCGTAGGCGACGTAGTCCGTGCTCCCTGTCGCCGTCCACCTGTTCAGGTTCGGGTACGACGCGAACACCGAGTCCGGGCTGCCGCCGTGGAGGACCCGTTTGCCGGTCGGGCAGGTGACCGACGCCTGCCAGGAGAACTCCTCCGGCTGGTGGTACTCCACCTTGACGTATCCCGGCACCGCGGCCGGGTCCACGCAGTAGACCTCGACGGCCAGCAGGGCGTTCTTCACCGAGTTCGAGCCCTCGGCGTGCCACGACCGTCCGTCCGGTCCGGCCCCGTTGACCGAGAGGGTGCGCGTGTTGACATTGCTCCAGCTCGCGCCTCCGGTCAGGACCACCTCGCCCTCGTTGAGGCACGAGACGGTCGCTCCTGCGGTGTTGTACTGGCCGGTCGCCGGGACCTGCACGAAGTTGTGGCTCATCGGCGGCAGGTCACTGGTGAGCACGCACTCCGCGACGACCCAGGCGTCGCCGTGGAACTGCGAGGTGTTCTCGAAGGTGACGAACCAGGAGGAGCCGGCCCCGTCGTCGAAGCGGTACTCGTCCCCGCGCCGGACCCGGGAGTGGATCGGCAGCTCCAGCCCGCCGGTGATGGCGGTGTAGCCGCTCGGGCAGAACTCCCGGATCGAGTAGTAGCCGTAGGGATCGACATGGACGTAGTCGCGCACGCGCACCCAGTGCCACGGTGCCGGCGCGGCGGCAGCCGACGGGGTCGGGAGCGTCGGCATCACGAGCGTGGTGAGGGCGAGGAGCAGTCCGCCGAGAGCCGTGATCCACTTGTTCCGCATGATGCCCCCAAGGGCCAGTGGCGATGCTCCGACCAACGTACGACCGATGCGCCGTCAGCGCATCGGCATTACGGATGAGGACCCGGTTCGCTCAGCGGGACTCGAGCACGGCCTGGGCCGCGTTGTGGCCGGCGATCCCCGAGACCGCGCCGCCGCGCCGTGCGCCGGAGCCGCACAGCAACACGGACTCGTGGCTGGTCTGGACACCCCAGCGCTCGGCGGGCGTCGACAGACGGGTGCGGTCCGAGGTCCACGGCCACTCGAGGTCGCCGTGGAAGATGTGGCCGCCAGGCATCGCGAGGTCGCGCTCGATGTCCTGCGGGATCTTGGCCTCGATGCAGAGGTTGCCGTCGGCGTCGCGGGCGACGCACGACTCGATCGGCTCGACCAGGTGCTCGTCGAGCGAGGCGATCGCCCGGCGCAGTGCCTCGGCACGGGTCGCCTCGGGGTCCTCTGCGAACAGTGACGCCGGCGTGTGCAGGCCGAAGTAGGTCAGGGTGTGGGTGCCGGGCGGCACGTCGCCGAGGATGCTCGGGTCGGTGAGGGAGTGGCAGTAGACCTCGCCCGGTATCGGGTCGGGCAGCTGGCCGGCCGCGGCGGCGCCGTACGCCGACAACAGCTCGCCGTAGCCCTCACCCAGGTGGAGGGTGCCGGCGAAGGCGACCTCCGGGTCGAGGCCCGACTTGAGCTGCGGGAGCCGGTCGAGGAGGAAGTTGACCTTGAGCTGGGCGCCCTCGGGCTTCGTCGACTCGTCGTGCGGCTCGCCGAGCAGCAGGCCGAGCACCCAAGGCGCGACGTTGGCGAGGACCGTCCCGGCCGTCAGCCCGCGCTCGGAGCGACCGTCGTGCCACGTGATCTCGGCGCCGTCGGCGCCGGGGCGGATCCACCGCACGCCGGCGCCCGTGACGATCTCGGCGCCCGCGTCGAGTGCGGCCTTCGTGAGCGCCTCGGTGACCGCGCCCATGCCGCCGACCGGCACCCGCCACTCACCGGTGCCGTTGCCGATGAGGTGGTAGAGGAAGCAGCGGTTCTGGATGAGCGAGGGGTCGTGGAGCGACGCGAAGGTGCCGATGAGCGCATCGGTCGCGACGACCCCGCGGACCGTGTCGTCGGCGAACCGTCGCTCGATCGTCTCGCCGAGCGGCGAGGCCACGACGTCGTTCCACGTCGTCGGGCTGACCTGGGACCGGATGGCGCTCGCCCGGGGGAGCGGCTGCAGGAGGGTCGGGGCGACGGCCCACCCGAGGTGCGCGACGTCGGTGTAGAAGGTGCGCCACGCCTCGTACTCCGTGTCGGACCCGGTGAGGGCTCGGAACGACTCGCGGGTCGCCTCGCCCTCGACCCGCTCGACGAGCAGGCCGGTGGCCCGGCCGTCGCGGACGACCGGGGTGTAGGAAGCGGTCCGGCGCGAGACCAGGCTGATGTCGAGCCCGAGGTCCTGCACGACCTGGTCGGGCAGCAGCGAGACCAGGTAGGAGTACCGGGAGAGCCGGGTCGGGTGACCGCTGAACGCCTCGGCGCTGATCGCGGCGCCGCCGACGTGGCCGAGGCGCTCGAGGACGCCCACCGACAGGCCCGCGCGGGCGAGGTAGGCGGCAGCCGTGAGCCCGTTGTGTCCGCCGCCGACGATGGCGACGTCATACGCACTCCGAGTGGTCACTCTCCGACCCTAGCCGGGAACGACGACGTGATCCGAGGCGGTTCGAGGAAGGGCGCGGAATAGGACGGACCAGGGTATAGTTGACTTGGCAACCAAATGTACCCAACCCTCTGGGAGGTGGGCGAGATGCCCGCGATCACCGTCGATGACCTCACCGTGCTGCCCCGGCTGAAGGCGCCCGCCCTCGGCGACCAGCCGCGCCCCGTCTGGGAGGTCACCACAGCTCCCCAGGGGTATGAGGGCGAGGGCTTCCCGGTCCGCCGGGCGTTCGCCGGGATCGACATGCGGCGGCTCGACCCGTTCATCATGATGGACCAGATGGGCGAGGTGGAGTACGCGCCGGGCGAGCCCAAGGGCACCCCGTGGCACCCGCACCGCGGCTTCGAGACGGTCACCTACATCATCGACGGCGTCATGGACCACCAGGACTCCCACGGCGGTGGCGGCACCATCACCAACGGGGACACCCAGTGGATGACGGCCGGCAGCGGCCTGCTCCACATCGAGGCGCCGCCGGAGTGGCTGGTCCAGCAGGGCGGCCTCTTCCACGGCATCCAGCTGTGGGTGAACCTGCCCCGCGACGCCAAGCGCAACGACCCCCGCTACCAGGACATCCGGTCCGGGCAGGTGGCCCTGCTGACGACCCCGGACGCCGGGGCGCTGGTCCGGGTCATCGCGGGCGCGGTCGACGGTCACCAGGGCCCGGGATCCACCTTCACCCCGATGTCCCTCGTCCACGCGACGATCGAGCCGGGGGCTCGGCTCGACCTGCCGTGGCAGGTGGACCACAACGCACTCGTCTACGTCCTCAACGGCAAGGGCACCGTCGGCGCCGGGCTCGACGCCGGCCGGCCGATCCGGACCGGCCAGACCGCGGTCCTCGGCGCAGGTGACTACCTGACGATCGACGCGGACGGCAGCCAGGAGAGCCGGTCGCCCAAGCTCGACGTGATCGTCGTCGGCGGGCAGCCGATCAACGAGCCGATCGCCTGGGCCGGACCGTTCGTCATGAACACCAAGGCCGAGGTCATGGAGGCCTACACCGACTTCGAGAAGGGTCGCTTCGGCCACATCCCCGTGTGAGTCCTAGAGTCCCGAGCATGGCTCGGCTCTACCGCGACTCCTTCGGCATCCCGCACCTGCGCGCCGGCTCCGTCCTCGACCTCGCCCACGCGCAAGGGCGGGTCGCCGTCGCCGACCGGGCGTGGCAGCTGGAGTGGCTGCGCCGGCGGGCCGAGGGGACCACGGCCGAGGTCGTCGGCCAGGTCGGCGTCTCGTGGGACCGGTTCTCCCGGCGGATGCGGACGGTCGAGACCGCGCAGCGGGCGTTCGCTGCCTGCACCGAGGAGACCCAGGCGTTCGTGACGTCGTACGTCGACGGGGTCAACGCCGGTCTCGCCGGCCTCGACCCGACGACGGTCCCCGAGCTCGCGGACCTGGGGCTGGCGCCGGGGGAGTGGGCGCCGTGGACGCCGCTGGCGACCTTCCTCGCCCAGCACCTGCTCTTCGCCAACATCGGCGGGCTGCTGTGGAAGCGGCTCGCGGTCGAGGTCCTCGGCGACGACGTACGGTTCCTCTCCCACCAGGACCCGACCGCGTCGGGCAGCAACGCCTGGGCCGCGGCCGGTGGTCGTACGACGAGCGGCCTGCCCCTCATCGGCGGCGACCCGCACCGGATCATCGAGCAGCCCGGCGTCTATCAGCAGGTCCGGCTCGTGTGTGAGGACCCGGCGGACCCGTTCGACGTCGTCGGCTACACGTTCGTCGGCGTACCGGGGGTCCAGCACTTCGCCCACGCGGGCGAGGTGGCGTGGGCGATCACCAACGCGTGCGCCGACTACCAGGACGTGGTGGACGACGACGGGTCCGAGGTCGTCGAGCGGCACCTCGAGACGATCGAGGTCCGCGACGGTGAGCCGGTCGAGATCGAGGTCGTGCAGACCGCGCGGGGACTGGTCTTCGAGGACGGCCTGGCGGTGCGGACGTCGTCGTGGGAGCTCGGCGACCTCGGCTTCGACGCGATCCTCGGCCTGCTGCGGGCTCGGACCGTCGACGACGTCGACCGGGCGCTCGACTCCTGGGTCGAGCCGGTCAACAACGCGGTCGTCGCCGACCGGGCCGGGGTCGTGCGCTACCGGATCGCCGGCAAGGTCCCGGTCCGCGACGAGCACGGTGCCTGGACCGGCTGGGTGCTGGAGCCCAACCGGGCGGACGTCCCGGCCGATGGCCACGTCGTCACCGCCAACGAGCGGCGTGGACCCGAGTCCGACGCGATCGGCACCGTCTTCGCTGCGCCGTACCGCGCGGACCGGCTGCACGCGCTGCTCGACGGACGTACCGACCTCGACCGCGACGCGTTCGCGTCCTTCCACAACGACGCGTTGCTGGCGACCGTGCCGATGGTGACGGCGCTGGTGCCCGGTGCGTTCGACGGCTTCGACGGCGTGATGGACGCCGGTTCGGCGCAGGCCGCTCGCTATGCCGCGTTCCGCTCGGCACTCGTCCGGCGGCTCTGTGACGAGCCGGTGTTCGCCGGTCTGTTCGCTCCGCCCGCGGGCCACGAGCACGAGGAGATCTTCGCGCCCTGGCTCAACGCGACCTACCGGATCGGGCTCGCCCTGCCGCGGCTGGCCAACGAGAACCTCGCCGGGCACCGGCCGTTCGGGGTCGACCTGGTCGCGCTGGCCGAGGCGGCGCTCGCCGAGGTCGACGCCGGGATCGCCGCGGCGAGGGACGACGTGCCGACCTGGGGCGAAACGCACCTCACCGACCCGGTCCACTGGTTCGGCCTGCTCACCGACAAGGACTACGACGACCTGCCGCGGCTGCCGCTGTCCGGCGACGCCGACTGCGTGCGCTGCTGCGTGTCCTACCCGGCGATCTCCGACGAGTGCAGCCGCGGGTCGGTGGCCCGCTACGTGTGGGACCTGGCCGATCGGAACGCCGGCGGCTGGGTCGTCCCGGTCGGCGCGAGCGGCCTCCCGGGCACCCCGCACCACCACGACCAGCTCGCCCTGTGGGCGGCGGGTGGGCTCGCCCCGATCGTGACCGACTGGGACGAGCTCGTCGAGGAGCAGTCGTCCGAGTGAGAGTGACCTATCGGTCACCCTGGTTCGGACGACCCAGCGTCTTTTCGAAGAAGTGGGTGGCGTGCGGGTCGCTGCCCTCGTAGCGGTCGATGCGCCGATAGCCCGCGCGGTCGTACATCGTGATCGCCTCGGCCAGCGCCTCGTTGGTGTCGAGCACCAGCCGTCGCGCTCCGAGCTCTGCGGCGAGCGCCTCGAGGTGGCGCAGCATCCGTGACCCGAGACCGGCTCCGCGCCAGTCCGGGTGGACCCACATCCGCTTCAGCTCGGTCGTGGTGGCGTCCAGGGAAGTGGGCCGTAGCCCGCCGTACGCGACGGGCTCCCCGTCGATCGTCGCGAGCACGTACGTCGACCCCGGCTCGGCCGCGACCGGACCGGACTTCGTGTAGCCGTGGGCGAAGCGCGCGTCGATCTCGGCGAAGTAGCTGGCAAGGGCGTGCTGCGCGCCGGCGTGCTCGTCCGGGGAGACCACGCTGAGCTCGACCGCCGCAGCGCGGCTGCGGCGGTCGTCGGTCATGCCAGGAATCTAGACGACCGCGACGAGGGCGTGAGTGCTCAGCGAGGAATGAGCGCGAAGACCTTGATCTCGCGGTCGGTGCGCTCCTCGTACTTCAGGAAGTTCGGCCAGGTGGCGACCATCGTCGTCCAGGCCTCGGCGCGCTCGGCACCGAGGAGGGGGCGAGCGGTCAGCTCGAACGTCTCGCCGCGCAGGCGGGCGGTGACCTCGGGGTTCGCCTCGATGTTCTTCACCCACAACGGCTCCTTGGGGCCACCGAAGTAGGAGCCGGCGATGAGGATGCGGTCACCGTCGGGGACGCACAGCAGCGGGTTGCTGCGCGGGATGCCGCTCTTGCGGCCGGTGACGGTGAGCATCAGGTTGGGGAGGCCGGCGACGTCGAGGATGGTGACCTTGCCGCGGGTCGCGCCCTGGAGTGCCTTGTCGGTGCGCACGATCTGGGGGAGGAGCTTGGGCATCCAGGAGATCGCCCCGATACGGACGGCGAGGGGCTTGAGCAGGCCCGGGCGCTGGGGGGCGAAGGCCGGGGTGGCGGTGGACATCGGATCTCCTCGACAGACTGGAACTTGTTCTTCAACAAGATACTTCAACAAGATGTTGAAGTCCAAGGAGCCGCGATCAACCCAGCAGGGCGACCCGGACGCGGCCGGAGAGGTGCCGACCCGGGTCCGCGGACTGCTGGTCGAAGAGTGCGTGCAGCCCATCGAGGACCGCTCCGTGCACCTCGTCGCGCACGGAGGTCACGGCTGCTTCGTCGGCGAGGCCGCCGAACCGTCGGGTGTCGATGGGAGCGCCCAGCCTGAAGTAGTAGCGCTCGGGCCTCGGGATCGGCGTCGGGCCGACGCCGCGCGCGATCGGCAGGGCCAGCTCGCTCCAGCGGAAGCCGCGCGACTCCAGGAACCGTCGCAGCGGGCGCAAGGCCAGGCTGTCGGCGTCGAGCACGATGTCGAAGCTGTCCTCGACGCCGATGGAGCTGACGGGGATGATCGGGCAGCCGGCCTCGACGGCCATCCGGGCGAAGCCGGTGCGGCCCTTCCACATGAGCTGGTACTTCTCGCCCTTGCGTTTGGTCACCTCGCGCGCCCCGCCGGGGAAGACCATCACGAGCTCGTCGTGGCCCAGCATGGTGCGGCAGTTCTCGCGGCTGGCACGGACGGCCCCCCAGCGGGTGAGCACGTCTCGGTGTCCGGGGACGGTGTAGTGGACGTCCTCGGCGAGGACCCGGATCACCCGGCCGTGGCGGCGTTGCACGTGCTCGGCGAGCACGAGGGCGTCGAGCATCCCGTACATCGTGTGGTTGCCGACGAGGAGCGCGGACCCGGTCTCCGGCAGGTGGTCCATCCCCTCGAACACCGGGGAGGACCACAGTCGCAGCGGCGCCGTGAGCGCCGCGAACGCGGCCTTGTCGACCGCGGTCAGCTCCAGTCCGAGCCGGGCCCCGTCGCTGAGGGCGGGCGCCGCGTCGTCGTTCATCGGGTGGGGGAGTTGACGATCGGGGCGACGTAGTCCCGAGCGAACGCGGCGAGCTTCTTCTCCGTCGACAGGTCGACGACAGCGCGCTCGGTCATGACCAGAGAGTGGATCACCCGCACGACGATCTCGATGCGGGCGAGCTGGGCGTCGAGGTCCCGGGGGCCGGGCTGCTCGGGCACCAGGTGCTCGGCGGCGAAGGTGACCGCCATGGCCAGCAGGTCGCCGGCCTCGCGGGTGACCTTGGGCAGGGTCGCCTCGGGTTCGGTGCGGATCATCCGGTTGAACAGCGGGTGGTCGCGGAGGCTGACGACGATCTCGGTGAACACCCGGGTGACGCGCTCGTCGGGGTCGTCGAACGAGCTCGCCGTCTGCGCGATCCGCTCGAAGATCCGACGCGACTCGCGCGCCATGACGTGCTGGACCACCTCGCTCTTCGAGCCCAACCGACGGTAGACGGTGACCCGGTCGACGCCGGCGCGCTTGGCGATGTCCTCGAGCGTGGTCTTGCGGACGCTCACCTCGGCGAACAGCTCGAGGGCCGCGTCGAGGATCCGGTCGATGGTCGGGTCGCCCTCGGGGAGGTCATCGGTGCCGACCGGGAGCTTCGTACGAGGCGTGGCCATGGTGCGAGGTTAGCAAGAGATGCAACATTGCATCAACAAATGTTGCAGAAACATTGCAACAGAAAGCGTTGCAGCGTTACATTCGGGCCTTCCGAGGGTGTTGACCGCCCCGCGACTGAGGAGGACCTCCATGTACCTGACCCAGGGACTGCACCGGGCGCTGCAGGCGAAGCCAGAGGCCATCGCCACGATCAGCGGCGACCGGGTCCGCACCATCGCCGAGCACGGTGACCGCGTCGCCCGACTGGCGTCCGGGCTCCGATCGCTGGGCGTCACCGAGGGGGACCGGGTGGCGATCCTCGCGATGAACAGCGACCGGTACGCCGAGTACCTGGTGGCGGTCCCGTGGGCCGGGGCAGTCGTGAACCCCGTCAACATCCGGTGGAGCGCGGCCGAGGTCGCCTACTCCCTGGAGGACTCCGACACCCGGGTGCTCCTCGTCGACGACGCGTTCTCGCCGATGGTGCCCGCGCTGACCGCCCAGTGCGCTGGGCTCACGACGCTCGTGCACTGCGGCGACGGCCCGACCCCTGACGGGATGGTGTCCTACGAGGAGCTGGTGGCGTCGTCGGAGCCGGTTGCCGACGTACGGCGCTCGGGCGAGGACCTGGCGGGGCTCTTCTACACCGGCGGCACCACCGGGTTCCCGAAGGGCGTGATGCTCAGCCACGCCAACCTGATGACGTCCTCGCTCGGTGGCATGGCGACCGGGCAGTTCCTGCCCCCAGGGTCGGTCTTCCTGCACGCCGCCCCGATGTTCCACCTGGCCGACCTCGCTGCCTGGTGCTCGCAGACGGCGTCGGGCGGCACGCACGTCATGGTCCCGTTCTTCGAGCCCAAGGCCGTGCTCGACGCGATCCAGGCGCATGCTGTCACCGACGTCCTGCTGGTGCCGACGATGATCCAGATGCTCGTCGACCACCCCGACATCGGCCAGTACGACCTGTCCTCCCTCCAGCGCGTGATGTACGGCGGCTCGTCGATCGCCGAAGGAGTGCTGCGCCGCACGATGGAGGTGCTCCCGCACGTGCGCATGCTCCAGGCCTACGGCATGACCGAGCTCGCACCGGTGGCCACGATGCTGATGCACGAGGACCACCACGGCCGCAATCTGCGGTCCGCAGGCCGCGCTGCTCCGCACACCGAGGTCGAGATCCGCGACGAGCTCGGCGTCGCGGTCCCGAACGGGACCGTGGGCGAGATCTGCGTGCGCGGCGGCAACGTGATGCTCGGCTACTGGAACAAGCCCGAGGAGACCGCCGCGGCGCTGAAGGACGGCTGGATGCACACCGGCGACGGCGGCTACCTCGACGACGACGGCTTCGTCTACGTCGTCGACCGGATCAAGGACATGATCGTGAGCGGCGGAGAGAACGTCTACTCCGCCGAGGTCGAGACGGCGCTCAGCAAGCACCCCGCCGTGCTGGCCTCCGCCGTGATCGGGCTGCCCGACGAGCGGTGGGGTGAGCGGGTGCACGCGTGCGTCGTGCTCGCCCCGAACGCCGTGACGACTGCCGAGGAGCTGGCCGCGTTCTGCAAGGAGCACATCGCGGGCTACAAGGCTCCGCGCACCGTCGACTTCGTCACCGAGCTCCCGATCTCCGGCGCCGGCAAGGTCCTGAAGCGAGAGCTGCGGGCGCGGTACGCCGACCAGGCCGAGGCGTGATGAGCAGGACAACGAGGTCGAAGCCTCAGCCGTACGTCGAGGAAGCGCACACGATCAAGCCTCGCAACGTCTCCTTCCAGTGGGAGGAGGTGCCGCTGCACTACATCCCTGACGAGCCGCTCGCGACCCAGTTCTGGAACGTCATGCACCTGGTCATCCCGATCGGGGAGCGGCTGATGGCCGGGGCGCTGTCGGAGGCGTTGCCCTTCATCGCTGACGAGCGATTGCGCGAGGAGGCGATCGGCTTCATCGGGCAGGAGACCATGCACGCCGACTCCCACGAGGGCTACCACGAGCACCTGGCGGCGCACGGGATCGACGTGGAGCCGGTCGTCCGCAACGCCAGTCTCATGCTGCAGAAGATCCTCTCGGACCACGGTCTGAAGGGCCGGGCGAAGAAGGAGTGGCTCGCCGAGCGGCTCGCGTTCTACGCCGCCGCCGAGCACTTCACCGCCGTGGTCGGACAGTGGCTCCTCGACGCCGAAGGCCTCGACGAGGCGCAGATGCACCCGATGATGCTCGACCTGCTGCGCTGGCACGGCGCCGAGGAGGTCGAGCACCGCGACGTCCTCTTCGACGTCTTCCAGCACGTCGACGGGAGCTACGCCCGGCGAGCCCGCTGGGCGCTGCTGGCCAGCGCCGGGTTGCTCGGCACCTGGCTGGTCTCGCTCAACCACCTGATGGCGCAGGACCCCTCCCGCCGGTGGTGGAAGCCGTGGCCGCTGCAGATCGCCGGCGCCGTCCGACGCGGGCTGGTGCCGAGCCTCACCATCTTCGCGACCGAGATCCCGGTCTACCTCAAGCCGGGGTTCCACCCGAGCAGCATGGGCACCCTCGACTCGGCGATCCGGTATCTGGCGACCTCCCCGGCAGCACGAGCCGCCGAGCAGGGAGCCTGACGTGCCCGGCCTCATCCTGGCCGGCGACCCGGTGCCGGACGTCGCTCTCCACCCGGGGGTCGACCTCTTCGTCCGCACGGTCGACGCCTACCGCGCGATCGCCGTCAGCCCACTCGGCCGGGCACTGACCCGACCACGGCCGGTGCGTCGTACCGGGTTCGACCAGGACCTGGTCGTCCACGACCTCCGGCTTGAGGCCGAGGGCGTGATCAGCCTGACGCTGCGTGCGCCCGACTGGTCCACCCTGCCGTTCTGGCGCCCCGGCGCCCACCTCGACGTGTTCCTCCCGTCGGGACGGCAGCGTCAGTACTCGCTGTGCGGCGACCCCGATGACCCCACCCGCTATCGGATCGCGGTGCGGCGCATCGAGGACGGCGGCGGGGGCTCGCGTGAGGTCCACGACGACATCACCGTCGGCGACCAGCTCACGGTCCGCGGGCCGCGCAACGCCTTCCGGATCGCCCCGGCCTCGGGCTACTTGTTCGTCGCCGGGGGGATCGGCATCACGCCGATCCTGCCGATGGTGCGCACGGCGCACCGGCAGGGTGTGCCGTGGCGGCTGATCTACACCGCACGCAGCCGGGCGAGCATGCCGTTCCTCGACGAGCTCGCCCGGTACCGCTCCGGCGAGGTCGTCGTCCTCCCCGACGACGAGCACGGGATCCCCGACGTGGCCGCGCTCGTCGACGGGGTCGCCGAGGGCCATGCGACCTACCTGTGCGGGCCCCCGCAGATGGCGGCCGCCGCCCATCGAGCCCTCGCCGCGCGAGGTGGGCGCAGTGAGCTGCACACCGAGCGCTTCTCGGCGCGCCCGGTGGTGGACGGTACGGAGTTCACCGCCCGCCTCGCCCGCACCGGCACATCGGTGACGGTCGCCGCGGACGAGACCCTCCTGGCCGCGGTCCGCCGGGCCCGACCCGACGTCACCTACTCCTGTCAGCAGGGCTTCTGCGGCACCTGCAAGGTCGCGGTGCTCTCTGGCGACGTCGACCACCGCGACACCACCCTGCTGGACAGCCAGCGCCCCGACTCGATGCTCGTCTGCGTGTCCCGCGGCACCGGCGAGCTCGTCCTGGACCTGTGAGGTCACCCATGTTCCCCTTCTCCCACCTGCCGATCCAGCATCCGCGGCTCCCCGGCACGCAGTCGTACGACGTCCGCGGCAAGGTCGTGCTCGTCACCGGAGCCGGCAGCGGCATCGGTGAGGCCCTGGCTCGAACGCTCCACGACCGGGGCGCCTGTCTCGCTCTGCTCGACGTCGACGGCCCGGCCGCCGAGCGGGTAGCGGAGCAGCTGCGCGAACGCGCGCTCGCGATCCGGGTCGACGTCCGCGACCGCGAAGCGATGAGCGCCGCGGTCGACGAGATCGTCGCGCACTACGGCCGGATCGACGTGGTCGTGGCCAATGCCGGCGTGGCTCCCACCCCGGCCACCGTCCGCACCGTCGAGCCGGCCGAGTTCGACCGCGTCGTCGACATCAACCTGACCGGCGTCTTCAACACGGTCCGGCCCGCACTTCCGCACGTGGTCAGCAGCCACGGTCATGTCGTGGTGGTCTCGTCCGCGGCCGCGTTCTGTCCCGGCGGCGGTCTGTCGCCGTACATGGCGAGCAAGGCGGGGGTCGAGGCGCTCGGCCGATCGCTCCGGCTGGAGCTCGCCGCCGTCGGCGCCAGCGCCGGTGTCGCCTACTTCGGCTTCGTGCGCACCCCGATGGCGCGGCCGCTCGACGAGGACGAGCTCGGGCCGCAGCTCACGCGGCTGATGCCGTGGCCGCTGGCCAACCGGATCTCGGCGGAGCATGCGGCCGAGGTCATCGCCGACGGCATCGGGCGCCGCGCGAGCGCGACCTACGCACCCGTCGCCTGGCAGGGCTACTCCTGGGGCCGCGGCGTCCTCAACGCCGTGGCCGACGCCGTCGCCGCCCGGTCGGGGGTCGTCCACGGCCTGCTCCGCGCCATCGAGGGCCGCGCCCAGGAGCCGACCGACGTGCTGAGGCGTGTGTCATGAGCATCGCACTCGAGGTCCCTGCCGACAGCGACCTGTTGGCGGTCCGGGGGGACGGCACGAACATGGTCACCCAGATGTTGCGGTTCCGCACCCACGAGGGCCGGCTGCGGGAGTACGCCCGGCTGCGCGAGACCTACGGCGACCTGTCGCTGATCAACAACTTCGGCGTCACCAGCGTGGTCGCTCAAGGGCCGGACGCTGCCGAACAGGTTCTGGTCAACCGGGAGCGCGCCTTCGCCAACGCCCCGGCGTGGGGCTACTTCATCGGCCCGTTCTTCGAGCGCGGCGTGATGCTCATGGACTTCGACGAGCACCACGCCCACCGCAGGGTCATGCAGTCCGCGTTCGGCCGGCAGGAGCTGGAGGGCTACCTGGCCCGGATGGTCCCCACCGTTCAGCAGCGTCTGCGCCGCTGGAGCAGCGGACCGGACTTCCGGGTGCAGGACAACCTCAAAGAACTGACACTCGACATCGCCCTCGACGTCTTCGTCGGAGTCCACCTGACCGACTCCGAGGCCGCACGCCTCAACAAGGCCTTCATCGCCGCCGTCCGCGCCGGCGCCAGCATCGTCCGCAAGCCCGTGCCCGGTCTGGGCTGGGACCGCGGGCTCAAGGCCCGCAAGGTGCTGGAGGAGTTCTTCCACACAAATATCGGCCACAAGCGCAGCGCGGGCGGCGACGACCTGTTCGCCAACCTGTGCCGGGCGCAGGACGAGGACGGCAACACCTTCACCGACGACGATGTGGTCAACCACATGATCTTCGTGCTGATGGCCGCGCACGACACCTCGACCATCACGATGACCACGATGGCCTACTACCTGGCCAGACACCCCGAGTGGCAGCAGCGCCTCCGCGACGAGGCCGACTCGCTCGAGGCGATCACCTCTCTGTCCGACCTCGACGCACTGCCTCTCCTGGACCAGTGCATGAAGGAGGCCCTGCGCCTGCACGCGCCGGTGCCCGTGCTCCCGCGGCAGGCGGTGAAGGACACGGTCCTGCTCGGCCACCACGTCCCGGCGGGCACCTCCGTGATCGTGCCGCTCTACGCCAACCACTACGACCCGGCGATCTGGCCCGAGCCGCACCGCTTCGATCCCGATCGATTCTCCGACGAGCGCCGCGAGGACAAGGCCCACCGGTTGGCGTGGGAGCCCTTCGGCGGGGGCGTGCACAAGTGCATCGGCCTGTACTTCGGCGGGATGGAGGTCAAGGCGACGTTCCACCAGCTGCTCCGCGAGTTCTCGTGGTCGGTCCCCGACGACTACCGCTGGCCGCTCGACCTGACCGCCCTGCCCGTCGTGAAGGACGGGCTCCCCGTCCACCTCAACCGGATCTGACAAGGAGTCGACGATGGCCCGCAGGAAGACGCCGCTCCGCGCCGTACCCGACGTCACCGTGCCCGACGAGACGGTGCCCGACCACCACGTGGCGGTCGTCGGCGCCGGCTTCGCCGGCATGGGTGCAGCGATCATGCTGCAGAAGGCCGGGATCGAGGACGTCGTCATCCTCGAGAGGAAGGGCGAGGTCGGCGGCACCTGGCGCGACAACACCTACCCCGGCGTGGCCGTCGACATCCCGTCTTTCACCTACAGCTACGTCTTCGAGCCGAACGCGTCCTGGTCACGGGCGTTCGCCCCGGGCCACGAGCTGAAGCAGTACGCCGAGCACTGCGCGGACCGCTACCGCCTGCGCGACAAGATCCGCTTCCACGCCGACGTCACCTCGGCCCGCTTCGACGAGGCGGACCACGTGTGGCGCCTGTCCCTGGCCGGTGGCGACCACGTCACCGCCCGGTTCCTGCTGTCGTGCCACGGGAGCCTGATCACCCCGAAGCCGCCGGAGATCCCCGGGCTCGAGGACTTCGAGGGCCACGTCATCTCCACCATGGACTGGGACCACGACCACGACCTGACCGGCGAGCGCGTGGCCGTGATCGGTACCGGCGCCTCCGGCCTGCAGGTGATCCCGGCGATCGCTCCGACCGTCGGCTCCCTGACGGTCTATCAGCGCACCCCGATCTGGGTGCTGCCGAAGGTGAACCCCCGGATCCCCGGTCCGGCGCGTGCCGCCCTCGGCACGGTGCCCTTCGCCCACCGCGCCCTGCGGTTCGGGACCAGTGCGGCGACCGAGGTGATCGCGCTCAGCGGGATCTACAACCGGCAGGCGCCGTACGCGGTGAAGGGCCTCGAGCAGGTCTGCCGCGCCTTCCTCCGGGCCCAGGTGCCGGACCCGGAGCTGCGCGAGAAGCTCACCCCGTCGTACGGCTTCGCCTGCAAGCGGCCGTCGTTCTCCAACTCCTACTACCGGGCGTTCCTTCGCGACAACGTCGAGCTCGTCACCGACGGCATCGAGCGCATCACCGCGACGGGTATCCGGACCCGTGACGGGGTGGAGCGACCGATCGACACCCTGGTCCTCGCCACCGGGTTCAAGGTCTTCGACGTCCCCTACGACCTCTACGGCACCGAGGGCCTGACGCTCAACGAGCACTGGGTCAAGGACCGCAAGCAGACCTACGAAGGCACCTCGGTCCGCGGTTGGCCCAACCTCTTCCTGTGCCCCGGGCCGTACGGCGTCGCCGGCCCCTCGTTGTTCACCGCCTGGGAGCTGTGCACGCGGCACGCGGTGCAGGTGGTGCGCGAGGCGGATCGACAGCGGGCCACCCGGGTGGAGATCTCGGCTGCGGCGCAGGAGCACTGGCTGGAGCGGATGCGCGCGAAGGTCGGCGACACCATCTTCGTCAACCCGTCGTGCGCCGGGTCCAACAGCTACTACGTCGACGCCCACGGGGATGCGCCCTTCCTGCGGCCGACGTCCACCTTGCACGCGTGGTGGCACCAGCGCCGCGTCGTGCACGACGACTACGAGTACGCCGCGGCCGCACCGGCCGCGCACCCCGGTGCCGACACCCGTCGCCGCCTCATCGCAGGAGGTCACTGACATGCCCGTCGCCATCATCACCGGAGGAGCCCGCGGGATCGGCCGGGCCATCGCCGCCGCTCTGCTCCGCGAGGGCTACAGCATCGCCATCGGCGACCTCGACGGCGACCTCGCCGCCAGCACGGCCACCGGCCTGACGGCCAGCGGCGTCGGCGGGCACCTCGACGTCAGCGACGCCGAGTCCTTCGCCGGCTTCGTCAAGGAGGTCGAGTCCCAGCTGGGCGCCGTCGACCTGCTCGTGAACAACGCCGGGATCATGCCGATCGGTCGCTTCCTGGAGCTCGACCCCGACACCGTCCGCCGCACGGTCGACGTCAACCTGGTGGGGGTGCTCAACGGCGTCCGCGCGGTCCTGCCCGGGATGGTCGAGCGCGGCAGCGGCCACATCGTCAACATCTCCTCGATCGCCGGCAAGTGCCCTCCTCCGGGCGGCGCCGTCTACGCCGCCACCAAGGCCGGCGTGCTCGCGCTCGGGGAGTCGCTGCGGCAGGAGCTGGCGCCGCAGGGCGTTCGTGTCTCGACGGTGCTGCCGTCGTTCACCAACACCGACCTCGTGACCGGCACCAAGGGGCTGCGCGGGATCCGCAACCTCGAGCCCGAGGAGGTCGCGCAGTCGGTCGTGGCGGCGGTCCGCCGCAACCACGCGATCGCCTACGCGCCGACCGCGCTGCGCCACAACGTACGGCTCTACGACAACCTCCCCGGCTTCGCCAACGAACTGCTCGCCAAGGCCTTCCGCGGCGACCGGGCCTTCCTCGACGTGGACCGCGACGCGCGCCGGTCCTACGACGACCGGATCGGACAGGCCGCGCCGTGACCAGCAACGTCCACGACGAGCTCGACCTCCGCCTCGCCGCCGCTCGCATCGGCGGACCACAGGCTGCCCGCGACAAGCACCGCGCGGCCGGCAAGCTGCTCGTCCGCGAGCGGTTGCAGCTCCTCCTCGACGACATCGAGGAGCTCGAGGACGGCCTGCTGGCCCGCCACCTCGAGGACCTCCCGGCAGACGGCGTGGTCACCTGCGTCGGCCACGTCGACGGCCGCCGCGTGTGCGTGATCGCCAACGACTACACCGTCAAGGCCGGCGCCTGGGGCAAGCGCACCTTCGAGAAGATCACCCGGATGCAGCTGCTCGCCGACGAGCTCGGCGTGCCGCTGGTCTACCTCGTCGACGCCGCCGGCGCCCGCATCGACGAGCAGTTCGAGAGCTACGCAGGGCGCCACGCGTGGGGCAACATCTTCTACAACCAGGTCCAGATCTCCGGCCGGGTGCCGCAGATCTGCGCTCTCTTCGGCCCGTCGCCTGCCGGCGCGGCCTACGTGCCGGCGCTGTGCGACGTCACCATCATGGTGAAGGGCACTGCCACTGCCTACATCGGCTCGCCCCGCGTGGCCGAGATGGTCACCGGTGAGTCGGTGACGCTCGAGGAGATGGGCGGGGCCGACCTGCACGCCCGGGTCTCCGGTCTCGCCGACGTGATGGTCGCGACCGAGCCCGAGGCGATCGACGCGGTCCGCCTCTACCTGTCCTACCTCCCGGCCAGCTGGGAGCAGCAGCCGCCCACGGTCGCCGCACGCCCGCCGCGCGACGTGGGTCCGCTGCGGGACGTGGTGCCGGCCAACGAGGCCACGCCGTACGACGTCCACGAGCTCATCGACGGCATCGTCGACGCCGACTCGTTCTTCGAGCACAAGGAGCTGTTCGCGCCCGAGCTGGTGACCGGCTTCGCGCGGATCGAGGGTGCCCCGGTCGGGATCGTCGCGAACCAGTCCTCGGTCAAGGCGGGGGTCCTGTTCAGCGACTCGTCCGACAAGGCCGCGCGGTTCGTGTGGATGTGCAACGCCTACAACGTGCCGCTGCTGTTCCTGGTCGACGTCTCCGGCTACATGCTCGGCACCGTCGCCGAGCGGGACGGGATCATCCGGCACGGAGCGAAGATGCTGTTCGCGGTCGCCGAGAGCCGGGTGCCGCGGATCGCGGTGATCGTCCGCAAGGCCTACGGCGGCGGCTACCTCGGCATGTCCGGCAGCCCGATGAACCCCGACGCCGTCCTGGCCCTGCCGACCGCCAAGCCCGCGCTGCTCGGTCCGGAGGCCGCCATCGCCGGCGTCCACTACAACCGCGCCATGGCCATCGAGGACGAGGCCGAGCGGCAGCGGTTCGTCGCCGGTCTGCGCGCCGAGTACGAGGCGAAGATCGACGTCTTCCAGATCGCGAACGAGAACGCCGTCGAAGCGGTCGTGCCGGTCGAGCACCTGCGCAGCGAGCTCGCCTCCCGCTACCGCGTCTATCGCGACCGCCGCAAGCCCGAGATCCGCCGCCGCAACGGCGTCTACCCGGTCTGAGACCGGTTCCCGAGAGGACCACCATGTTCATCACCGACGCCGTCGGCGCCGCGGCAGACCCCATCGCGGACACCCCGGAGCGGCAGGCGCTGCGCGAGGCCGTCCGCGCGATCGTGCGCGACGTCGCCCCGCCGGAGCGCCGGTTGCCGCTCGACACCGCCGAGCAGTTCGACGACGAGCTGCACGCCCACCTCGCCAAGCTCGGCGCCACCTCGATCGGAGCCCACCCCGAGCAGGGAGGCGAGGGCAACGCCCTGGACCAGCTGGTCGTCCTCGAGGAGCTCGCCGCCGGCCCCACGTCCATGGCCGTGTTCATGGTCGTGCACTACATGGGCATCGAGATCCTCTCTGCACACGGCTCGCGCGAGCAGCGCGACACCTGGCTCGCCCCGCTGTCCGCCGGCGACGCGACGATGTCGTTCTGCCTCACCGAGGCCGGCGGCGGTACGGACATCGCCCGAGCCATGCGCACGACGGCCCGGTGCGACGGCGGCGGCTGGGTGATCGACGGCGAGAAGACCTGGATCTCCGGGGCTACCCGTTCCGACGTCTACGTGGTCCTGGCACGGTCAGCGGACGTCGCGGGCTCCGCCATCGACGGGATCACCATGTTCCTGGTGCCTGCCGACACCCCCGGGATCACCGTGCGCGAGCTGCCCACGGTCGCGGTGCACGGCTTCGACACCTGCCAGGTCACCTTCGACGGCGTCCGGGTCGCCGACGACGCGGTGGTCGGCGAGGTGGGCCGGGGTTTCCGCCAGGTGCTGTCGGTGCTCAACCGGGAGCGGGTCAACGCCGCCGCCGGCGCGATCGGCGCGGGCCGCGCGGCGGTCGAGTACGCCGCCGCCTACGCCGCTGAGCGCCCGGCGTTCGGCTCCACCGTCGGGTCCTTCCAGGCGGTCCAGCACCGGCTCGTCGACGCGATGGTCGCCCTGGAGGGAGCGCGCGGACTGCTCGCTCGCGCCGCGCACGCCGAGGTCGCCGGCGGCCGCGCGGACATCCTCTCGTCCATGGCGAAGCTGGCGGCCTCGGAGGCCGCCGTCAAGGCGACGACCACGGGCATGGAGATCCTCGGCGGCGCCGGCTTCAGCCTGGAGTACCCGATGCAGCAGTGGTGGCGCGACGTCCGGCTCTGGGTCTTCGCGCCCCTCAACAACGACATGGTCCGCAACCACATCGCCGAGCAGGGCTTCGGCCTGCCCCGGTCCTTCTGAGGAGACACCCATGAGCAACCTGTTGAACGACCGCGTCGCCGTCATCACCGGAGCCGGTCGCGGCCTCGGCCGCGCGCACGCCCTCGAGTTCGCGGCGCACGGTGCCGCTGTCGTCGTGAACGACCTCGCGTCCGGCGGAGAGGACCCCGCTGCCGACGTGGTCGCTGAGATCCGGACGGCCGGAGGCCGGGCCGTCGCCGCCAGCTGCGACGTCACCGACGAGGACGGAGTGGCGCACCTCCTGGCCACGGCGGTCGACGAGTTCGGTGACGTGCACGCCGTCGTCAACAACGCCGGCATCCTGCGCGACCACATGCTCGTCAACATGACCGTCGACGAGTGGGACGCGGTCATCGCCGTCCACCTGCGCGGCACCTTCCTGCTGACCCGCGCCGCCGCGCGGCACTGGCGGACCGCCCACAAGAGCGGAGAACCCGTCTCGGGCCGGATCGTCAACACCACCTCGCCAGCCGGCCTCTTCGGCAACATCGGCCAGGCCAACTACAGCGCGGCGAAGGCGGGCATCGCCGCGTTCACGATCACCGTCGCCGAGGAGCTGCGGCGCTACGGGGTGACCGTCAACGCGCTCTCGCCCAACGCCCGGACCCGGATGACGGCGACGCTCTTCGCCGACACGATGACCGCGCGCGAGGGGGAGTTCGACGTCATGGACCCCGCCAACGCCAGTCCGCTGCTGGCCTGGCTCTGCAGCGAGGAGGCCGGAGACGTCACCGGGCGGACCTTCACGGTCCTCGGCAGCAAGGTGTTCGTCAACGAGGGCTGGCACGAGGGTGTCGTCACCGACCTCGGCCGTCGGTGGTCCACCGACGACGTCGCCCACGAGCTGACCGACCTGCTGGAGCGCGCCCGGCCGGCGATGCCGGTCCTCGGCACCGCCGACTCCGGCATCGTCCCGACGTCGCAGTCGGTCGTGTCCGAGTTCGCCGGTGACCAGCGCCGGCCCCTGGAGCGGACGGGTGCGTCGTGATCAACCCCCACCTCCGGACCGGCGTGCGGAACGACCGGGCTCCGGCCGTGGTGACGGCCGACCAGCTGACCGTGGAGACGCGCCAGAGCGCCGGGGCGACCCGGATCGCCGCCATCCACCGCGGGATGGGTGCTGACCGGATCTGGCTCGGCAAGGTGCTCAACGACCCGGCGTACCGGTCGGTCCCGCACCACCACGCGGGTGCGGAGACCGGCGGCTACGTGCTCGAGGGCAAGGCTCGCATCTACTTCGGGGAGGGCTACCGGGAGTACTACGACCTGGACGAGGGCGACTTCGTGCAGGTGCCGCCGTGGCTGCCCCACATCGAGTGCAACCGCAGCAAGGACGCCCGGCTGGTCTGGTTGACCGCGCGGACGCCCGACAACCTGGTCGTCAACCTCCCCGACGTCGATCTCCCGCCCTCGGAGTTCGCGTCATGACCACGCCACCGTTCACCAAGGTCCTGATCGCGAACCGTGGCGAGATCGCGGTCCGCGTCATCCGCACCTGCCGCGACCTCGGCATCGCCACCGTCGCGATCCACTCCGACGTCGACGCCGACGCGCTCCACGTCCGGATGGCCGACGAGGCGGTCTCGCTTGGCGGCACCACTGCGGCCGAGTCCTATCTCGACGTGGCCAAGATCGTCGGCGCGATCGAGCAGTCCGGGGCGGAGGCGGTCCACCCCGGTTACGGCTTCCTCTCCGAGAACGCCGAATTCGTCAGCGCCGTGCAGAGGGCGGGATGCGTCTTCGTCGGGCCGCCCGCCCCGGCCATGGAGCTGATGGGGAGCAAGCTCAGTGCCCGCGCCGCTGCCGCCGCGGCCGGAGTCCCGACGATCCCCGGGTCCGAGCACCCGGTAGTCGACGGCGACGAAGTGCGGGCGTTCGCGACGATCCACGGCTACCCGCTCGCAGTGAAGGCGTCGTACGGCGGCGGTGGCCGCGGCATGCGGGTGGTGCACGGTGCCGACGAGGCCGACGCCGCCGTGGATTCCGCTCGGCGGGAGGCGACGGCGTACTTCGGCGAGCCGGAGGTCTACGTCGAGCGCTACCTCGAGCGGCCGCGACACGTCGAAGTCCAGGTGCTCGCCGACGAGCTCGGCAACGTCGTCGCCATCGGCACCCGGGACTGCTCGGTGCAGCGCCGTCATCAGAAGCTGCTGGAGGAGGCGCCGGCCTCCTCGGTCTCACCGGAGACCGCCGATGCGATGGGTCAGGCGTCCATCGCACTGGCCAAGGCCGTCGACTACCGCGGCGCCGGGACGTTGGAGTTCCTCGCCCAGGACGACGAGTTCTTCTTCCTGGAGATGAACACCCGCCTGCAGGTCGAGCACCCCGTCTCCGAGGCCGTTTCCGTCATCGGCTCAGGCGAGCCGCTCGACCTCGTCGCCGAGCAGCTGCGGATGGCAGCCGGGCTGCCGATCTCCTTCGAGCAGGCCGACCTCACGATCCGCGGTCACGCCATCGAGCTGCGGATCAACGCCGAGGACCCGCGCGGCGGCACGTTCCTGCCGACCCCGGGCCCGATCACCGCGCTCGCGACGCCTCCGCGGGTCCGGTTCGACACCGGCTACGAGCGCGGCGACGTCGTGAGCGAGCACTACGACGGGCTGGTGGGGAAGCTCGTCGTGTGGGGCGCCGACCGCGCTGCCGCGGTCGCCGGCGCCCGGCGCGCGCTCCGGGAGCTGGGGGTGGGCGGGATCCGCACGACG
>NZ_JACEFC010000179.1 GCF_014180715.1 Nocardioides stalactiti | reverse complement strand
GCGACGAGCACCACGGGCGTCACCCCGGCCGCCAGGTCGAGGTCCGCGGCCCTCGGCTCGCGGTCCCAGGTGCCGGGCCGGTGGCCCCAGCCGATCACCGGGGTGCCGGGTCGCTCCGACACCTGGTGGGCCACCAGGTCGACGGCCTCCTCGACCGAGCCCACCCGGCTGGTGTCGAGGCGCTGCCGGGCGAGGGTCCACTGCCCGAGGTGCACGTGGCTGTCCCACAGTCCCGGCATCAGCCAGCGGCCCTCGGCGTCGTGCTCGTCGACCCCGCTCGGCCGGGTGAGCCCCGGTCCGACCTCGGCGACGACCCCGTCGCGGACCAGCACGTCGACGGGCTGGAGACCGAGCCGGTCAGCGGGTTCGACCGGGACCAGGCGTGCGGCGCGGATCAGCAGGCTGGTCATGGGGAGACGGTACGGAGTCGAGGGGCGGCACCGAGGCCAGGGGGTGGTCCGGCTTCAGTGCGTCGGGGTCGTCGAGCCCCGCGCAGGTCCCGCGGCGGAGCTGGAGCTGGCCGAGGGGGAAGACGTTGTAGGCCGGGACCTCGCCGTTGTAGGCCGGGCAACCGACGGACCGGGCGGTCCCGCGCCCGTGCGCGCTGGCCCGGGGGTCGATGACGACCGGGTCGCCGTCCTGGTCGAACAGCTGGACGGCGACGATCGGTCGACCGTGGACGTCGTAGGCGAAGAGGTTGCGGATCGGCCGTCCGTCGAGGCGCAGGCTGTCCTCGCTCACGCTGCGGGCGCCCTCGCGGTATCCGGTGTTGTAGGCGTTGCCCGTGGTGTGGTCCTCGGTACCGGGCCACGGCACGCTCCAGGTGAAGGGAGCGAGCACGGCTGCCGTGTTGAGCAGCACGAGGACGGTCCTGCTGGCGGGCGTGCGGTCCGGGCCGGAGCCGGGCCACAGCTTGCCGAGCCCGATCAGGGTGCTGATCGCGACGGCCGCGAGCAGCAGGACCTCGCCCACGTACGGAGCTCCGAGCGTGGGGACGAGCGTGAGCGGCTCCCACGTGCCCGTGACCATGTCCAGCGACGTGACCGCGACCCAGGCGCGGGCCACCCACCACGCGGGGCGGAGGGCGACGAGGACGTCCCACGCCGGTGCGACCCGGTGGCGCTCCACGAGCGAGGCCCACCGTGTGCGGGACGCGTCCAGCAGCGCTGCCGGGTCGCGGAGGTCGGGGAGCCTGGGCAGCCGCCGCGGTCCGCTCTCGGGCAGACCGGCAGCAGCGCGGAGCTCGGCGGCATAGATGTCCGGCTCGCCGAGGGGGGTCCCGTCGGCCAGCTGGTCGGAGAGATCGGCCTCGAGTCCTCCGGTCAGGTCGTCGCGGGTCTCGTCGTCGAGGTCGGACAGGCGTCGCCGTACCTCGTCGACGAAGGCGGCCACCTCGGGCCGGACCAGGATCTGGGTGTGCGTGGGGTCGGTGCTCATGCGCGTGCTCCTCGGGGAAGAAGGGACGAGAC
This sequence comes from Nocardioides stalactiti, assembly GCF_014180715.1. Lineage (GTDB taxonomy): Bacteria > Actinomycetota > Actinomycetes > Propionibacteriales > Nocardioidaceae > Nocardioides > Nocardioides stalactiti. The sequence continues at coordinate 4,367 of NZ_JACEFC010000179.1, read as the reverse complement.
GGTGTCGGCGAAGGCGGCCCACTCCTTCGCCTGCCGGGCGAGCTGGTCGCGGCCGGAGGGCGTGATGCCGTAGTACTTGCGGTGCGGTCCTTCGTCGGAGGGGACGACGTACGACGTCAGCGCGCCAGCCGCGTAGAGGCGGCGCAGCGTGCCGTAGACGGAGGCGTCGCCTACGTCGTCGAGGCCGCCGCTCCGGAGCCGGCGGAGGACGTCGTAGCCGTAGCCGTCCTCCTTCTCGACGACCGCGAGCACGGTGAGGTCGAGCACTCCGCGCAACAGCTGGGTGGTGTCCATGCGTCGCACACTACTGTGGCTCGCGCAATAGTGTGTGGCGCGTTGGTCTGCCGGCGTGTCGGGCGCGCGGGGTCAGCCCTCCAGCGCCGCGATCGCCTCGGCGATGGAGAGGGTGCGCTCGGCGGACTCGACGTGCAGGTTCTCGACCATCTTGCCGTTGTAGGTGACGACGCCGGAGCCCTTCCCGTCCTCCCAGGCCTGGATGAGGCCGCGGGCGTCCTCGACGGCCTTCTCCGAGGGGGCGAACCCCTCGTTGGCGCCCTCGACCTGACCCGGGTGGATCAGCGTCTTGCCGTCGAAGCCCATCTGGCGGCCCTGCTCGACCTCGGCGAGGAAGCCGTCGAGGTTCTTCACGTCGTTGTAGACGCCGTCGATGATCACGATGCCGGCGGCACGAGCGGCGAGGAGTGCGAGGCCGAGGCCGGTGATCACGGGCTGACGGCCGGGCACGTGCTCGGCGTAGAGCTCCTTGACCAGGTCGTTGGTGCCCATGACGAAACCGGTGAGGCGGTCGGAGGCCTGCGCGATCGACAGCGCGTTGAGCATCCCGATCGGCGTCTCGACCATCGCCCACAGGGTGGTCTTCTCCGGGGCTCCGGCGGCCTCGAGGGCGGCGACGAGCTGCTGCACCTCGGCGGCGGAGTTCACCTTCGGGACGAGGACGACGTCCGGGCCGGCCGCAGCGGCCGCCTTGATGTCGTCGTCGTGCCACTCGGTGCCGATGCCGTTGACCCGGATGATCAGGTGACGGCGGCCGTACTCGCCCGACTGCACGGCAGCGGCCGCGGCCTCACGGGCGGACGGCTTGGCGTCGGGGGCGACGGCGTCCTCGAGGTCGAAGATGATCGCGTCGGCGGCGATGGTCTTGGCCTTCTCCAGCGCCCGCTCGTTGGAGCTGGGCATGTAGAGGACCGAACGCAGCGGCTTGAAGACGGTGGACTCTGGGCGAGACATGTCAGGCCTCCGGGGTGGGGATGGCGTCGTACGTCGCCTTGAGGTCGGGGTCGATCTCGGCCAGCTTCTCTGCGAGCTCGACCAGCACGAGGCACTGCTTGAGGGACGCGTCGTCCTCCATCTTGCCGTCGATCATGACCGCGCCGGTGCCGTCGCCCATCGCGGCGACGACCCGACGGGCGTGAGCGATGTCCTCGACGGAGGGGGAGAAGACCCGGTTCGCGATCTTGATCTGCACCGGGTGCAGCGACCAGGTGCCGACGCAGCCGAGGAGGAACGCGTTGCGGAACTGGTCCTCGCACGCGACCGTGTCCTTGATGTCGCCGAACGGGCCGTAGTACGGGTAGATGCCGTGGGTCGCGCAGGCGTCGACCATCTTGGCGATCGTGTAGTGCCACAGGTCCTGCTGGAAGATCGCACGCTGCGCGTCGAGGACCGGCAGGCCGTCATCGCCCCGGGGGGCGTCCTCGCGCACCAGGTAGCCCGGGTGGCCACCACCGACACGGGTGGTCTTCATCTTGCGGTCGGCGGCGAGGTCGGCCGGGCCGAGCGAGAGGCCCTGCATGCGCGGGCTGGCGCCGCAGATCTCCTCGACGTTGGCGACGCCGCGGGCGGTCTCGAGGATCGCGTGGATGAGGATCGGCTTGCTGATGCCGGCCTTCGCCTCGAGCTGGGCGAGGAGCCGGTCGACGTAGTGGATGTCCTCGGCGCCCTGGACCTTCGGGACCATGATCACGTCGAGCTTGTCGCCGATGGCGGGGACCAGCGTGGTGAGGTCGTCGAGCACCCACGGGCTGTCGAGGGAGTTGATCCGGGTCCACAGCTGCGTCGGCCCGAAGTCCGTCGACTGGGCGATCTTCACCAGGCCCTCGCGCGCGGCGACCTTGTTGTCGGCCTTGACGGCGTCCTCGAGGTTGCCGAGCAGGACATCGACGGTGCCGACCATGTCCGGGATCTTGGCGGCCATCTTCTCGTTCGACGGGTCGAAGAAGTGAATGGCGCGGCTCGGCCGGGCGGGGATCTCGCGAAGCGGCGCAGGCGCACCGACGGCGAGCGGGCGGAAGAAGTCCTTGGCGCTCTTGTGGGTCACGTCATGACAACCTACCGGCGGGTCACCTGGGAGCGGTATGACCCATGTCTCCCCGAGACGCACCACGTCGTTCAGGCGCTCCTCAGCGGCGACGCCATCGCCATCTGCGCCGCGATCCGGGCGGCGTGGCAGCTCCCGTGGCCCTGAAGGCGGCGCGGCGGGCCGCTCGGCGCGACCGCCAGGCGGCCACCGTCTCCTCGACGTCGCGCGGCATGGTGATGAGCGGAGGACCGTCGACGGGCGTGTAGCGGGCCCGGATCACGCGGGCGTTGAAGTCCTCGACCTGGGTGCGGACCTCGTCCTCGGAGCCCAGCCGGTCGAGGACGGCGTCCAGCTCGGCGTCGTCCTTGCGGAGCTGGAGGGCCGGCGGCAGGACGGTGATCCGCTCGCGCTCGACGAGCCGTTTCACCCACCAGTCGGGGTCGTGGCTGTCGCCGAGTCCCTCGATCGGCTTGCCCGCGCCGGGCAGGTCGTCGAAGTCGCCGCGCTCCATGGCGCGCTGGACCTGCAGGTCGACCCAGGTGTGCTGCATCGCGATCCGCTCCCGGGCCGCGGCCCGTTCCGCGGCACGCCGCTCGGCCGCGCGGGCGGCGTCGTGGGGGTCCCTGGTGTCGTCGGTCATCACGGTTTCCTCGGCACCACGGTAGGCCGGAGAACGAAAGGCGGCCACCGAACCCCGGACAGGGCGCGGCCGCGCCCTTACGGTTGCCCCGTGGACGTCAGGCTGCTCGGACCGCTCGAGGTCACGGCCGGTGGCGAGCCGCTCGCCCTGGGAGGACCACGGCAGCGCGCCGTCGTCGCCATCGCCGCGCTGGCGGCCCCGGAGGTCGTGTCGACCGACCGGCTCGTCGACGCCATCTGGGGTGAGGAGCCGCCGGCCAACCCGCTGCCCACCCTCCAGGTCTTCGTGTCCAAGCTCCGCAAGGTGCTCGCCGCGGCCGGTCAGGAGGGCGCGCTCGAGTCGCGTGCGCCGGGCTACCGGCTGCGCATCGACGTCGCCGACACCGACATCGGCCGCTTCGAGGCGCTCACGGCGAAGGCCCGGGGCCTCCGCGACGGTGACCCGGCGGGAGCTCTGCGCGCCTACGAGGAGGCGTCGGCGTTGTGGCGGGGCCCGTTCCTCGCCGACCTGGCCGACCTGCCGTTCGTCGCGGCCGAGGGCGCGCGGATCGAGGAGCTGCGGCTGCTGGGGACCGAGCAGCGGATCGAGGTCGGTCTCGCGCTCGGGGCGCACGCCGAGCTGGTGGCCGAGCTGGAGGAGCTGGTGCGCCTGCACCCCACCCGCGAGGTGTTCTGGGGACACCTGATGACCGCGCTCTACCGCAGCGACCGACAGGCCGACGCGCTGCACGCCTACGGTCGCGCGCGCGACCAGCTCGCCGAGGAGCTCGGCATCGACCCCAGTCAGGCGCTGCGCCAGCTCGAGCTGGCAGTCCTCCAGCAGGACNCCTCCAGCAGGACCCGACCCTTGCCGTGCCGGTCCGGCCCGCCGTCGCAGCCGAGGCGCCCGCGGACGCCGTACCCGGGACGTCCGGTACGGCGCCGCGTCTCGCCGCCCGCGTCCCGCGCCTCACGACCGCCACCTTCGGGCGCGAGGGCCTCGTCGCCGAGGTCCTCGAGCGGCTGGCGACGTCCCGGCTGGTCAGCCTGACGGGCATGGGAGGCAGCGGGAAGTCGCGGCTCGCCACGGTCGTCGCCCACGAGCTGGTCACGGCCGGCCGTGGTGTGGTCTTCCTCCCGGTGACCGAGGCGATGACCGAGGAGCGGCTCCACGCCGACCTCGCCGACGCACTCGCCGCCGGGGGTGCACGCGATCCGCTCGACGCCCTGGCGGACCGCGACGAGACAGTGGTCCTCGACAACCTGGAGTCGATGCCGCAGGCCGCGCCGGCGGTCGCGGCGGTCCTCGAGCGGACCGCGCTGACCGTCGTCGTCACCTCCCGGATCGGTCTCGGGCTGCTCGCTGAGGCCGAGCTCCCGGTGCCCCCGTTGGCACTCCCGTCGGACGGGGCCTCGGTCGAGGAGATCG
>NZ_JACEFC010000178.1 GCF_014180715.1 Nocardioides stalactiti | reverse complement strand
CGACGAGCTGGACCTGGACCTCTTCGGCGGCGGCACCCACCCGTTCGCGTCCTGGACCGGGCAGCAGCTCACCGAGGGTCACCGCTACGAGGAGCTCATCAACCGCACCCAGTGGTGGGGCCGGCAGATGCTCATCTGGGGCGTGCACGTGCACGTCGGGATGCCGTCCAAGGACCGGGTGATGCCGGTGCTCTCGGCGCTCCTCAACTACTACCCGCACCTCCAGGCGCTCTCCGCCTCCTCGCCCATCTGGGCCGGCGTCGACACCGGCTACGCCTCCAACCGGGCGCTGATGTTCCAGCAGCTGCCGACCGCGGGCCTGCCGTTCCAGTTCGAGCGGTGGGAGGAGTTCGAGGCGTTCGTCAGCGACCAGCTGAAGACCGGCGTCATCGACGTCCTCACCGAGATCCGCTGGGACGTCCGCCCCGCTGTCAGCCACGGCACCCTGGAGAACCGGATCTGCGACGGCGTCTCGACGCTGACCGAGATGGGCGCGCTCGTCGCCCTCATGCACTGCCTGGTGGTGTGGCTCGACGAACGGTGCGCGGCCGGAGAGACCCTGCCGACGATGCCGCCCTGGCACGTCCAGGAGAACAAGTGGCGCTCGGCCCGCTACGGCACTGACGCGATCATCATCCTCGACGCCGCCTCCAACGAGCGGCTGGTCACCGACGACCTCGCCGACCTGGTCGTCCAGCTCGAGCCGGTCGCCGAGCGGCTCGGCTGCTCCGCCGAGCTCGCCGCCGTGCTCGACATCCCGAAGCGCGGCGCGTCGTACGTGCGCCAGCGTGCGGTCGCCGAACGCACCGACGGCGACCTGGTCGCCGTCGTCGACTCCGTCGTCCAGGAGCTCCGCGCCGACCTCGGCTGACGCCAGGTCAAATTTCTGTCGCGTTCGCACCAGCAAGCGCCAGCGAGCCCTAGCGTGGGACGAGCGATGGTCCTGCTCCGCCATCCCGCAGGGGGTCAACGATGTCTCGAGTTCAACGCCGTAGGACAGTCCTCGCCGTCGTCGCGGCGGTGCTGGGTGTCGCGCTCGGTCAGCCCGTCGCGGCCCGCGCCGGCGGAGCGTCGGCGGGCCCGGAGGCACCGACGTCGGCGGTGAGCCCGGAGGCGATGGCCACGACGATCACCGGCGGCTTGCAGTTCGCGTGCGGCCTGACCACCCAGGGGTCCGCGACCTGCTGGGGCTTCGAGCAGTACGGCGTCACCCTGCCCCCGCCAGGCACCTACACGGCCATCGACGCCGGCGGCTACCACGCCTGCGCGCTGCGGACCAACGGGCGGATCACGTGCTGGGGCGACGACACGCTCGGCCAGGCCAGTCCACCCCCGGGCTCGTTCGCCGGCATCGCTGCGGGCGGGTCCCACAACTGTGGCCTGCGGCCCAACGGCGTGGCCACCTGCTGGGGCAACGACAACGACGGCAAGGCCACGCCTCCGGGTGGGCTCTTCACGAGGCTGTCGGCCGGCCTGTTCAACTCCTGCGGCCTCCGACCCACCGGCATCCCCGTGTGCTGGGGCAGGCCCGTCACCGGCGTGAACACCACGCCCAACGAGCCGCTGACCACGATCACCGTGGGCGAGGACCACGCGTGCGGTCTGCGTCCGGACGGATCGGCCCTCTGCTGGGGCAACAACGACCACGGCGAGACCGACGAGCCGGCGGGGACCTTCACCGCCATCGAGGCCGGCGGCGACCTGACCTGTGCCGTCCGCACCAACGCGACCCTCAACTGCTGGGGCCGCGACTACGCGGGGCTCGGTGCCCCGCCGACGACTCGCGTGTCGGCTGTCGCGCTGGGTCTGTACCTCGGGTGCACGGTCGCTGCCGACGGAACCGTCGGCTGCTGGGGTGACATCACCGCCTTTCCGGTCACCGACGAGTTCCTCGGCCGAGCGGGTGTCTCGGCCGGCACGAACGCGACCTGCGGCGTCCAGGCCAACACCACCGTCGTGTGCTGGGGGACCGACGCCGACGCGCTCGTGAGCGACTCGCCCGCCGGCAGCTTCAGCTGGGTCAGCACCGGGGAGGACCACGCCTGCGCGATCGCGCTCGCGGGGCCGACGACCTGCTGGGGGGACAACTCCTCCGGGCAGGCCACGCCCCCGAACTCGAACCTGGTCGCGATCAGCGCCGGCGCCGACCACACCTGCGGCATCCGGAGCGTCGGCACCGTCATCTGCTGGGGCTCCAACGCTTTCGGCCAACGCACTGCCCCGGCGGGCACCTTCCGCCAGACGACCGCGGGCGGCACCCATTCCTGCGGCATCCTCACGGACGCGACCGTGACCTGCTGGGGCAACAACGCCTCCGGGCAGTCGACCGCACCCGCCGGGATGTTCTCCCGGGTCGTCGCGGGCGGGTCGTTCACGTGCGGCCTCAAGATCAACAGCGGCATTGAGTGCTGGGGCAGCAACGACCGCGGGCAGACCGACGCCCCGAGCGCGGCGTACGTCGGGCTCACGGCCGGGACCAACCACGCCTGCGCGCTCGCGACCGACGGCACCGTCGACTGCTGGGGCGCCGGCGGCTACGGCAAGGCCTCCCCACCCTCGGGCAGGTTCGTCGCGATCGAGGCCGGCACCAACCACACCTGCGGAGCGCGCACCACCGGCACCGTCGTGTGCTGGGGGCGCAACCACGCCGGCCAGAGCGTCGTCCCGCCCACGTTCAACCAGGTCGGCTGAGGAGGCCCGTGATGTCCGTACGCCGTGTCCTCGCCATCGTCCTGATGATCGTCGCGACGCTCGTCTCCTCGCCCCTGAGCAGCATGACCGCGGCCCGCGCCTCCGAGGTCGGCGGGGCACCCGGTCTGGCTGTCCCCGCGACGCAGCCCGACGTCGTCACGGCCGCGATCACCGCCGGCGTCGCCCACGCCTGTGCGGTCCGCAGCACCGGTACGGCGACGTGCTGGGGCAGCAACAGCAACGGGCAGACCGACGTGCCCGGCGGCGCCTTCACCAGCGTCGCAGCCGGAAGCTTCCACACCTGCGGCATCCGGCCCGCCGGGTCGGCGGTCTGCTGGGGATACGACGCGAACGACCAGGCAACGCCGCTGGCGGGGTCCTTCCTCACGGTCTCGGCCGGGACCGTCCACACCTGCGCGCTGCGCACCAACGGGAACGCCGCCTGCTGGGGGTCCAACGCGAGCGGCCTGACGACGCCACCGTCGGGGACCTTCACGGCGATCGTGTCCGGCTTCTTCTTCAGCTGCGGCCTGCGACCGGCGGGGACCGTCGAGTGCTGGGGTGAGAANGTCGAGTGCTGGGGTGAGAACGGCTCGAACCAGAGCTCCCCGCCCGCGACCACGTTCTCGGCGATCGCCGCCGGCGGCGCACACGTGTGTGGGCTCACGACCAACGGCTCCGTCGCCTGCTGGGGATCCGACTCCTCCGGGCAGGCGACACCGCCGACCGGGACGTTCACCGCCATCGCGGGCGGCGGGTCGCACACGTGCGCGCTGCGCACCAACGGGACGACGGCCTGCTGGGGCCTCAACACCTCCGGCCAGACCTCACCTCCGCTCGCCGCCAACGTCGCGGTCGCCGGCGGCGACACCTTCACCTGTGCGGTCCGGGCGGACGGGGCCCTCGCCTGCTGGGGTGCCAACGGCTCGGGCCAGTCGGTCCCGCCCGAGGAGTCGTTCGGCCGGGCGGCGATCAGCGCCGGAACCAGCAGCACCTGCGGCGCCCAGGCCAACGGCACGGTGCTCTGCTGGGGCACCGACGCCGACGGGGTCGTGACCGACTCGCCGTCGGGTCGCTTCACCCAGGTCAGCGACGGCGGCGCCCACGCCTGTGCGATCGCGGTCGCCGGGCCCACCACGTGCTGGGGCGACAACACCGCGGGCCAGGCCACGCCGCCGAGCTCGATGCTCGTGACTCTCAGCAGCGGCGCCGACCACACCTGCGGGATCCGCAGCGTCGGAACCCTCATCTGCTGGGGCTCCAACAGCGCCGGCCAACGCACCGCCCCGGCGGGGACCTACCGGGTCGTCGGCGCTGGCGGCACCCACGCGTGCGCTGTCCGCACCGACAGCACGGTCACCTGCTGGGGGAACAACGCCTCCGGCCAGGCCACGGCCCCGGGCGGCACCTTCACCACGGTCTCCGCCGGCGCCGCCTTCACGTGCGGCGTCCGGGCCTTCGGGACCGTCGAGTGCTGGGGCGCCGACGACCGCGGCCAGGCCACCCCACCGGCGGTCCCGACCGGCGCGTTCACGGCGGTGAGCGCCGGCAACAACCACGCCTGCGCGCTGGCCGCCAACGGCACGATCGAGTGCTGGGGTGCGGGCGGCTACGGCAAGGCCTCCCCGCCGCCCGGACAGTTCGTCGCCGTGGAGGCCGGGACCAACCACACCTGCGGCGTCCGCCGTACCGGAGTCACGGTGTGCTGGGGCCGCAACCAGGCCGGCCAGACCGCCGTCCCGCTCAGCTTCAACCAGATCGACTGACGAGCTCGATCAGTCCGCGGGGTCGGCCATCTCCAGCCGGACGCCGAGCAGCCGCACGGCCCGGTCCTTGTCGACGCGGTCGAGCAGGGCCACCGCCTCGGCGGCGAGCGCGTCCGGGTCGCTCGTCGGCGCCTTCAGCTTGTGGCTGCGGGTGAAGGTGAAGAACGGGCGGAAGCGGATCTTGAGCTCGACCCGCACTGCCGGCCTGCCCTCGGCTTCGATGTCCTCGACGACCCGGCGCGCGATCCGGGCGACCTCGCGCTCGACGTCGGCCCAGTCGGTGAGGTCCTCCTGGAACGTCTCCTCCCGACCGTGGCCGCGGGCGACGTACGGCGTCGCGTCGACCTCGTCCGAGGCGACACCCCGACCCAGCCGCCGCAGCCACGGACCCGTCGTCGGGCCGAGCGTCCCGGCGAGCAGGGCGGGCTCGGCGCGGGCGAGGTCCTCGACGGTCGCGAGCCCGAGCGCCGTGAGCTTGTCCGCGGTCTTCTTGCCGATCCCCCACAACGCCGTGGTCGGCCGCGAGCCCATCTCCTCGAACCAGGTCGCGTCGCTGATGACGTAGGTGCCCTGGCCGCGCACCTGCCCACCGGGGCCCGCCTCCTCACCGATACCAGCACCGGCCTCGCGGGCGAGCGCGCCCTCGACCCGCTGCTTGGCGAAGCCGGTCGCGAGCTTGGCCTGGAGCTTGTTGTCGCCGATGCCGACGGCGCTGCGCAGCCGGGTCCGCTCGACCAGAACGTCCCGGATCCGCTGGCCGAACGCGGTGGGCGAACCGAGGTCGCCGTGGCCCGGAGCCGGACCGACGAACGCCTCGTCCCAACCCAGCACCTCGACGAGGACCGGCAGGCCGCCCCACTCCAAGGAACGCAGGACCCCCATCACCTCCGCGGACGCCTCGTCGTAGGCCGCGGCGTCGACCGGCAGGAACACCGGCTCGGTCGCGGCCTTGGCGAGCTTGCGGGCCGCCAGTCGCAACGGCATGCCGGAGCCGACCCCGTAGGCGCGCGCCTCGTAGGACGCGGTCGCCACGACGCCGCGCTCGGTCGGGTCGCCCCGCCCGCCGACCACCACGGGCAGGCCGGCCAGCTCCGGCCGCCGCAGCACCTCGACCGCCGCGATGAACTGGTCGAGGTCGACGTGCAGCACCAGGGCCATCTGCCGTCAGGAGCCGTTCTGGAAGTAGAAGGAGCACTCCCCCGCGGCACACAGCGGTGTCCGCGCCCACAGCCCGCTCCGGGTCATCCCGGTGCCGGTCGAGCGGAGCACCCGGAAGCCGTCGTAGGACCGGCCGCGGTCGGTGGCGGTCGTGTAGACGACGTCGTCGACCCGGTCGCCGTCGACGTCGCTGACGACCGCGTCGACCACCGAGCCGGCGCCGCCGACCTGGTGGGCGAAGCGCGGGTCGAGGACGAAGC
>NZ_JACEFC010000177.1 GCF_014180715.1 Nocardioides stalactiti | reverse complement strand
CGGCGTCGTCCCGGCGGGCCTGGGGCCCGCGGACCCACTCGCCGCGCACCGACGGTCCCCGCCGGGTCGACCGGTCGACCGGCACGACCCGGCTGCCGGACAGACCGGGACCGGCGAGGGCGAGGCTGGTCGCGACGATCCGCCGGGCGAGCAGGACGCCAGGACGGTTCGCGGGGATGACGGAGGTGAGGGGCCGGAGGGTCAGGGAGGTGACTCCGGCCGCCGCGTGGCTGCGCAACGAGGCGCGGACCGGCGGGGATTTCTGCTGGCGCATGCCATCAGATTGCATCTGATGGCGGATGCCGTCAAGATGTTCCTGTGGAATCGGTGGCCAAGATCTCCCCCCGCAAGTACGGCGGCAAGAGCGCGGAGCAACGACGCGCCGAGCGTCGTACCCAGCTCGTCGACGCCGCCGTCGAGATCTGGCAGGAGCAGGGGTGGGCCGCCGTCACCATGCGCGGCGTCTGCGCCCAGGCGGGGCTCACCGACCGCTACTTCTACGAGAGCTTCACCGACCGCGACGCGCTGCTCGGGACCGTGTGGGACCAGCAGCGCGACGAGACCCTCGCGATGATGTACGTCGCCCTCGCCGAGCAGGGCGACGGCGACGCCCTCGACCTGCTCAACGCGGTGCTGGTCAAGGTGGTGCGCCACATCGCCGACGAGCCCGCCCGGGCCCAGATCATCTTCGGCGACCACGCCGGCAGCGTCGTGCTCGAGCAGCGGCGCCGCGACACCCTGCAGATGGCCACCGACCTGATGATCGAGATGGGTCGCCAGTTCCTGCGCGACGACGTCGACGAGCGGGCGCTGCGGATCAACACCCTGCTCGGCATCGGCGGGTTCGTCGAGCTGATGCTCGCCTGGCGCAGCGGACTCGTCGAGTCCGGTACCGACGAGATCGTCGAGCACCTCGCCGCGGTCGGCGCCGCGCTCGCGGCGCCCTTCCTCAGGCCGGCGTGACCATCGTCGGCAGCAGCGCGTGCACCAACGCGTGCAGCTCCTCGAGCACACCCTCCCGGCCTTGGGTGACGCCGAGCAGTGCCTGCTGGAACAGCCCGTCCACGATCCCGTAGAGGACACTCGCCGGCAGGGCCGGCACGGTCCCGGCCAGCTCGGCGTAGCGACCCACCACCCGCCCGACCATCTCCTCCAGCCAGCCGTCGATCTCGACCGCGACGGCACGGAGCCGGTCGTCGAACATGCTCTGGGTACGGACGTCGTACCAGAGTCGGTGCATGGCGGCCTCGTCGCGCAACGTCTCGATCAGCTTGTCCGCGAAGCCTCCGACCAGCTCCTCGGGCGTCGTCGAGTCCGCGATCACCCCGTCATAGCGGCGTACGCAGACGGACTTGTACTCGCGGACGCAGTAGACGATGAGGTCGTGCTTGTCCTCGAAGTAGTAGTGGACGACGCCGTGGCTGAACTCGGAGTTGTTCGCGATCTCGCGCAGGCTCGCCCGTGCGTAGCCGAGCTCCCCGAGGGTGCGCAGCGCCGAATCACCGAGGGCGCGGCGGCGCTCGTCGTACTTGTCGGCCGGTGCCTTGCGGCCCCCCACGGCGACCGACCCGTCGGCCGCCGCGCCGGCGATGGCGCTGGACATGGCTCGGAGCGTAACCGCGGTCAGGTGTCCTCCGGAGCCGTTCCGCGAAGGTCGTCGGAGCGGATCGGGCACGCGCCGAGAAAACCCTTGACAGTTGTCAAGACGACGGGTGGAATGTCGGCGTCTAGTACTGGTTCCCCAACCGATAGACACCTGGGTCTGCGGGGGGCCGGACGTCTCGAGTTGAGGGTGTTGGAGCCACCTCTCCGCTCCGTCCGTCCCCCGCAGCCCTGCATCGGTCGCCCCCGCAGCGGGGGTCGGGTCGCGTCGTCAGGCCTTCCAACCGAACGCCAGCGCGCCCCCGACGATGAGGCAGAACCAGATCGGGTAGGACAGCGCGCCCACCCAGACCGTCCGCTTCGGGTACGACGACCACCAGACGCAGACGAGCACGAACTGGACCAGCCAGAGCAGCACCATCACGACGATGCCCCACCAGGGAGCGATGACGCCGCTGGCGGCGTACAGGAAGAACGACGAGACCACGAGGATCATGCCGAGGAACGGTGTGAACGAGGTGCTCCCCCGGGGACCGTCGGCGACCTTCTTGATCTTGCGGCGACGCGCCACTACTCGTGCTCGCCCTCGACGTCGTCGTTCCAGACCGGGTCCTCGTCCCAGGCCTCGGAACGCTCGGCCGCCTTCTCCAGGGCGCGCGCGGCCTCGGCCTCGGTCTCGTAGGGACCGAGCCGGTCCTTGTTGGGGCAGCCCTCGGTGGGCTCGACGGCATGGTGCTTGAGGCAGAACCAGAAGGCCATGCCCGGAACCTATCCGACTCTCAGCCGAGGTCGCCCGCGAGGCGCTCGACGCGCAGCACGGCGAGCTCGTGCTCCACGTCCCCGCTCATCGCGGCCGCCAGCCGCAGGTGGGGCAGCGCCTCCCGGTGCCGGGACTGCCGCTCGAACGCGCGACCGAGGGCGTGCTGGGCCCAGGCGTCGGACGGGTCGTCCGCGACGAGCAGCGTGAGCTCGTCGGACGCCTTCACGAGCTGGGCGCGCAGCAGGTAGGCCCAGGCGCGCAGCAGCCGCAGACCGCGGTTGGCCGGCTCCTGCTCGAGCGCCGCCTCCAGCACCTCGAGGGCCTGGCTCGGCGCGCGTCGTTCCAGCAGGTCGTGCGCGGTGCGGTAGGCGCTCTCCGGGCGCGCCTCGGCGCCCGGGAACACGATGCCCGGGGCGCGCATCAGGAACTCCTGCTCGTCCATGGCTGCTCCAACCATCGGAAGGCGCCGGTGATTCCGGCGGCGAACCCGCCGGGGCACTACCCTGTCCCGTGGACGGGCCGACCGGGTGACCGCGTGACCTGCCCTGGCAACAGGACAGGTCCCGAGGAAAGTCCGGGCTCCACAGAGCAGGGTGGTGGGTAACACCCACCCGGAGTGATCCGCGGGAAAGTGCCACAGAGAACAGACCGCCTCCCCTTCCGAGGAGAGGCAAGGGTGAAACGGTGGAGTAAGAGCCCACCAGCGCCCCGGGTGACCGGGACGGCTCGGCAAACCCCACCTGGAGCAAGGCCAGACAGTGTGCGCCTGAGGGCTGCTCGCCCGAGTACACGGGTAGGCCGCTGGAGGCCGCCGGCAACGGCGGTCGTAGATGGATGGTCACCGATGACAGAACCCGGCTTACAGGTCGGCCCGTCCGCCACCTGGCCCTCGAGGCCCGCCCAGCCCGGGCGCGTAGGCAAAATGTTGGAAACAGGAACGGCTGAGGCTCAGATCCGACGGTAACGTCCTCCCTTCCGACTGCGTGCGCGCCCCCGGACGTGTGTCTCGGTAACTCATCACTCACGAAGGAGGGAGGGCTCATGGTCAAGGCGTTCGCTCTCACGCTCGCCACCACCCTTTCGACGATCGTTCTCGCCGCGCCACCGGCGCAGGCCGCGCCCGGTGACGGGAAGTCGGCCGGAGAGGCCAAGACGAACCGCGACTCGAGCTGGGGATGTGGCGGGGCCTGTCGGCCCATCATCCGCTGACGACGCGGCCCTGAGCGGCCGACCGAGCTCAATCGAGGTTCAGTCGAACCACACCGCGGAGCATCCGTCGCAGAGGTGCTCACGCACCTCGACCGCGCCGTCGTACTCGGCACTCACCAGGTGCCACGTGTGCTCATGTGCCGCTGGGGATGCGGACCACGTGGCACCTGGGAGCGGGCTCACCGGGTGGTCGGGTCGTAGGACCGTTGGACGTGCGTCACCCTGCGCCTCGCATTGTGGAGCGTGAGCAGGGTCAGACCGATCGCGAGCAGACCGGCGACGACGAGTCCCATGACCATGTCGACCTCAGTTCCCCCTACCACCGAGGTTCATACCTGGATCTCGGCCTCAGCTCGCGAGCTTCCAGTCGGCCAGCACCCGGCAGCCGCCCTCCTTGTACCAGTGGAGCTGGAGCCGATCCGCGCGGCACCCCACCGGCAGCAGGTCGCCGACCAGCGCGCGCGTGCTCGCGAGGGAGACGTTCGCCGACTCCTGGTCGAGGGTGACGTGCGGGACGACGTCGTGCGCGCCGCCGTACGGCGGACACTGGGGGAACGCGTCCGCGAGCGCGCGGGTGAGCGCAGCGAACGGCGCCGCCGGCTCCGGCGGGACGTGGAGGCACCCGTCAGGGAAGACGCGGACCTCGCGGAGGTCGTAGTCGAAGGCAGCGGTCGCAGCAGCCACCCTGGCGACACGGTCGAGGTCTGCGTCCGTCGGCGCCGGGAGCCACGGGGCGAGCACAGTGACGTGGGCGTGCGTGAACGCGGGGTCGCGCGACACCCAGCCCGGCTCGTAGTGCTGCCAGCGGCCGCGCACGAACGGCTCGAGCTCGGTGACGGGCACCACGAGCACGGAGTGGCCGGGCATCCTCACGGCGGCATCGTGGCAGACGGGCGATAGGTTCGCCCGCATGGCTGACCGCANTAGGTTCGCCCGCATGGCTGACCGCACCACGCCCTCCCCCGTCCCGCCGCCGGACCCGGCCGTCGCGGCTGCCGCCGCCGAGCGGCTGGCCGGCCTCGCGACGCCCGCCGGCGCCCTCGGCCGCCTCGGGGAGCTCGGGGTGTGGCTGGCAGCTGCCCAGGGCCAGGTCCCGCCGGCACCGCTCACCGACGTACGCCTCGTCATCTTCGCCGGCGACCACGGTGTGGCGAAGCACGGCGTCTCCGCCTATCCGCCCGAGATCACCGGCGCGATGGTCCGCACCTTCGTCGCCGGCAAGGCCGGCGTGTCCGCGCTGGCTGCCGCCCACGACGTCCGGGTCCGCGTGCTCGACCTCGGTGTCGACGACGACCTCGAGGGCGTGCCGGACGAGGTCCGCGCCCACAAGGTGCGGCGCAGCAGCGGCGCCCTCCACCTCGAGGACGCCCTCACCGTCGAGGAGACCCACCGCGCCCTCGCCGCCGGCCGTGCGGTCGCCGACGAGGAGATCGACGCCGGCGCCCAGCTGCTGCTCAGCGGCGACATGGGCATCGGCAACACCACGCCCGCCGCCGCCCTCGTCGCCGCCGCCCTCGGCCTGCCGGCCGTCGAGGTCACCGGCCGCGGCACGGGTGTCGACGACCCGACCTGGTCGCACAAGGTGGAGGTCGTCCAGCAGGCGCTCGACCGGGTCGGCGACCGCGCCACCGACCCCTTCGGGACCCTGGTCGCCCTCAGCAGCGCCGACCTCGCGGCGACCACCGGCTACCTGGTCCGCGCCGCCGAGCGCGGCGTGCCGGTCCTGCTCGACGGGCTGATGTCGGTCGCGTGCGCCCTTACGGCCGACCGGCTCGCCCCCGGCGCCGCCGCCTGGTTCGCTGCCGGTCACCGCTCGACCGAGCCCGCCCAGTCGCTCGCCCTCGCCAAGCTCGGCCTCGAGCCGGCCCTCGACCTCGGACTGCGGCTCGGCGAGGGCTCCGGCGCCGTCGCCGCCGTCCCCGTCCTCCGTTCGGCCGTCGCGGTCCTGCGCGACGTCGCGTTGCTGGCCGACCTGCTCCCCCCGCAATGAGCCCGAGATGAGGCAGCAGTGACCGACCGCGGTCCGGCCGTCGTCGGGCGCAGCCTGAGGCTGGCCCTCGGCACCCTCACCGCCCTCCCCGTCCCCGCCGTGCTGCGGGTGAGCCCCGCCGTCGCCACCGGCGCGATGGTCCTGGCCCCGATCGCCGCGCTCCCCCTCGGCCTCGCTGTCGCCGCGATCGTGTGGGGCGGCGGCGAAGCGGACCTGCCGCCGCTCGCCGTCGCCGTCGTCGCGCTCGCGGTCCTCGCACTCGGCAGCCGCGCCCTCCACCTCGACGGGCTGGCCGACGTCGCCGACGGGCTCACCGCCTCCTACGAACGCTCG
>NZ_JACEFC010000176.1 GCF_014180715.1 Nocardioides stalactiti | reverse complement strand
GGCCCTCCGCGGCGCCGAGATCGCTCCTCCGCCCCGCCACGCAGCGCCGGCCCCCGACAGCACCGCCGTGCTCCCCCGCACCTCCGACCAGGCGGTCGCCGGGGTCGCCGCCGTACCGCTCGAGCCGACGCCGCGGCTCGACCGGCCGGTGGCCTACCAGGGCACGCCCGCCCCGCAGCTGCGCAAGAGGTCGCCCTGGCCGGCCGTCCTGCTCGTGCTGCTCCTCGTCGCCGCGGCGGTAGCGGTCGTCGCGCTCGTCCTGGGCGGCGAGGACGACACCGCCCCCACGACCGACGACCGGACCACCTCGGCCCCGACGGATCCGACCACGCCGACCAGCGAGACCTCGGCGACCGACCCGACGACGCCGACCACGACCGCCCCGGAGCCGATCGAGGTCGTCGCCTCGGACTACGTCGGTCGTGACGTGGCCGACGTCGAGCGCGAGCTCCAGCTGCTCGGTCTCCAGGTCCGGCTGTTCGAGGACGCCAACCCCGGCGACCAGGCCGAGGACACCGTCGTCAGCGTCAACCCGACCGGCACCCTCCAGGAGGGCGACACGGTCGACGTCCACTACTGGGGAGCCGCGGCCTCGACCGCGCCGCCGACCACCGAGACGCCGCCGACGAGCGACTCCACGGCCACCGACACTGGTGGCACCGACACGACGGAAGGTGGCTGAGGATGAGCAACGCCGGGCCCACGGACCCGCCCGGACAGACCGGGGGTTCAGGGACGGTCGGTGGCCGCTACCAGCTCGGTGAGCTGCTCGGCCGCGGCGGCATGGCGGAGGTCCGCAAGGGCATCGACACCCGCCTCGGCCGCGTGGTCGCCGTGAAGCGGTTGCGCACCGACCTGGCCAGCGACGCCACGTTCCAGGCGCGCTTCCGGCGCGAGGCCCAGTCCTCGGCCTCGCTCAACCACCCCGCGATCGTCGCCGTCTACGACACTGGCGAGGAGCCGAAGGACGACGGTGGCGACACCGTCATGCAGCCCTACATCGTGATGGAGTTCGTCGCCGGCCGGACGTTGCGCGACATCCTGCGCGAGGGCCGCAAGATCCTCCCCGAGCGGGCGCTGGAGATCACCAGCGGAGTCTTGTCCGCGCTGGACTACAGCCACCGCGCCGGGATCATCCACCGCGACATCAAGCCGGGCAACGTGATGCTCACACCAGCCGGTGACGTGAAGGTCATGGACTTCGGCATCGCCCGCGCGATCAGCGACGCGGCGTCGTCGATGACCCAGACCGCGGCGGTCGTCGGCACCGCGCAGTACCTCTCCCCGGAGCAGGCGCGGGGGGAGACCGTCGACTCCCGCTCCGACGTCTACTCCGCCGGCTGCCTGCTCTACGAGCTCCTCACCGGCCGGCCGCCGTTCGTCGGCGACAGCCCGGTGGCGGTCGCCTACCAGCACGTCCGCGAGCCCGCCGTCCCCCCGTCGCGGCACGACACCGACCTGACGCCGCAGATCGACGCGATCGTCATGAAGTCGCTCGCGAAGCGGGTCGAGGACCGCTACCAGTCGGCGGCCCAGATGCGCTCCGACATCGAGCACTACCTCGCCGGACGCCCGGTCCATGCGGTCGCGCCACCACCGATGGTCGACGACGACCCGCCGCCGACCGCGGTCGTGCCGGCCACCGGCACCCACGAGACGATGGTCCGCCACCGCGCGGTCCCGCCGCTGGAGGAGGACGACGGCCGCTCCCGGGTCTGGCTGTGGCTGGTCCTGGGCCTGCTCCTGCTCGCGCTCCTCGCCGGCGCGTTCTTCTCGCTGCCCAAGCTGTTCCCGGACGAGCCGACCGACGTCCAGGTCCCCGGCGTCATCGGTCTCCAGCGCGACGACGCGCGCGACCAGCTCGCCGACGAGGGCCTCGCCATCGACGACAAGCAGCGCCAGTGCAGCGACCAGTACGACGCCGGCCAGGTCATCGACCAGGAGCCCGAGGGGGAGACCTACGTGTCCCCCGGGTCCGAGGTGACCCTGGTGCTGAGCAGCGGCGGGTGCGACTTCGCGATGCCGGACGTCACCAACAAGCTCGAGCGGGTCGCGATCGACGAGCTCGTCGCCGCCGGCATCAAGCGCAAGAACATCATGGTGGCGCCCGAGGAGTGCGACACCGACGACGCGAAGGGCACCGTCGTCGAGCAGACCCCGCGGCCGCAGTCCTCGGTCGGGCGCGACGACACCGTGACGCTCTGCGTCTCCGACGGTCCCGAGACCGTGCCGGAGGGGCTGATCGGCAGCCGGCAGGGCGAGGCCGAGCGGGCGATCCTCGAGGCGGGCTTCCAGGTCGACGTCCGCGAGGACGCTGCGTCGGAGGCGCCCAAGGGCGAGGTCACCGACGTGATCCCGGGCGAGGGCACCGAGCTCGACCAGGGCGACACCGTCACCATCTTCGTCTCCATCTACGTGGAGCCCACGACCTCGGCGCCGCCGCCGGAGACCGACACCGACGGCGACGGGCTCACCGACACCGACGAGGCCTCGATCGGCACCGACCCCGCCAACCCGGACACCGATGCCGACACCTTCAGCGACGGCGACGAGGTGGCGTTCGGCAGCGACCCGCTCGACCCGCTCGACTTCCCGCCGCCGGGACAGGTCGACGAGTAGCCGCGGCCGGGGGCGTCAGCCGCTGCGGTCGACCGGCTCGGCGTAGCGCAGGTCGAGCAGGCCGTCGTACGCCGGTGCCTCGACGAGGTCTTCGGTGGAGAGGTCCCACCCGATGTCGACGTAGGGGTTGGCGGCGTCGGCGCGGTAGCCGGTGACCAGCGGGTCGGCATCGATCGCTGTCATCAGCGCCACCGGGTCGCCCACCGCCTGGATCACGTAGGGCTGGGGATAGGGCACGCCCTGGAGCTGGACCGCGTTGCCCTCGCACTTGATGCCGGTCGTCGTGATCACCCGCTGGCCCGCGATCGTGACCGCGGTCGCGCCGCCGGTCCACAGGGCGTTGACCACCGCCTGGATGTCCTGCTGGTGAACGACCAGCCGGTCGACCTTGACGTCGTGGGCGACGGCCTCGTCGAGGATGTCGTCCGGGGAGTCCGACAGCGTGATCGAGAGCCCGGGCCCGCGGCGCGGCTCGAGGCCGGCGGGGTCCTTGAGCTCCTCGATCCGGCCCCGGGTCCGGGTGACGCGCAGCGACTCGACGTCCTCGGTGAGGTCGTCGACCTCCTGTTCGAGGTCGACCAGCTCCTGCCGGATCTCCTCGTAGTCGGCCGCTTCCTCCGCGACGAGTCCGGCGAGGTCGGTGTAGCGGCCGGGCCGCAGGTCTGTCCCGCGACTGTCCGCCGCCGAGGTGATGAAGAGGGCGCCGCTCAGCAGCGCGACGACGGGTGTGCCGGCCCGCCACGCCAGCGGACGCCGAGAGCGCGTCGGGCGCTCCGGCGGGCCTGGCGTCGGCCCAGCCGCGTGTGCACCCGTCATAGTGTCTAGGGTAGGCGTCGCTTGTACGTCGTACCGCCCGTGTCTGTCCCTGGCAGCCGAAGCCCCTGTCAGCAGCATCAATCGAGGAGCCCTGAAGTGAAGTTCTCCCGCCCGAGCCTCAAGCGTTCGGACAAGTCGGTCTTCGACCCGTCGAGCGGACCGATCCTCAGCGTGCGCGGGGTTGCTTCGCTCGTGCTCTTCCTCGGCGGCATCGGCTGGCTGGCCTACTACTACGTCGCCGTGCGGCCGGTCGCCGGCTTCGGCGACGACGACAAGCCCGCGCTCGACCCGGAGAGCTTCGAGCCCGGCGTCGTCACCGGCTGGAACTTCGTCGGCGACCTGCAGGAGTGGAACTACCTGATCGGCTTCGGCGCGATCATGCTCGCCCTGATGATCGCCGCCCACCCCTCGACGCCGCTGGGCCGCGGCCGCGGTGTCGTCATCGGCATGCTCGGCTGCTTCCTCGTCGGCCTGGTGTGGATCTGCACCTACTACGTCGTCGGCACCGGCGACAACGCGCAGGACCTCGCGATCTTCAACGACCTCGGTCAGAAGAACCTCTTCGTCGGCATCGCGTTCATGGCGGTCGGGTTCACCTTCGCCACCAAGTGGGAGTAGCGGGCTCGCCGCACCCGAACAGCACCCCGACAGCACTCGACCCCCCGCCGGACCGGCGGGGGGTCGTGCTGTTCATCCCCAGGTTTCTCCACACCGGGGGATAACTACATCGTTGTAGTTACCCACACCTGTGGGAAAACCTGGGGATGAATCAGGCCAGGACGACAGTGCGGCCGATCGTCGCGACGACGAGCAGCAGCGCTATCAGGCCGACGCCGAGCACCTGCACCAGGGTGCGTCGGTCCTTGGGCGCATAGACCAGAACGGCCGTGACGGCGAGCCCGCCGAGGAAACCACCGAGGTGGCCCTGCCACGAGATGCCGGGGACGAGGAACGTGATCGCCCCGTTGATGAGCAACCAGCCGCCGATGCTCTGCAGGTTGCCGCCGACCTTGTGGATCACGACGACCAGGGCGCCCATCAGCCCGAAGACCGCGCCGGACGCACCGAGCGTCGCGGTGTGCTCACCGGAGAACCAGTAGACGCAGACCGACCCGGCCAAGCCGGCCACGAGGTAGAGCGCGAGGAAGCGGGCCCGGCCGAGCACCGCCTCGACCTGCGGGCCGAGGAACCACAGCGCCATCATGTTGAAGCCGATGTGGAGCAGGTTCTCGTGGGTGAAAACGCTCGTGAGCAGCTGCCACACGGCACCGTCGGAGACGCCGGGGTACCAGGCCGTCCCCGCGACCTGGGAGCAGAACTGCTCGGTGATCGCGTTGGGGTAGCGGATGCCGGTGTCGTCCGCGTCCCGGCAGCTGCCCGCGGGCAGCAGCGCGAGGCGCGCGAGGAGCGAGCTGGTCGCCCAACCCGTCGCCACGATGGCGAGCCAGACCAGGACGTTGAGGCCGACGAGCACCATCGAGGTTCGCTGCGGGTCGGTCGACCGCTGGCCGCCGTACGCGGCCCTGGGCTGACGCACGCTGCGTGCGCCCTCCTTGACGCAGTCAGGGCACTGGAACCCGACCGACGCCTCCCTCATGCAGTCCGGACAGATCGCCTTGTCACAGCGCTGGCACCGGACGTAGGTCTCGCGGTCGGGGTGCCGGTAGCACGTCGGCACCCCGGCCGCAGACTCAGACACTCAGGCCTCGGTGATCTCGACCGACTCGATGACGATCGGCTCGGTCGGCTTGTCCATCGGACCGGTCGCGGCGCCCGCGATGGCGTCGACGACGTCGCGGCCGGCCTGGTCGGCGACCTCACCGAAGATCGTGTGCTTGAAGTTCAGCCACGGGGTCGCCCCCACGGTGATGAAGAACTGGGAGCCGTTGGTGCCGGGGCCGGCGTTGGCCATGGCGAGCAGGTAGGGCTTGTCGAAGACCAGCTCGGGGTGCGGCTCGTCCTTGAACTGGTAGCCCGGGCCACCGGTTCCGGTGCCGAGCGGGCACCCGCCCTGGATCATGAAGCCCGCGATGACCCGGTGGAAGGCGAGGCCGTCGTAGAACGGGCCGGTGCGGCCGTTGGGGGTCGAGTAGGCCTTCTCGCCGGTCGCGAGGCCGGTGAAGTTCGCGACCGTCTCGGGCGCGTGGTTGGGGAACAGGTTGATCGTGATGTCGCCCTTGTTCGTCTTCAGGATGGCCTGCTGGTCCGCCATGACTGCCTTTCGCACTGCTGGTCTGCGCGGGCGCCGGTGCCCGCGCGCTCGCTGCGATCCTACGGGGGCGACAACCGACGCCGTTCCGACGGTCTGCCGGACGTGGGATGGGGTAGTGGACAAGACGGTGGCTCTTCGGGCTGCCCACATTTCCTCGACACTCGGAAAGGGTTCGGCGATGGGACTCCGCAAGAAGAAGACGCTGCTCGACCAGGCAGAGGCCTACGGCCGCACGGCGATCGACCAGGCCAAGGTCTTCGTCAACGACACCGCGCTGCCCGCGCTCCAGGACGCCCGCGACAAGGCAGCCCCGATCGTGGCGGCCAGCGCGGCGACGGTCGCCGAACGCGCGACCGACGCCCGTGAGTACGCCGAGGC
>NZ_JACEFC010000175.1 GCF_014180715.1 Nocardioides stalactiti | reverse complement strand
GATCCGCTCGTCACCGATGGTCACGACGACGTCGCCGTCGACGAAGACCGCCAGGCCGGTCGCGTGCGGCGCGATAGCCGCGAACCCGGGCGACTGGTCGACGGCCGTCGACAGCATGAGCGCGTAGCCGCGCACGAGCTGACGGCCCTGACCGCCGTTGGCGGCGACCATCTGGGCGTGGTCGACGTAGGGGCGTACGACGTCGGGGTCGGTCGACCCGACGAGGAGCACGACCGGCCCGATCCGGGCGAGGGTGCCCTCGCCTGCTCCGGGGACCACGGTCGCGCGGGCCCAGTCCTCCGCTGACTGCTTCACGTCACACGATCCTTCCGCCTTGGAAGCGCCACCGGATGAGCGGCACCCGCATGGGTCCGTTGGTCCAGACCCAGATCACGAACCAGATGATGGAGAAGTCGATGAAGAACGCCCAGAACACCGACGCCGGCGGGTTGCTGCCCTCGATGCCGGGGATCAGGCCGAACTCGAGGAGCAGCCAGACCAGCGCGCCCTCGTTGATCGCGGTGATGAGGCCGAACATCGTCGGCCAGTCCTTCTCCCACCGGAACTGCTGGATCCCGTGGTAGATCAGCTCCCAGCCGACGCCGAGCACGAGGACCGTGAGCAGGATCAGGTAGGTGATCTTGTAGCTCTCCCCGTTGAAGCCGAAGCCGCCGGGGAGGAGCGGGGTCAGGATGAAGGTCAGGAAGCCGCCGAAGACGACGAGCATGAAGACCCGGGTCTGGATCCGCCCGTTGAGGGTGGGCAACATCAGAGGGCTCCTCGGGGGGTGAGTGGGCCGGTGACGATCTCGGTAAGCGTGCTCACGGCTGGTTCCCCAGCAGCCACTTCCACCACTGCACCGTGGACCGGACCGGGCCGATCCTCTTGCAGAAGCCCCGCTTGTTGAGGTCGAGGTAGATCTCCTGCGCGGCGATCTGCAGCCCGAGGAAGGTGTCGACGCCAGGGAAGTAGCCGCCCAGCGTGGTGGCTCCGGACGCATACATCGCGCCGCCGCCGGACTGGGTCCCGATCAGCTCGAAGTTGCGGTCCACGTTGAGCCGCCCGACCGGGTTGCGGCTCGCGCCGCCGTGGTCGAGCAGGTCCTTGAGCAACCGGTGCTCGGCGATGTCCGCCTCGAGGCCGGTGCAGTCGATCACGAAGTCGACCTCGACCGGGACGGTGCCCTGCGCGGTCCGGACCTGGTTGACGATCCGCTCGCCGTTGGGCTGCATGTCGTCGACGGTGCCGACCAGGCACTGGTACCAGCCCTCGCGGCGGCCCTGGTTCATCTGGGCCTGCCAGTACTTGCGCCAGGGGGTGTTGGTGCCGCCCATCCGCTTGTAGAGCTCGGCGCGCTGCTCGCCCTCCAGGCCGCGGACCTGCTTCTTCAGCTGGCCGCCCCACACCGACTTCGGGTAGTTGAAGCCCTGGTAGGCCCAGCCGTTCTCGCCGCGTCGACGCATCGTGATCCGCGTCTTGGGGCCACCGGGACGGGGGTCGGACTCGTTGCCGTAGCCGTCGTTGGTGCCGTTGTAGTACGTGCGGAACAGGTGGACGATGTTGGTCTGGGCACCCTTGAGGAGCCGGTCGTCCATCAGTCGCTGGAGCACCCGCGACGCCACGATGCCGCCACCGCGGACCATCACCGTGCCGGGCTGCTGCAGCAGCCGGTCGTAGACGTGCTCGTGCGACTCGTAGGCGTTGACGATGTGGCTGTAGTCGTTGTTCTCGGTGCGGTAGCGCTGGAGCTCGGGCAGGAACTTCAGGCCCGGGTAGCCCACCGCGATGTGGACGTACTGTGACCGGAACGCGACCCGCTTGGTCGCGGACGCGCCCTCCGGAGGAGTGAGGATCGTGAAGTAGCCCCCGCCATAGCGGCGCCGGACGATGCGGACCAGGCCCTTGACGAGCATCTCGTCGTAGTTGATCCGGTTCTTCTCCCGCTCCATCTGCTCGAAGGCGTTGCCCGCCTTGGGCGTGTAGTAGTCGGCGAAGATCGGCTCGCTGAAGAGCTGCCAGAGGATCTTGAGGTTGCCCTTCATCCCCTCGGCGAAGCCGTAGGAGGGGAACCCCCAGATGTTGTCGGGGCGCGAGGCGGAGTCGGAGCGCAGTCGCTCGCCGCGCGGGATCTGCGAGACCCGGGTGAGGTACTCGTAGGTCTGCCACGGATGGTCCAGCGTGCCGAGGACGCGCATCTGGGAGGTCGGGACGCCGGCGATCCGGAGGTANGCATCTGGGAGGTCGGGACGCCGGCGATCCGGAGGTAGTCGACGGTGACGAAGCTGCCGATCCCGGAGCCGACGGTGACGAACGGGATGTCGACGATCGGGATGCCGGCGGCGGCCACCATCTCGTCGGTCCAGAAGTCAGATCCCAGCAGCTGCTCGTTGAGGTCACCGGCCGGCATGGGCTGGGCCGGGAGGTAGGTGTTGGGGTCCGTGGTGGGAACCACGGAAGCTCCAGTCGGCTCGATCAAGAGAGCCTCCAATTCGTCGTCGGGAGGTTCCGTCACACGTGCGTCCGGAACGCTACACCGGCTACC
Organism: Nocardioides stalactiti; assembly: GCF_014180715.1. Classification (GTDB taxonomy): domain Bacteria; phylum Actinomycetota; class Actinomycetes; order Propionibacteriales; family Nocardioidaceae; genus Nocardioides; species Nocardioides stalactiti. Next base: position 3,555 of record NZ_JACEFC010000175.1, on the reverse strand, counting down.
CGCTGGCGCGCCCGCGAATCCTCGACCGGGCATCCGTCTCGTCAAAAACCGTTCCTGCGGACGATTGTCGAGCGCTCGGCAGGTTTTGATGGGTCGTCTCCGTGGCACGTGCCATGCTGTGAACCGACCGCTCACCAGGACCTACGGAGGAACCGTGCAAGGCATCGCGGACTATGAGTTCATCCGGGCGCTCGGCGAGTCGAACTACGGCACGAACTACCTCGCGAACGCGCCGGCCCGACTCGGCATCGCGGCCAGCGAGGTCGTCGTCAAGGTCATCGCTGGACCGACCTCCGACGACGCGTTCCGTCGCGCGACCCGCGAGCTCAAGCACTTCAGCGTCGCCGACTCCGACCGCCTGGTCGCCGTCTACGACGCCGGCCGCCACGGCGGCGCGTTCTACTACGCGATGGAGTACCTGCCGCTCGGGTCGCTGGAGAAGCCGGCCACCGCGCTCGACAAGGCACGCGCGGTCCACGCGGTCCGCGACGCGGCACTCGCGGCCCACGCCCTCCACGAGCGCGGCATCGCGCATCGCGACATCAAGCCGGCCAACATCCTCATCGCCGACGACGGCGGTCGGCTCTCCGACCTCGGCCTGTCCCAGCTGCTCTCACCGGGCATGGTGATGACGGGGCTCGGCCAGATCGGCCTCGAGTACACCGATCCCGCGATCATGACCGGCGGCGCCGCCTCCCGCGCCAGCGACGTCTGGTCGCTGGGGGCGTGCCTCCACTTCGCGCTCACCGGTCACGGGGTCTATGGCGACCTGCGCAGCACCGAGCCGCTGCTGCTCGTCCGGACGATCCTGGCGTCGCAGCCGACGCTCGACGCCGACCTGCCGCCTGCTGCAGCCGATCTCATCGCCTCCTGCCTCGACAACGACGTCACGGCTCGGCCCAAGACCGCAGCGGCAGTGGCCGAGGGCGCGGCGGGCATCGCCAGCGGCCTCGGAGCCGGAGTCTGACCAAACTTCCGGGTGCAGTGCCACACCTGAGGCTGGTGCGATCGTAAGATTCACCGGTCGGCACCAGCGACGCCATCACCGAGTTGGGGAGTTTCATGGAACTGCACGAGAGCCTGTACGCCCTGGGCCGCAGCCAGGGTCGGGAGCTCTTCAACGACGCCGACAGCTTCCGCGGTGCGCTGGACGACTACCTCGACGAGGACAGCGCCACCACCGGCGACATCAACCTGCTCGTCGACGCGGTCCGCCTCGGCGCCTTCCAGGCGATGATGACGATGCTCGACAGCGGTGCGGACGCCGACCGTGCGGTCAGCGAGGCCGGCAACCGCCTCGCCCGTGACCGCGGCAGTGCTGACGTCGGCGGCGCCAAGTGGGCGCTCGCGGTCCTCGGCTACGCCACCGGCAAGGTGTCGGACGTCCAGGTGCGCAGCTATCGCACCCAGCACGCCTCCTCCCCGGTGCCGCCGCCGGCCGGCCCGCCGACGATGCTGCCCCCGACCGGTGTCCCGCCGATGAGCGCACAGCCGCCGGTCTCCGCTGCCCCGCCGCCGCCCGGCGTCAGCGCGCCGCTCCCGACCGCGCCGGTGTGGCCCACCTCCGGGGGAGCGCCCGGCGTCCCCGGCTCTTCGCCCGCCCCGACCCCCGTGGGCGCGTCCTCCTACGGCGCTCCGCCGCCCTCGTCGTACGGCGGGGGCTACACCCCGGCCGCGCCGAAGCAGCGCAAGACCTGGCCGATCGTCGTGGGCATCGTGGCCGCGGTCGTCCTCGTCGGCGGTGGCGTGGTGGGCGGCGTGGCCGCCCTCACGGGTGGCGACGGTGACTCGGACGCTGACGACGACAAGTCGACGACGCCGGTCTCCACCGAGCCCACGACCCCGGAGGGTCCCGGCACGTTCGAGGAGATCAACGCGCGCTACGCCAGCCTCGGCTCGCAGGTCACCTCGGGCATGGACTCCTGCGACATCGGGAGCCTGCAGTCGGGCCAGACCGACAAGGTCCAGTGCACGTTCCCCAACGGCACCCTGGTGCTGACGACCTACTCCTCGGGCTCCGAGCTGACCGCGGCCCGCGCGCGTCGCCTCAACAGCGCTGAGGGCACGATCGTCGCCGACGTCGACTCAGGTGCCTACTACCGGTTCGACCCGACCACGGCCGACTCCACGAGCACCGACGCTCCGATCCTCTACTGGGACAGCGCCGCGGGCGTCCAGTCCGCCGAGCTGACCGGCGGACCGGGCGTCAATGCCGACCAGCTGGACCCGGCGTTCAACGCGATCTCCGCGACGGTGACGCCGCCCGACGAGCTGTCCGACACCGATGTGATCGCGTTCGCCGAGCTGTTCGGCGTCATCAACTGCCAGCGGATCCCCACCGAGGTCGACGGGGAGACCGAGGAGAGCAAGTGCAAGCGGTCGGGTCGCAACACCTGGGTCGCCAAGTTCGACAAGGTCGGTGACCTCCGGCAGTACCGCCAGAACGCCAAGACGCTGACCAAGGAGGACGGCGACCTGGTCGTCGACTACTGGTACAACGACACCAACAGCAACGGCCAGCAGGACGCCGACGAGCCCGAGCAGGGCAAGATCTACGGCTACGTCGAGGAGCAGGACAGCGGCGGCGCCTACGGCGTGCTCTTCATCGACGACCTCGACTGCCGCTGCTACCTGCAGATGTACGACAAGGGCCAAGGCGACCCCGAGAAGCTCTACGGCCTGATCTTCTAGTCGGCGCGAGCGCGTCGCCGCNCACCCGCCCCCCCCGGGGCGGCCCCCCCGGCGGCGCCGCGCTGCCGCGCGCGCAGTCGAGGTAGGTGCCGCATACGGCTGAATGGCGGCTCGCCGCAGCGGCTCGGGGCTGTTCGCCGCAGGGGGAGCCGCTGTGCCCTACGGGGCGTCGAGCGTGTCGGCTAGCTCGGGGAGGGCGATGGTGCGCTCGGGGTCGACGGGGCGGTCGCTGACGCCGAGGCCGAGGTCGCTGCGGACGATGATCGCCATCGAGGTGTCGTCGCCGCCGATCTGGGCCGGTTCCTCGAGCCAGGTAGGGAGCTGCTCGCGCATCCACTCCAGGCCGCGGGTGCGGCCGAAGTCGACGAGCTGCTCACCGGTCTGCTTCCACCAGCCGCCGGCGTCGACGCGCGAGGTACCGAAGCCGTCGGTGCACAAGAAGACGAGCGCGACGTCCTCGACGCGGGTGTCGATGACGGTCGTCCGGAGGGCACGCAGCGGGTCGGGCTCGCACAGTGAGCTCGTGTGCATGCCGTCGAGCTCGGGGTCGTCGGCCACGGCGCGCTGGGCCTCGCCCTGGTCGGTCACCAGGACCGCGTCGCCGTCGCCGATCTGGAGGACGACGAGCAGGTCGCCGGACACCGCGGCCGCGAGCAGGGTCGTGCCGTAGGGACGCAGCGGGTCGTCGGCGGCGTAGGCCTGGCGCTCGTCACCGAGGTCGAAGGGGTTGGCCTCGATGTGGTGACGCACCTTCGTCGTCCAGGTGTCGACGATGGCGGCGGCCGCGGCCGTGACGAGGTCGCCGGCGGTCTCGGGCTCGCTGAGCTCGCCGACGACCCGGCGCAGCTCCTCGACCGCGCTGAC
>NZ_JACEFC010000174.1 GCF_014180715.1 Nocardioides stalactiti | reverse complement strand
CGCGTGGAAGGTCAGGCAGGCGTCGACGTGCGTCACCAGGGTGCGCGTGGACACGCCGGCCACCCGGGTCCGTACGGCGGCGCGCATGGTCCGGTCGCCCCGCGGACCGTAGGCGGCCTCGACCATGAGCGCGACGATGCCGCGGACGAACGGGCTGCGGGACGGGAGACCCGCCGCGAGGAAGAGGCCGCGGCGGACCGAGCCCGACACGACCCGGGCGACGGGCAGCGGGATGCCGCCCGCGATCTCGCGGCCCGCGCCGGGGCCGGCCAGGAGCAGCACTCCGGCGACCCGCGCGAGGAAGAGGTCGGGCCGGGCGGCAGCCAGCGCCTGGATGGTCATCGTGCCCATCGAGTGGCCGACCAGGATGATCGGTGCGTCGGGCTGGTCGTCGATGACGGCGCCGAGGTCGCGAGCGAGGTCGGTGATCGTGACCCGGCGCGCGGTCCGCGCCTCCGACCGGCCGAAGCCGCGGTGGTCGTAGGCCACGTGACGCACGCTCGTGCTGTCGAGCGCCGCGCGCTGCAGCTCCCAGGTCTCGTGGTTGTCGCCGATGCCGTGGACGAACACGACGGTCGCGGCCGGCAGCGCCGGGCCGGAGACCGTGACGTGGAGCGCAGGATCCAGAGCCATCTGGAGATGGTGACAGACCGTGGGCCCGTCCGTGGGGCTGTTCACGCAGGCGCGCGGGGCCTATGTTTCCGTGCGACAGCGTGACGCAGGACACACCGCGCCTCGAAGGAGAATTTCGATGGTCAGCATCCCGAATCCTCTCAACCTGGAGTGGTACCAGCACCCGTCGCTGATCCTCCAGCTTGCCGCGCTGTCGAAGGAGCGCGACGACCTGCGCGCGGAGAACCTGTACGAGCAGGACGGGATGCGGCCCGACGACCCGGCCGGCGACCCGCCGCCCGAGGTGGTCCGCGCCCGGACGGCGGACGGCACCTACAACGATCTCGGCTGCCCGATGATGGGCTCGAAGGACTCCGGCTTCGGCCGCAACGTGCCCATCGCCGACACCGTGATCGACCGCAAGCGGCTGCTGACGCCGGACCCTCGCGAGATCAGCCGTCGGCTGATGGCGCGCGACACCTTCAAGCCGGCCGGCATCCTCAACGCGCTGGGCGCGGCCTGGCTCCAGTTCGAGAACCACAACTGGTTCTTCCACGGCGACGGCCGGGCTGACCGGGTCATCGAGGTGCCGATCGGGGCCGACGACGACTTCCCGGAGAAGCCGATGCGGATCCGCGAGACGATCCCGATGCGCGGGGAGGTGGTCGACGGCCAGCCCGCGCCGGTGTTCGGCAACGCCGAGACCCACTGGTGGGACGGATCCCAGGTCTGTGGCAGCGGGGCGGCGAAGCAGGGCCAGATCCGGACGTTCGTCGACGGCAAGATCAAGGTCGACGACAACGGCCGGCTGCCCGAGAGCGACATCCCCGGCATCGACCTCACCGGCATGCAGGAGAACTACTGGTTCGGCCCAGGCCTGCTCCACACCGTGTTCGCGCGCGAGCACAACGCGGTCTGCGACGCCCTCAAGAAGGCCCACCCCGAGCTCGACGACCAGCGTCTCTTCGAGCTCGGCGTCCTCGTCGTCTCGGCCCTGATCGCCAAGATCCACACCGTCGAGTGGACGCCGTGCGTGCTGCGCCACCCGGCACTCCAGATCGGCATGAGCGCCAACTGGTACGGCGCGCTCGGCGAGACGTTCCGCGACAAGATCGGTCGGGTCGGCGACAGCGAGGCGCTCTCGGGGATCATCGGCTCCGCGACCGACCACCACGCGGCGCCGTTCTCGCTGACCGAGGAGTTCGTCTCGGTCTATCGGATGCACCCGCTCATCCCCGACGACTGGTCCTTCTACTCCCTGGCGAGCGGCGAGCACCTGCGCGACGCCTACTTCACCGACATCCAGGGCAGCGCCACCCGCGACTTCATGCACAGCCTGGAGATGGGCGACATGTGGTACTCGATCGGCAAGGCCAGCGCCGGTGCCGTGTGCCTCCACAACTACCCCAACGCGCTGCGCAACCTGACCCGGGTCGACGGCCAGGTCACCGACCTGGCGACGCTCGACATCGTCCGCGACCGGGAGCGCGGCGTGCCGCGCTACAACGACTTCCGCGAGGCGCTGCGGATGCCGCGACGCAAGCGGATCGAGGACATCACGCCCAACAAGCAGTGGGCCAAGGAGATCAACGAGATCTACGGCGGCGACGTGGACCTGGTCGACCTCCAGATCGGCATGCAGGCCGAGCAGCCGCCGAAGGGCTTCGGCTTCTCCGACACCGCGTTCCGGATCTTCATCCTCATGGCCTCGCGTCGGCTCAAGAGCGACCGGTTCTTCACCAGCGACTTCCGGCCGGAGGTCTACACCAAGACCGGCTACGACTGGGTCAACGAGAACTCGATGAAGGACGTGCTGCTGCGGCACTACCCCGAGCTCGAGCCGGTGATCGGTGACGTCGAGCGGGTCTTCGCGCCCTGGCACGAGCTGGGTGCGACGGAGCCGGGCAAGAAGCCGGTGATCCTCCGCGCCGCCGACACGGTCAAGTCCTACCTGCCGTTCTGACGCTCCTGAGAGGCTGACCTGCGTGGCACTCGACTTCAAGCACGCCTCCGTCCTGGAGGGCGTCCGGTTCACGGCCCAGGTGGGCGTCCCCAACGTGGTCCAGGGTCTGTTCCGGAAGCGGGAGGCGGTGGTGAGCGCGGTCGGCAAGCTGCCGGCCGACCACCTCGCCTACCGCCTGGTCGAGGGTCTGGAGAGGAAGTACGGACCGGACCCGTTCTGGGTCCGGGTCGGGGCGGAGGAGGCGCTGCTCCTCACGCACCCCGAGGACATCGAGGTCGTCCTCGGCGGGTCGCCGTCGCCGTTCGCGTCCGACCCGGACGCCAAGCGCAAGGGCATGGCGGCGTTCCAGCCGACCGCCCTGACGATCTCGCGGGGCAACCTGTGGGCCGACCGGCGTGCCTTCGCCGAGTCCGTCCTCGGCACCGGTCAGCCCGTCCACCAGCTCGCGGCGGAGTTCGCGGCTGCCGCGGTGGCCGAGGCCGACGCGCTGCTGGGGCTCGACCGGCCGATGACGTTCGACGACCTCAACGCCTGCTTCCAGCGGCTCACCCGCGTCGTCGTGCTCGGAACCGCGGCCGAGGACGACACCGAGCTGACCGACCTGCTCGGGCAGCTGATGGCGGCGGGCAACAAGATGCCGGGCGAGCCGGCGAAGGGCTACGACGAGCTCCACGCCCGGATCGAGCAGTACGTCGCCGCGCCGGACCCGACCGCGCTGACCGGCCTCATCACGAGTGCGCCCCAGAGCGCCGCGACCGACGTGCCGGGTCAGCTCATCCACTGGCTCTTCGCGATGGGGGACACGCTCCCAGCCAACCTGATGCGCACCCTGATGGTGCTGGCGACCCACTCCAAGGTCGCCGGCGTCGCGCGCTCCGAGGTGGCCGGCAAGGACATGGCGGACGTGGAGGACGTCGTCGGTGCGACGTACCTCGCCGGCTGCATCCTCGAGGCGATGCGGCTCTGGCCGACCACCGCGCTCTTCGGCCGGGTGCTGGAGGAGGACTTCCGCTGGAAGAACGGGCAGAAGACCCCGGCGGGCACCCAGGTGCTCATCCACAACCTCTTCAACCATCGCAACCGGGCGCGGGTCCCGTACGCCGACAGGTTCTCGCCGGAGGAGTGGACCAGCGGCACCGCGGCCGACGACTGGCGCTTCAACTTCTTCAGCCACGGTCCGCAGGGCTGCCCTGGTGCCGGGATGGCGATCTTCCTCGGCCAGGCGTTCCTCGGCCGCGTCGTCAACGCGGGCGAGCTCAAGGTCCGCAAGGGACCGCGCATCGACCCCGGCCGGCTGCCCTACGCCCTCGACATCTACGCCCTCGAGATCTCCCTCTAGGAGGCCGCCCTCGACGGCGTCCTAGGCTCTCCTCGCCCCGCCCGCTGACCGAGGAGACGTGATGTCCGACTTCCACCCCGACGTGATCGTCGTCGGCGCCGGCCTGGCGGGCCTGGTCGCCACCCACGAGCTGGCGCTCGCCGGCAAGCGGGTCCTGGTCCTCGACCAGGAGAACCGCAACAACCTGGGCGGCCAGGCGTTCTGGTCGCTCGGCGGGCTGTTCTTCGTCGACAGCCCCGAGCAGCGCCGGATGGGCATCAAGGACTCCCACGAGCTGGCCCTCCAGGACTGGATGGGATCGGCCGGCTTCGACCGGCTCGACGACGAGGACGTGTGGCCGCAGCGCTGGGCCGAGGCGTACGTCGCGTTCGCGGCCACCGAGAAGCGGCAGTACCTGCGCGACCTCGGGCTCAAGTCCCTCACCTTCGTCGGCTGGGCCGAACGTGGTGACGGTCGGGCGACCGGCCACGGCAACTCGGTGCCGCGGTTCCACCTCACCTGGGGCACCGGGCCCGAGGTCGTGCGGGTCTTCCTCGAGCCGGTGCTGAAGGCGGAGGAGGCGGGCCTGGTGCGGTTCGGCTTCCGGCACCAGGTCGACGAGCTGGTCGTCGAGGACGGCGCCGTCGTCGGCGTCCGCGGCAGCCTGCTGGAGGAGGACGACGACCTGGCCCGCGGGGTGAGGTCGTCGCGCGAGGTCGTCGGTGAGTTCGACCTGCGGGCGGCCGCCGTGGTGGTGAGCTCTGGCGGCATCGGCCACAACTTCGAGCTGATGCGCCGCAACTGGCCGACCGACCGCGTCGGTCCCGCACCGGAGCACATGATCGCCGGCGTCCCCGCGCACGTGGACGGCCGGATGCTGGCGATCACCGAGGCGGCCGGCGGCCGCATCGTCAACCGCGACCGGATGTGGGCCTACGTCGAGGGCGTGCACAACTGGGACCCGGTCTGGCCCGACCACGCGATCCGGATCCTGCCGGGTCCGTCATCGATGTGGTTCGACGCCGACGGCAAGCGGCTCGAAGGCATGTCCGGGGTCCCCGGCGCCGACTCGATCGGCAGCATGAAGCAGATCCTCGCCACCGGCGCCGACTACTCGTGGTTCGTCCTCGACCAGACGATCATCGAGAAGGAGTTCGCCCTGTCGGGCTCGGAGCAGAACCCCGACTGGACCGACAAGGACATCCCGCTGATGCTCAAGGACCGCATCATCGGCAAGGGCGCGACCGGCCCGGTCGAGGCGTTCAAGGAGCACGGTGAGGACTTCGTCGTGGCCGACACCCTCGAGGAGCTCGTCGCCGGGATGAACAAGATCGCCCGCGGCGGCCGGGTCCTCGACGTCGAGGCGCTGCGCACCGTCATCGAGGCGCGCGACCGCCAGGTCGACAACCCGTTCTGCAAGGACGCCCAGGTGATGGCGATCCACAACGGTCGCCGCGAGCGCACCGGCAAGATCATGCGGGTCGCCAAGCCGCACAAGATCCTCGATCCCGCGCACGGCCCGCTCATCGCCGTACGACTCAACATCCTGAGCCGCAAGACGCTCGGCGGGCTGGAGACCAACCTCGACAGCCAGGTCATGGGTGCCGACGGCGTACCCGTGCCCGGCCTGTACGCCGCCGGCGAGGTCGCCGGCTTCGGCGGCGGTGGGGTCCACGGCTACAACGCGCTCGAGGGCACCTTCCTCGGTGGCTGCATCTTCTCCGGCCGCGCCGCGGGCCGGGCGCTCGGCCGGGCCTGACCGACCGGCACCTCTCCGACCTGCACAGGATCTTCACGAGTCGTCCCGGCTTCCCGACGGTTCGCGCTCCTACGCTCAGGAGCATGGGAGCGCGACGCATCCTCGTGGTCGAGGACGAGCCGGTCATCAACGGTGCCGTCACCGACCGCCTGACGGCCGAGGGGTACGACGTCGCCCAGGCGTACGACGGACCGGGTGCGGTGGATGCCTTCGCGACGTACGAGCCCGACCTGGTGATCCTCGACGTGATGCTGCCGGGGTTCGACGGCCACGAGGTGTGCCGGCGGATCCAGGCGGTCCGGCCGGTCCCGGTGCTGATGCTCACCGCCCGCGACGACGAGACCGACGTGCTGGTGGGGCTCGGCGTGGGGGCCGACGACTACATGACCAAGCCGTTCCGGATGCGGGAGCTGGTGGCCCGGGTCGCGGCGCTGCTGCGCCGGGTGGACCGCGCCGCCGAGCTCGCCGGCGCCGCCGTCGGCGGCATGA
>NZ_JACEFC010000173.1 GCF_014180715.1 Nocardioides stalactiti | reverse complement strand
GCCCGACGGTGGCGTCGACGGCGCTGAGCGTCGCGTGGTCGAGCCGCCCGAGCGCGACCTCGTGCGCCGCCGGCTCGCGGGCCAGCCGGTGCACGTCGACCAGGCTGCGCAGGGACTCCCAGCCGTCCTTGGCCGCGTGCCGCAGCGAGTGGGCGAAGGCGTCGGCGGTGTCGAGGGTCTCGACCTCGACCGGGCCGACCTTGACCTGCTGGCGCCGCGTCCACAGGTCGGCGAACCGCGGCAGCCCGTCGTACGTCGGGTCGAGCCGCCAGTGCAGGTCGACGGTGAGTCCCGCCCGGTCGAACGCCATCTCGTGGGCGCCCCAGCGCTGGTAGCGCCACGCCCACGCCTCCTGGTCGGAGGTGTAGGTCGGCCGGACCTTCCAGCCGTCGGCGACCAGCGCCGCGGCAGCGTCGTCGAGCCGGCCGGGGTCGACGACCACATCCACGTCGCCGCCACCGCGCGCGGTCGGGTCGCCGGTGCTGAGGGTCGCCAGGGCGACCCCCTTGAGGTGCAGGTGAGGGACGTCGGCGAGCAGGCTGTCGACGTACGACGTGAGCCGGATGAGGTCGAGCGCCGCGCGTCGCTCGGCGTCGCGTTGCGCACGCAGTCGTGCGCGGACCGGCTCCGGGAGGTCGAGGGTCTCGACGTGGTCCGCGAGGAGCAGGCCGACGCGGTGCCGCTCGACCGCGGCGATGAACGCCGGCTCCGGGACCTGGCCGCGCCAGGTCCAGAGCGGCGCCGACGCCCCGCCCTCGAGGAGCAGTGCACCTCGCACGGCGCGCCGCACCTGCGACACGGCGGCGGGCGTCAGCAGCACCAGTCCAGTCTGGCGGATCACGTCCCGTCCGCCGCGGACCTCTCGAGGAGCACCGTGAACGGCCCGTCGTTGACCGACGCCACGCTCATCATCGCGCCGAAGACGCCCCGCTCGACATGCGTCCCGAGCCGCTCGAGCTCGGCGCAGACGGCGTCGTACAGGGGCTCGCTCACGGGACCCGGTGCGGCTGCGGTCCAGCTCGGTCGCCGGCCCTTGCGGGTGTCGCCGTACAGGGTGAACTGGCTGACGACCAGGACGGGCGCACCGGTGTCGGCCGCCGACAGCTCGTCGCGCAGGATCCGCAGGTCGCGGATCTTGCGGGCCATCCAGGCGACCTCGGCGGGGCCGTCGTCGTGGGTGACCCCGAGGAGGACGAGGAGCCCGGGGGTGGCGATCGCCCCGACGACCTCGTCGTCGACGGTCACCGACGCCGACAGGACCCGTTGGACGACCGCTCGCATGGGGTCATCCTTCCAGTCTCGCCGAGGCGACAAATCCTCCTGTTTTCTGAGACGATAACCGGATGGAGCAGAGCGTTGGCAGCGTTGACCCGAAAGCCTTGCTGATCACGGTTGCACCCACGGGTGCCGAGACCGCGAAGGTCGACGTCCCGCAGCTGCCGACGACGCTCGAGGAGCTGGTGCGCACCGCCCAGGAGTGCGAGGCGGCGGGCGCAGCCATGATCCACGTCCACATCCGCGACGACGACCACCGTCCGACCCTCGACCTCGCGCGGCTCACCGACACGGTCCAGGCGCTCCGGGAAGCGACCGACCTCGTGGTCCAGCTGTCGACCGGTGGCTCTGTCCACGACCCGCTGGAGCACCGCCTCCGGGTGCTCGACGCCGCCCCCGACTCGTGCAGCCTGACGATGGGGACGACCAACTTCGGCGACGACGTCTTCAGCAACCCCTGGCCGTTCGTGTGCGAGCTCTACCAGCTCAGCCAGGAGCGCGAGGTCGTGCCGGAGTTCGAGCTCTTCGACCTCGGGCAGGTCGCCGCGCTGGAGCGCCTCCTCGACACCTACGGCCTCCCCTTCGGCGGCCGGGTCCACTGCGACCTGGTCATGGGCGTCCCCGGCGGCATGCCCGGTACGACGGACGCGCTCGTCGCCGCGGTCGCCGCCCTCCCGGGGCAGGTCACCACCTGGTCGGCGACCGGCATCGGGCGCACCACCCTGCCGGTCGCGCTCGCCGCGCTGAGCAAGGGCGGCCACCTCCGGGTCGGCATGGAGGACGTGCTGACGATCAGCCGCGGCGTGCCGGTGGAGAGCAACCGACAGCTCGTCGAGCGGGCCGTGGCGTTGGGTGAGCTGGCGCAGCGTCGCCCCGCAACGACCGCCGAGGCGCGGGCACTGCTCGGATTGGCGCTAGCCGAGGTGTGACTTCCTGCAAGCGCCGTCGTTGACGGTTCGGGGGAGTACCAGGATTTCAGGATCATGGAGGGGTCGGTTTTGGCGTTGCGCGTTCTTGTTCACGACTACAGCGGTCACCCGTTCCAGGTCGAGCTGAGCGCCGAGCTGGCGCGGCGAGGCCATGACGTCACGCACTCGTGGTGCGAGGCTCACGTGTCCGGGAAGGGCAACCTCCACGGCCACGACCACCTGCACTTCGAGGCCATCGGCCAGGGCGAGGTCGTCGAGAAGCTCAACTTCGCGCGCCGCCTGGTCCAGGAGGTCCGCTACGGCGTGCAGCTGGCCCGCCAGATCCGCCGGGTCCGTCCTGACGTCGTGATGTTCGGCAACGTGCCGGTCCCGATGATGGCCGTCGTCACGTTCTTCCTCCTCCTCACCCGGCAGCCGTGGGTGTCCTGGCAGCAGGACGTCCAGGGCATCGCGATGAAGTCCTTCGCCGGCACCAAGCTGAGTCGCGGCTTCCTCGTCTTCGCGCACGTCGCCGGCTGGGTCGAGAAGTGGTGCAACCGACGGGCCGACGCGATCGTGGTGATCTCCGAGGCGTTCCTCGACGTCCACCGCGCGTGGGGGACCGCCGACAAGACCACCGTCATCCCCAACTGGGCGCCGCTGGGTGAGCTGGTCCCCACGGACCGCGACAACCCGTGGGCGCGTGAGCACGACCTCGTCGACGTGCCCAACCTCGTCTACTCCGGCACGCTCGGTCTCAAGCACAACCCGCGGCTGCTCGTCCAGCTCGCCAAGGCCGTGCGCGACCGGGGCACCCCGGCGCACCTGACCGTCGTCACCGAGGGCGCGGCGATGGACGAGATCGCCGACGAGGCCGCCAAGCTCGACGTGCCGGTCACGCTGCTGCCCTTCCAGCCCTACGAGCGCCTCTCCGAGGTCCTCGGCTCCGGCGACGTGCTGGTCGTCGTGCTCGACAAGTCAGCGGGCGCCTTCTCCGTCCCGTCCAAGACCCTGTCCTACCTGTGCGCGGCACGACCCGTGCTCGGCCTGATGCCGTCGGAGAACCTGGCCGCCCACCTCATCGACGCCGCCGGCGGCTGCGTGCAGGCGCCGCAGCTCGGTGCGATCCCTGCCGCGGCCGACTGGGTCACCCACGTGCTCAACGACGACGAGGAGCGCGAGAAGCTCGGCCGCCGGGCGCGCGAGCTCGCCGAGCGCGAGTTCGAGCTCACCCTGTGTGCGACGAAGTTCGAGGAGATCCTCGAGCGCGTCGCCGCGCGCTGACCGGACCACGCCGATCCAGGAAAGTCCCGATTCGGCTCCTAGTTCTCGAGCGCGTCCAGCACCAGCTCGGCGACGACCTCGGACTCCTCGCGGTAGGGGTGCCACTTCGTGGCACCGCCGCGGACGACCTCGGCTCCGGCGACCCACGGCTCCTCGGAGCAGATGTCGTGGCCGGCGCTCGCCTCGAACATGTCGACGTACGTCGCGTCGATGCTCTCGGCGCCCGCCGCGAGCGCGGCGTTGAGGCCGTCGACGATGCTGCGCGCCCAGGCCTCGTCGCCGTCGGGCAGCGGTAGCAGGGCGCACTTGCCGTCGGGCGGGAAGATCTGCGGATAGCTGATCACGATGATCCGGGCGTTGGGAGCCTTCTCGCGGACCAGTGCGAGCGACTCCTCGACCACCGGGACGAGGTCGGCGAGGTGCTGGGTGGCGCCGTCCGGTCCGGCCGCGCGGTCGAGCGCCGTACAGGTGCCCGGCGCCTTCCCGAAGAATTGCTGGGCGCACAGGAACGCGCTGCCGATCAGCTTGAAGTCGTTGGCGCCGAGCCGGAAGGTCACCAGGTCGGTGTCCTCGTCGAGCCCCTCGAGCTGGGGCGGGTGGAAGAGCCGCTCGCCGTCGGGCTCCTTCCACACGAACTTCTGCTCAATCAGGTGAGAGGTGTCGGCGCCGTTGCAGCTGTTGTCCCGCAGGGTGGCGCCGGTCTCCTCGGCGATGAGGCGCGGGTAGTTGCGCTGCACCTGGCCGCAGCGCTCGTCGTCCTTCGCCGGGGGGCTGGTCTTGGAGGCCGCCGTGTAGGAGTCGCCGATGGCGACGTAGGTGTCACCGGCACGGAGGTCGTAGCGGCCGTCGCCTGGGCCCGTCGAGGGCTGGTCGTCGCAGGCGGTCAACCCCGACAGTCCCGTGGCGAGGGCGAGGCAGGCAGCCGCCGTCGCGGTCGATCTGAGCACGTGAAAACTCTAGGGCGCGGGTGGTCGTCAGTAGACGAGCGCCTGCGCGCCGTCGCGGAGGCACTCCTCGACGAACACCGGGGCGCCCGCGATCCGGACCCCGGGGAGCAGGTCGTCGGCGCCGAGCTCGCGCCGGGCCGCGCACTGGGAGCAGGCCGTGACCGTGCCGAGCTCGAGGACCGTCGCGAGCAGGTCGGGCACCGGGGTGGCGAGCGGCAGCGTCAGGTCGGTGGACCGCTCGGGGGTCGCGAGCCACACCGCTTCGCCGGTGAGCCACAGGGACACGGGGACACCCGACGCGGCGGCGGTCGCCGCGACGGTGAATCCCTGGTTCGCCCGTTCCGGCGCGTCGACGCCGCAGGTCACCTTCACCACGAGCTCTCGCGCCATGGAGGCCACCCTAGGGGAGGCCCGACGGCGACGGTGCCGTCGACGACGGCCTCCTCGGGGCGACGGCCTCCTAAGATGGTCGACCGTGGCCTTCGACATCCCCCAGAACCTGCACCCCGACTGCGGACCCATCGCCTGGATGCTCGGCACCTGGCGCGGCAACGGCCACGGCGACTACCCCACGATCGAGAAGTTCCAGTTCGGCCAGGAGCTGATCTTCCAGCAGGACGGCCGCCCGTTCTTCCACTACATGGCCCGGTCCTGGGTGATCGACGACGAGGGCAACAAGGTGCGCGACGCCGCCCAGGAGACCGGGTTCATCCGGGCTCGCGGTGAGGGCCGCCTGGAGATGGTGCTCGCCCACAACACCGGGCTGTCGGAGATCTGGTACGGCCAGGCCGAGGGCGGCAAGGTCGAGCTGCACACGGCGGGCGTTGGGTTCACCGAGTCCGCCAAGGAGGTCACCGCCGGGCACCGGATGTACGGCAACGTCGAGGGCGACCTCCTCTACGCCTTCGACATGGCGGCCGCCGGCCAGGAGCTCCAGCCGCACCTGTGGGCGAGGCTGCAACGTGTCTGACACCGACTGGCGTCAGGCGCTCCGCGAGAAGGGCTACCGCCTCACCCCGCAGCGGGAGATGATCCTCGCGGCGGTCGACGAGCTCGGCCACGCCACCCCCGACGAGGTGCTTGCCCACGTCCAGCAGCAGGCCTCCACGGTCAACGCATCGACCGTCTATCGCACCCTCGAGGTGCTCGAGGAGCTCGGCCTGGTCCGGCACGCCCACCTCAGCGATCGGGCGCCGACCTACCACTCGACCCGCGGCCACACGCACTTCCACCTCGTGTGCCGCGGCTGCCACCGGGTCGTCTCGGTCGATGCGGCAGAAGCCGCGCCGTTCGTGGAATCTCTGGCCACCCGTCACGCGTTCACCCCAGACCTGGGGCACCTGACCGTGTTCGGCCGGTGCCACGACTGTGAGGAGAACTGATGTCGAGCCCCCTGCTCGCCCTGCCCGGTGCCGTGGCCGGCGACGGTGTCGACGCCCCCGTGGCGGCGCACTACGGCTCGTTGTACGGCGAGCAGCGAGCCCTGGCGGCAGGCGACGGCTTCGTCGACCTGAGCCACCGTGACGTCGTCCGGGTCAGCGGGCCCGACCGGCTCACCTGGCTGCACTCGCTCACCACCCAGTACTTCGACGGGCTCGAACCGGGCGTGTGGACCCAGGCGCTCGTGCTCAGCCCGAACGGGCACGTCGAGCACGCGTTCGCCGGGGTCGACAACGGGGCCGACGGTGACGAGGGTGCGTTCGTCGCGCACACCGAGCCGGGCGCCGCGCCGGCGCTCATCGACTTCCTCGAGCGGATGCGTTTCCTGCTCCGGGTCGAGGTCGCCGACGTCACCGACGAGGTCGCCGTCGCGTGGCGTCCCTCGGGCAAGTACGACCTGGTGCCGCGGGAGCGGCTCGGTGTCTACGCCGAGGCCGCCGGTCCGGCGGCGGGGCTGTGGG
>NZ_JACEFC010000172.1 GCF_014180715.1 Nocardioides stalactiti | reverse complement strand
GACGAGGACGACGTCGTCCCCGGCCACGACCAGCAGCGCGGTCGCGGTGTCGGCGTAGGTGACGCCAGCCTTGCGGCCGCTCACCCGTCCGTCGGCGTAAGCCGCGGTGGTGCCGTGCACGTCGGTGAGCGCCGGCGTGAGCACCGCTCCCTCGACGATGGCGGCGAGGTGCTCCTTGCGCTGCGCCTCGGTGCCGTGAGCGCCGAGGGTCAGCGCGGCGCACGCGAGCGTCTCCCACGCGGGGACGAGCTGCGCCCGGCGCCCGGACTCCCGCAGGAGGACCGCGATCGCTTCGAGGCCCAGCCCGTCGCCGCCGTACTCCTCGGGGACCGGCAGCGCGGTCAGGCCCGCGGCCTGCCAGGCCGACCAGTCCCCCGGCCGGTTGCCCAGGGGGTCGACGTTGTCCCCGGCCCGGTCGAGCACCTCGGTGACGACCGCCCGTACGGCACTGATCTCTTCGGCATCCACGGACAGAACTGTAACGTGTTCTAGTTCCGGATGCGACCGTTGCCCATCCGCTCTAGGCTTCGCCTCGAACTCATGACGATGACGACAAGCACCGACCTGCGGCTCCGCGACCACGTCGACCGGCTGGCCGAGCAGCATCCGCCGCTGCGGCTCGACGACGTGGACTTCACCGTGCGCGACCGGAGCGCGTTCGCGCAGCGCTACGGGCACGTCCTCGACTACATGGCGAGGGTCGAGCTCGAGGTGGACCGCAACGTTCTCGAGCTCACCACGATGCTGCCGGACCCGCCGGAGATCGACCGCTACTTCTACGCCGACGTGTGGCAGCCGCAGGAGATCCAGCACGGCCTGATCCTCGACCGGCTGCAGGTCGAGCTCGGCCGCCCGCCCACGGTCGCCGACACCGACTCGGTCAGCTTCAAGCTACGCCTGCTGGGCACCCTCGCGCACCTGGACGCCTTCCAGGACGTGGTCCGGATACTCTACTACCTGACCGGCATGTCGACCGAGCGTTCCGCGGTCCTCGCCTACAACCTGCTCCACGAGGGCACGCTGGCGATGGGCGAGACGGCCGTTGCGGAGACGGTCATCGGGCCGATCAAGCGCCAGGAGCCCGGACACTTCGTCTTCTACCAGCTCTCCGCCCGCGCCCTGTGGGCCGAGCTGGCCCCCTGGCAACGGTGGCTGGTCCGGCGCCTGCGGACGATCTCCTTCGGGCCGGTCGGCACCAACAACGACGAGCAGCGTGCCGACTTCGGCGACGTCATGACGACCCTCGGCATCCCGGCCGACGACTCGTTCGCGGCTCAGGCGGTACGGGTGGAGCGCGAGCTGCTCTGGTCCCACCGGGCGGGCATCGACGTCCCGCCGTACGTGCTCAAGGCATTTCGCCGGTCGGTGGAGCTGGCCCGCGCACGCGCGGATCGGGACACCTGACCCACTCCAGGTGGAACCTGTTCTAGGGTGACGTCCGTGGGGACGATGGACGTGGTTCGCAAGGGCGTGTACCTGCCGTGGGCGCCGATCCCCGAGGGGCGGCTCGTCGAGCTGCCACTGCGCGGGGGGTCGACGTACGTGACCGACACGCCGGGCCCGGACCCCCACTCGCCGACCATCATCCTGCTGCACGCGCTGGGCTGCACCGGGCTGCTGACGTGGTTCCCTGCCATCCGGCCGCTGTCGAAGCGGTTCCGGGTGGTCACGATGGACCAGCGCTGGCACGGCCAGGGCATCCGCAGCGAGGAGTTCTCGCTCGCCGACTGCGCGGACGACGTCGCCGCCCTCATCGACCTCCTGGGCCTTGAGGACGTCATCGTTGCCGGTTACTCGATGGGATCCATCGTGGCGCAACGGGTCTGGCGGCAGCACCCCGACAAGGTGCAGGGTCTGGTGCTGGGCGCGACGACCGACAGGTTCCAGCTCAACCCCGTCGAGCGAGCGTTCTTCGCCGGCATGGGCGCGAGCATGGTCGCCGCTCGCGGCATGTCCCGCAGTCGTACGGCGACCGCTGCCGCCCGCGCCGCGAGCGGTCGGCTCGACCTCGACCCCAACGACATGCACGAGTGGGCGCTGCGGGAGTTCCGCTCGACCAGCCCGTGGGCGGTCGGTCAGGCGCTGGCGGCCCTGGGACGTCATCACTCGCGGCCGTGGATCCACCGGATCGACGTCCCCACCGCCGTCGTCGTCACCACCAAGGACAAGGTCATCCCGACCGAGCGACAGGTCCGCCTGGCCAGGTCGATCCCGGGCGCGACGATGCACGAGGTCGCGGCCGGTCATGCCGCGTGCGTCCTCAACGCCGAGCGGTTCGTGCCGGCGATGCTCGAGGCGGCGCAGACCGTCAACGCGCGGCGCCGCGACTTCCGTCGCCGTACCGTGGTCTGAGCGGGCGTCAGGCGCGCGCGGCGAGCGCCTTGCGCATCCGCTCCAGCTCGGCCGGGAAGTGCTTCACCAGGGCGTCGCAGTCCGGCACCGACTCGCGGCAGGCGATCGCCCCGACGTGGATGGTGCCGGCGTTGGACATCACCGTGATGTTGAGGCCCGCGCCGTGGAACACCGGGCCGAGCGGGTAGAGCGCCTCGATCCGAGCACCCGAGAAGTAGAGCGGGACGGGCGGGCCCGGCACGTTGGAGATCACCAGGTTGTGGACGACCGGGTGCTTCTCCGCGAGACGCAGGTTGGCGTAGGTCCGCACCGCGAGGCCGAAGACCCGCGGCGCGGCGAACTCGGCCCAGTCCTGCAGCGCGTCGGCGCTGATCGCGTTGTGGTGCTCCTTGGCGTGCCGGTTGCGCTCCGCCATGACCTCGAGCCGCTCGAGCGGGTCGTCGATGTCGGTCCCGAGCTTGGTGAACAGCGAGGAGACCTTGTTGGCGCCCTGGGTGCGCTTGGACGTCTCGCGCACGCTCACCGGGACCGACGCCATCAGGGAGGTGGTCGGCAGCTCGCCGCGCTCGTCGAGATAGGCGCGCAGCGCGCCGCCGGCGAGGGTGAGGACGACATCGTTGACGGTGGCGCCGGTCGTCTTCTTGATGTCGCGGATCTCTTGGAGGCTGACGTCGGCCAGACCGATCGCCCGGTGACCGGTGATGGTGCCGTTGAACGACGTCCGAGGCGCGGAGAACGGTGCCGCCATCGCGACGCCCTCCCGGGCTCGGGAGATGCTCTTGGTGATCATCTGGGCCGACGGCGCCAGCACCTTGGCCAGGGTGACCGGCTTGCTGCCGATGCCGAGCAGCGCACGCCCCAGGAGCTCGCGCTTGTCGGGGTCGCGGGGGTGGCTCTGCTTCGGGCCGAGCGCCAGCGGCGCGGCGTCCGCCTCGAGCGAGCACAGGTGCGAGATCAGGTTCGAGCCGGACACGCCGTCGACGGTGGCGTGGTGCATCTTGGAGAAGACGACCACCCGTTCCTCGCCGTTCGCGTCATCAGGCCGGTAGCCCTCGATGACCCACATCTCCCAGAGCGGTCGGGAGCGGTCCAACGGCAGGCCCGCGAGGTGCGCGCAGAGGTCCATCAGCTCGCGGTAGCCGCCCGGGCTCGGGACGGCGAGGCGGTGGACGTGACGCTCGATGTCGAACTGGCGGTCACGCACCCAGACGGGGTGGTCCAGGCCGAGCGGCACGCCACGGATCTTGCGGGTGAAGGCCGGGACGTCGTGGACGCTCTCGTCGATGCGCTTCTGCAGCGAGTCGAACGTGTAGGGCGTCGGCATCGTGGTCTGGTCGAGGACCATGACCGCGCAGACGTGCATCAGCTGCGCGGGCGTCTCCAGGTAGAGGAAGCTCGCGTCCAGTCCTGACAGTCGATCCATGTCAACCCCATGTCGCCCCGTGCCGATCGCCACACACCTAGAACAGGTTCCAATTTACCTCAGTTCGGCCGCTACCCTCGAATCATGGGTTTCACGCGGCGCCAAGCCGTCACCGCAGCGCTCACCGCCAACGCCATCAAGCCGCTCCCGGGGTTCCGGTTGAGCGTGGCCGCCTTCTTCCCGGGCTGGCTCACCGGCGAGCTGGCGCCGCACCTGCTCGCCCTGACCGCGGCTGACACCGCCGCCCAGGTCGCGCGCGGACGCGCCAGCCGCACCGGCCTCGTGCTGGCCGGCGCGAGCGCGGCGGGACTGGGCTACCTGATCACCCAGAGCCGCAGGGCCCTCCACGTCGCGGAGGACGCACTGGTCGAGGGCATCGGTCTCGACTACGTCGAGCAGCTCGACGCGGCCCCCACCCCGGCCGACCTCGCCACACCGTGGCGACGCGTGGCGAACCCGTTCGCGTTCGGCCGCGAGCGCCGCCGGGCGGGCGTCGACGTGGTCCGCAACGTCCCGTTCGCGCCGTACGGCAAGCGCGGCATGCTCGACGTCTACACCTCCTCCACGACCCCGCCGAAGGACGCCCCCGTCCTGCTGCAGGTCCACGGCGGCGCCTGGATCATCAGCAAGAAGGAGCAGCAGGGCCTGGCCCTGATGGAGCACCTCGCCGCCAAGGGCTGGGTCTGCGTCGCGGTCAACTACCGCCTCGCGCCGCGCGACCCGTGGCCGGCGCAGATCATCGACGTCAAGCAGGCGATCGCCTGGATCCGCGACAACATCGCCGACTACGGCGGCAACCCCGACTACATCGCGATCACCGGCGGCTCGGCCGGCGGCCACCTCACCGCCCTGGCGGCGCTCACTCCCAACGACCCGGACTTCCAGCCCGGCTTCGAGGAGGCCGACACCACCGTCCAGGCAGCAGTCCCCCACTACGGGGTCTTCGATCTCTCCGGCGCCAGCGGCCTGCGCAACGTCGAGCTGATGCGCGACGAGTTCCTCGCGAACTGGGTCATGAAGACGTCGTACCAGGACTCCCCCGAGGTGTTCGAGGCCGCGACCCCGTTGCTGCGGGTCACGCCGGACGCACCCGACTTCTTCGTCATCCACGGCCGCAACGACACCCTCGTCGGCGTCGAGCAGGCGCGTCAGCTCGTCGCCCGCCTCCGCGACGTCTCGAAGAGGAGCGTGGTGTACGCCGAGCTCCCGGTCACCCAGCACGCCTTCGACGTGTTCCCGTCGATCCGCTCCCAGCACATCGTGCGGGCGATCGACCGCTACCTGCACTGGCACTGGAACACCTGGCGCCGCGAGCGCACCTGACCCCCCGCCGAGTTGCCCGGGTTGCCCCGCCGAGTTGCCAGGGTTGCCCCGCCGAGTTGCCAGGGTTGCCCCGCCGAGTTGCCAGGCTTGCCGTTACGAAGTGTGGCAACTCGACCGCGCAAGAGGGGCGACTCGGCCGCGCAAGAGGGGCGACTCGGCCGCGCAAGAGGGGCGACTCGGCCGCGCAAGAGGGGCGACTCGGCCGCGCAAGAGGGGCGACTCGTCGGTCAGCGGGGCAGGCCGAGGATCCGCTCGCCGGCGACGTTGCGCAGGATCTGGGTCGTGCCGCCCGCGATCGACAGGCACCGGGTGTTGAGCATCTCCCAGACGTCCGCCGACAACCCGCCGGTCTCCTTCGAGAGCACCCCGAGGTCGGCGACCGCGTCGCCCTGGAGCTCGACGACCAGGGCGGACGACGTCTGACGGCTGCGGACGCCGAGCAGCTTGGCGACGCTGGACTCCGCTCCGGGGCCGTGACCGCCGAGGGCGCGCAGCGTGGTGCGGACGCCCAGGAGGCCGCAGACCGTGGCGAGCGCCACCGCGTGACCGACCTTGACCGCCTCGACCGGGCCCAGACCGTCGGCGGCCAGCTCGACCGCCCGCTCGACGCTCTTGCCGAGCCGGGCGCTCGCCATGGCGACCCGCTCGTTGGCCAGGGTGGTGCGGGCGAGCTTCCAGCCGTCGCCGGGCTCGGCCACGACGCAGTCGTCCGGCACGAAGACGTCGTCGAGGAAGACCTCGTTGAACAGTGCCTCACCGGTGATCTCCCGCAGCGGCCGGACGTCGATGCCGGCCGAGCGCATGTCGAGGAGGAAGTAGGTGATGCCCTTGTGCTGCGGCACGTCGGCATCGGTCCGGGCCAGGCAGATCGCCCAGTCCGCGCGCTCGGCGACCGAGCTCCACACCTTCTGCCCGGACAGGGACCAACCGCCGTCCACCTTGGTCGCCCTGGTGCGCAGCGAGGCGAGGTCGGAGCCGGAGCCGGGCTCGGAGAAGAGCTGGCACCAGGTCAGCTCCCCGAGGAGGGAGGACCGCACGAAGCGCTCGCGCTGGGCGTCGGTGCCGTGCTGGAGGATCGTCGGCACCGCCCAGCCGGCGATGACCAGGTCCGGTCGGGTGACGCCCGCGCGCGCGAGCTCCTGGTCGATGACGACCTGGGTGACCGGGTCCGCGGCGAGCCCGTAGGGCGTCGGCCAGTGCGGGGTCTGGTAGCCGCAGTCGACGAGCGCGGCACGCCGCTCGGCGCTCGGCAGGGCGGCGATCCGCTCGGCGGTCGCCCGCACCTCGGGCCGGATCGCCTCGTCGAGGCCACCGAGGTCGACGTCGACCCGGCGGCGGGTCCCGGTGACGGCGACGCCGGT
>NZ_JACEFC010000171.1 GCF_014180715.1 Nocardioides stalactiti | reverse complement strand
CGGCACGCAAACCGCAAGAGAGCCACACCCACAACCGCGGGTGGGCAGCCGCAAGAAGAGCATCCCGCCGAGCACCTGGACCGAGTCTGGCCGGACGCCGGTCCTACGGGAATCGTCTAGTAGCCGCAAGTGCCGACTGAGCCGCGCGCTGGGCGCAAAGCCGACGCTCCGAGACCGTCCTCGCGCAGCGGGAGTCGATGTTCCCGCGCTTGTTTCGCCACCTTCCACCTCGCTGCGGATGAGCCGATAGACCCCGACGGCAGTGGCGTAGCCTGGACGCATGCGGACGACGTGCCCAACCTGTGGCTCCAAGATGGTGCTGACTGAGGCCGGGCTCATGAGGGGCGAGGGGCGCGATGCCTCTGGTGACCGAGCGCCGGATTACCTTCGGCTCGAGGCCGAGTGCCAGAACCCGGACTGTCCCGGGCGAGCCGCAGACGAGGCGACGAACTGAACTCAGTTGCGGAGTTCAGTGACTAGCCGGCCCTCAGAGCTGGCAGCAGGCGGGCGGCCCGCGACCATTCTCCCACCCTCCTTCGCGGCGCCGACCGGAGCTGTGAACAGTCAGCTCCTGCGCTCACGAGGCGACGCGATTAACGACATTCCGCCGCCAAGCGCCCGCCCCCGCATTCCGCTGCTTATGCCCCCAGCTTGTCCTCGGCTTGGTTCAGGTCGATGGCGAACGATAGTGTCGGTCGAGTACCGAGCTCGAGTGATTCCCAGAATTCTAGATCGCGGTTGAGCGCAAGTACGACCTCGCATCGCCAAACCAATCCTGCGTCGGTCGATTGCCAATCGATGAGGTACTGGTGAGCATCGTCCAACGCCGCACGGAGAGCCTCCTCCGATACGACTTCATGGCTTGGCGCCAAGAGGTCCGCGATTGCGCTCGCGAGCGGGTGGGCGGCTTCGAGTCTGGCTTCTATAGGCTCGAATACCCGATCGCGGAACCAAGCAGCATATTGCTTTTTCTCACGCGATCCTGCCCAATAGAACTGAACATTGACCATCTTTCCGAGTTCCTTCCCAGCGCCGCCAGCGACCTGCAACACGGCAATCCGGTCCACGATGCTTGGGGGAAACCCGCTAAGAATTAGGTTCTGGGCATCCATCATCGGATGGATGAGGACCTGGTCAGGATCACCGTGCACATACTGGTTGTGCGCGGCGATCAAACTGGCCTGGGCTCCGTACAACAGGCGCCAGATCGCATTGAGCATGGATCTGACATCCGAGGATAGTTTCAGGTTGGGCGCCAAGCCGTATCCCCAACCGTCCAAACTGTCGGTGAACTTGTCGACGTCGTTCGCGACCACCTCAAACGGAGAGAAGTCGACCCCGTCCGGCGTGATCGATCGGGCGAGCGAGTGCCGCAGTGCGGATCTGAGGTTGTTCTCCGCCACGTTGACGTCCACGCGTTTCAAACGAATCGCGATGGCATCCAACCTTTCCGATTGCTCATCCAACCGCGCCCAGATCGCGTCGACCTTTCGTTCGAGCCGCCGGGCGGTTTCCAACGTAGCGACGCTGAGGCCAAGGTTGACGACGCCCAGTCCGAGGTCAACCAGTTCGGCGCCGCCAGTGAGGGCAAGCAGGCTCGGGAGAAGGCCACTGCTCGCCGCGTCCACCGCGGTCGCCGAACCAGGATCCATGAATCTGATGCCGCGGGGGTTGAAGATCGGACCATTCTCACCCATGACCTGGTAAACGAGACGACCACTCTGACCCTGTCCTAGGCGGTCGAACGGCACCTCACCCATCCTGTCGCTCCACGTTAGCCACGACGACGATCCTGGCACGCAGGCGACGCCGGTGCGGTTGAACGGTCCGGTAAGGGTTGGACTGCCCCATTCCGCCGCATTCGAACCTGAGTACGTCATGAGAATGTCTCCGGTTGGCCTTCGCAGCACACATCGGCGCCAAGGCTTCGACCTGAGACAATGAGTACATGGCCGCCTCCCGTGCTCTCGAGTTCAAAGTGGGGTATCGCGTCGGAGGCTGGACACTCGTCAACGGCGGACGGTTTAAGCGCGAGGTATGGCGTGTCAAGCACGACG
Organism: Nocardioides stalactiti; assembly: GCF_014180715.1. Classification (GTDB taxonomy): domain Bacteria; phylum Actinomycetota; class Actinomycetes; order Propionibacteriales; family Nocardioidaceae; genus Nocardioides; species Nocardioides stalactiti. The sequence goes on along the minus strand of NZ_JACEFC010000171.1, from coordinate 4,421 downwards.
ACGGTCGGCACGGAGTAATCAAGACCCTGAGGCCTCAGAGATCCGGTCACGAGCGCTTCGAGCATGAGGTAGCTACGCTCGAGCGCCTCAGGGATTCTGGGGGTGTCCTTCAGGTCCTCGATCGGGAGGACGCCTCACCTCCGACTTGGATGGTCACCGAACTTGCTGAACCGCTCTCTAAGCGCCTCGGCCCGAAACCGAGCATCGGGACGTTGGTATCGCTTTTTGCGGACATTGCAGACACCCTTCTGGACGCTGCCGAGTTCGATGTGGTCCACCGGGACATCAAGCCTGACAACTTGTTCTTCGTCCGTGGTCGTGCCGTCGTCGGCGACTTCGGCCTCGCAACAGGACACGGCTATTCCGACCAGACTCAGGTCGGTGGCTTGGTTGGCGCCGCGAACTTCTGCGCACCCGAAGCCCGCGCATCGCGTCCCGATATCGACTGGGCAGCCGCAGATGTCTACGCATTCGCGAAGACATTCCAAGCCCTACTCGCCGGTGACAGATACCCCCCGCCAGGAACCATCGATGTTCGCCGACAGGAACACGACCTGAGCAAGCTCGGAGGGCGCTCGGCGGACGACCTGGCCCATCTCCTTGAGTTGGCCACGGACCACGCGCCGAGCAAGCGACCGAGTCTCGCCCAGTTCCGTGATGAATTGCGCATCTGGCTACAACTGCACCCTGCGGCTTCCACACCCCAGCCTAGTGGCGATTACGCGAACTTAACTGACGAGATGACTTCCGCGGCGGCAATCTCCCAGGGCGGTCAAGCAAGGATCGTAGATGCGGCCGTGGAGATGTTGCTCGACTTGTGCAGGGGTTTCGGGCCCGACCACGGCCACGTAAAAGACATCCTCGCGGCAGACGCCTCCACGCGACACGAAGCCGACGAAACCGACGACCGTGAGTGGGAGTTTGGGGCGACGAAGCAACTCACCTGGGATGGCGCTGGCGGCGTTCGCATGGTGGCCGCCGGCCTTTTCGATGGCGTGCACGACCTGCGATATGAACTTACTTGGCAGTCACGCACCGCAGATGGTTCCTCCTGGCGGAGGACTTGGCATGGTTCTGGTCAGGTTCAAGCTCGCCTACCAAGTGACGCTGCCGAGCGAGCCAGACTTGCTGACGCCGCCCGCCGGCAACTACCGCCGACTCTGAGTGCCCCGAGCATCGACGCCGAGCTGGATTTGGCTCTACGCCAGGTCGTGACAGGCATACAGCGCAGGAAGAACCTTCACGAAATGCACGAAGAGGCAACCGAGTTGCGAGCCGCCCAAGTCAAGCAGGCAATCGACGACCTGACAGTCGTATGGTCCAGGTTCGGGCGACTTGTGACCAGGGGAGCCGGGGAAGTCGAGGTCCGAACGACCCATGACGACGAGGACTGGTTCCTGACGCTTGAAGATCGAAGGGTCGCCTTGTGGGCGTCCGAACGCGTGGCCACCACTGGGTCTGCGCTCCTCCTGGGAACCATCACAGTCGAAGAGCGCGGAGAGGGTGACGGCGAGGATCGCCACAAGTGCCAGATCGCCAACGTCTACGCCGCGCCAGACCCAGCCGGCGACCCCGTTTGGCATCTCGTCAGGTTCCGACGCAACGATTGGGCGAGTCCTCCAGTACCGGTCGCGGAGACGTGCGCCGACGGAAACGGCGCGATCCCGCACGCGGTCCTTGACGAACTCGTTTATAGGAAGTTCGCCGGGGACTTCCATCCACCTGCGAGCGTCGATAGTTCCGAGCTAGTGACTGCCGAAGCCCTGCTGCGCGTAGTTCTGGCTGAGCTCCTTGCGATGGATCAACCAGCGGGCGGGTAATGAACTGACGGCTAGGGGGTCGCGAAAGTCAGCGCCTGTCAACCGCAGTCATGAGCCGCGCCTACACGCCCACGCTGTCGATGGGCGGCCATCCGGCGCGGACTGCGCACGACGGAAAGTGCGTCATTCCGCCGCGTTTCGGCGTGATCGGAATCGCTATCCGATCATCCCGACAAATGACGCGCCTTACCGCCGCTTGTGGCGCAGCGGTCGCGCGCGGCGCATCTCACAGAGACCTCTGCGATCAGCGTTGGAGTGACTGCCACCGTCACGGATCGTGGCCGAATCGAATGAGGATCAGCGGCATCGGGACACGCTGCGAATCACCGTGGCTGCCGCGGGCATGGCCGGTGTATTTGGTGTCGTCGGGGCGCTTGGAGGTGACGCCGCCGTGGGGCTTATCAGCGCCGACGTTGCCGACCGGCAGATAGGGCAAGAGCAGGCAATGACCTGCGGGCAGAGCGAGCAGAACGGATCGGACAGTACTTGCGGCTGGCAGACGCACTATTGAGCGAACGCGAGTATGCAGATCAAACCCGATCCGGATTGATGGACAATCCAGGCGAGGGACCTCCCACCTGGCAGGCCGCCTACCGCACGAACTGGGAGGCTTACGACCTTGCGACCCTCTACGCATCTTCGGACGAAGCCCTCGACATCAGCACGTACCACAACTATCTGTTCGACGCGTGCAACGAGCCCACTCCACCGCCCCCAGGCGACTACCGCGCTCTCAACGCACTTGAAGCACAGGTACGCGACAGCTGCGGGCCGATCTGCAGTTTGCGGACGATTAGACCGCGATCCGGTGGTACCTCCGCTGCCGTCCATTCCACCCCGTGCGTCCAACCGCCACGTATATCATCGGAACGGATGGCGAAGGGGAATCGTCTGCAGTACTGGCGCTGTGAGGTTAGTCGCCGACTGCGTAGCCGTCGCCCAGTCGATCGCGATGTCCGTGCCGCTCTTTCTCATCAGAGCAGCGAGCGATGCGACCGCCTGCGGTACCAAGTCCGCGCTGGCGGCCCACTTCAGTACGTCGACGTCGGCGTTCTGGGTTCGCCACGGGTCCACGGCAAACAGTTCGCTTCCGACTTCCCATGCACCTTCGACGTGGTCGGCATAGCGGGCGCGTGACGCCACCTCGGCCGCTGAGATTCGCAGCGCGGCGGTGGTGATCAAGCACCAAATCGCAGTGTCCTCCGGCGACCAGATTCTTGCGAGACCAAGGACCCGCAAATCCCCCGGATCCAACTGCAGGCCAACCTCCTCACGGGCCTCCCGGCAGATCGCCGAGAGAAGGTCAGGAATGCCCTCCGGATCACGATCAGCGCGTAGGCCGCGGCGGTCGCGCAGTTCCGCGTTACCAGTAACGAGTGGGCCAATCATCCCGGGATAGGACCCCGCCTGTTCTGAGCGCCGCACGAACAGGATGCAACCATCAGCAGAAACGGGCAGTAGGGCCAGGCTGATCGCGTGGTCGCGGGATGATGCCGGAATCTGCGTGGGATCCCACTTCGTGTTTCGATTGAGCAACTGGGAGTAGGGCATCTTCGCGATCGCGAGGTGCAGCCGATGCCGGCCGCTCTTCTCGTCAAGTTCTAGCTGCTCGTCAAGGAGAAGTGGGAGAATGCCCTCAAACTGGGGTTGAGCGCCGCCCTTGCGGAGACGGCCATCGATCGGCTTTAAGCAGAGCGAATGAGGCGAGACCGACAGTTCTATGTTCCGGGTTGTGTACATGACCCTGGCGAAGTGACCGCGTGCGCGTAGATCGATCTCAACTGCGTCCTTTCGCGCGTGTTCAAGAGACGCGTTTGAGGCATGCTCCCTGAGGATGCTTGAAGTACGTTCGGCGACGGCCGCCATCGACGCAACGAGGTCACTAGCTCGCGTTCCAAAGATCAACCTCGATCGCCACGTTCCCGCCATGACCTCATACGAATCGGCCAGAAAATTGAGTAGGACGCGGCGACTCGGGTCGCCCGCGGCCACGAATGCCATCGGCAGACCGTCTCCTCGAAGGTCAGCCAGCCATTCCAACTCCGCGTTCGCGTCGTGGGGCTGACCGTCGAGGAGGTCCGTTGTCATCTTGCGTGCGGCTGACAGCGCCGCGCGGCGAGTACTGACACCGTGGGTTACCAAGACCTTGACGACAGTTCGTCGCCGAGCACCTGCGAGCACCCGGCTGACCAAGAATCTTGACCCGGGCCCGGTCGAGGCGACAAAGACAATGACGCCAATCAACGATGCGACGACCGCCAGCGCAGCATTCGTAAGGTTCCACGTGGACCCGGCGGATATCGCCTTGAAGATGATCACGGTCTGGAACCTATCGAGTGGATAGTCCCAGAGTGATGCGCGCGGCGGGAGCCACCGGTTTCGAACGGCCGCTGCGTTCCACACTGTTAAACGGCGCATATCTGACTGGCCCGCCCCATCCGACGGCCTGCGCGCGCCTCCATCGACCCGCGTCATTGCGGTACCCCTCTGTTGTCAATCGCCGGTGAGGACTGGGGTCTTCCGGGGTCGTCGGGGCGCGGGTAGCGTCGGTGTTGCGGGTCCGGGAAGTGGCTGATCCGAAGTGTCGATGTGCGGGGGCAG
>NZ_JACEFC010000170.1:784-6597 GCF_014180715.1 Nocardioides stalactiti | reverse complement strand
TGGAGGACCCGCAGGCCACGCGGCTTGAGCCGACGGCAGGCCGGCCCGAGGACGGCGACCGCCTCGGCCCGGCGGAAGCCGAGGTCGTCGACCGGCAGCCGGTCGATCCAGGCGAACCCGGCATCGCCCGGCGGCGTCTCGTTGATCGAGTCCGGCGACGCGCACGTCGAGCACTCGTAGGCCTCGAGCACGTCCTCGGTGGTGCACCCGACCTCGGCGGCGACCTCGGCCGGCGTCGGCGGCCGACCCAGGGACTGGGTCAGGTCCTCCTCGGCCCGGTGGAGGCGCGGGCGCAGCTCCTGGATACGGCGCGGCGGACGGACCGTCCACGTCGTGTCGCGGAAGAAGCGCTTAAGCTCGCCGAGGATGCTCGGGACTGCGAACACGAGCAGGTCGTCACCGCGTTCGGGGTCGTAACCGTGGACGGCCTTGGTGAGGGCCAGGCAGGCGACCTGCTCGAGCTCCTCCAGCGGTTGACCGCGGTTGCGGTAGCGCGACGCGAGGGCACGCGCGACCGGGATGTTGATGACGATCACCTGGTCGAGCAGCGCATCGCGCTCCTCGCCCTCGCAGGCCGCGGCCTCGGCGATGAGCTCCGCCGTCCGCTGCTTGCGGTCGGCAGGATCGATCAGCTCCGTGCTGGGGAACGGGTCGACCGGCGTATCAGCAGGCTCCGTAAGGGTAGAAATAGTCACGGTCATGTCACAGACTCCGAGCGTGTCGAGCTGCAGTGGCGGTTGGCTAGGCCACGTAGTTACGACTGCGCCGCCGGTACCCAGTCCGGGAAGACCCATACCGTGATGATGACCATCAGGTTCTAGTTCTTCAGGACTAGTCCACCGGAGGCGACTAGTCCTTCAAGACTATCCCAATCTGGTCACGGTGACCATAGGCCGCCGACGCACTGCACCCCCGCAGAAAACGAACGGACCCGCACCCACGGCTAGGCCGGGGTGCGGGTCCGGAGCAGGATCGGGCCCAGGTCAGGCCGCGATCAAGCGCGGATCAGGCGCGGTCGGCGTCCATCACCTTCGTCCACGCGGCGACGAAGTCGCCGACGAACTTCTCCTGTGCGTCGTCGCTGGCGTAGACCTCGGCGAGCGCCCGCAGCTGCGAGTTCGCGCCGAAGACCAGGTCGACCGCCGTACCGGTGCGGGTGACCTCGCCGGTCGCCCGGTCGATGCCCTCGTAGACGTGCTCCGTCGACGACGTGCGCCACTCGACGCTCATGTCGAGGAGGTTCGCGAAGAAGTCGGCGCTGAGCACGCCCGGCCGGTCGGTGAACACACCGTGCGCGGTCTGGCCGTAGTTCGCGCCGAGGACCCGGAGGCCGCCGACGAGCGCGGTCATCTCCGGCGCGGAGAGGCCGAGCAGGTAGGCCTTGTCGAGAAGGAGCACCTCGGGCTGCAGCTTCTCGCCGGGCCGCAGGTAGTTGCGGAAGCCGTCGGCGCGGGGCTCGAGGACGGCGAACGACTCGGTGTCGGTCTGCTCCTGCGAGGCGTCGGTGCGGCCCGGGCGGAACGGCACGGTCACGTCGACGCCGCCGTCCTTAGCGGCCTTCTCGACCGCCGCGGCACCCGCGAGGACGATCAGGTCGGCCAGGGAGACCTGGGCGCCGCCGGCGCCGTTGAACTCCTGCTGGATGCCCTCGAGCGTCGCGAGCACGGTCGCCAGGTCGGCCGGGTTGTTGACCTCCCAGTCCTTCTGCGGAGCGAGCCGGACACGGGCGCCGTTGGCACCGCCGCGCTTGTCGGTGCCACGGAAGCTGGCCGCCGAGGCCCACGCCGTCGAGACGAGCTGAGCGGTGCTCAGGCCGCTCGCGAGGACCTTGGCCTTGAGCGCGGCGACGTCGGCGTCGGACACGAGCGGGCCCTCGACCTCAGGGACCGGGTCCTGCCAGATCTGGGCCTCGGGCACCCACGGACCGAGATAGCGGCGGACCGGACCCATGTCGCGGTGGAGCAGCTTGTACCAGGCCTTGGCGAACGCGAGCCGGAACTCCTCGGGGTTCTCGAGGAACCGCCGGGAGATCTGCTCGTACGTCGGGTCGAAGCGCAGCGCGAGGTCACTGGTCAGCATCGTGGGCAGGCGCTTGGGCGAGTCCGCGGCCGGGCCGGGGATGATCGCCTCGGCGTCCTTGGCGACCCACTGCTTCGCACCGGCGGGACTCTCGGAGAGCTCCCACTCGTAGCCGAAGAGGATCTCGAAGTAGCGGTTGCTCCACTGGGTCGGCTTGTCGGTCCAGGTGACCTCGAGGCCGCTGGTGATCGCGTCGGCACCCTTGCCGGACGCGTGCTCGCTCTTCCAGCCGAAGCCCTGTGCCTCGAGCGGGGCGCCCTCGGGCTCGACGCCGACCAGGTCGGGGTCGCCGGCGCCGTGCGTCTTGCCGAAGGTGTGGCCGCCGGCGATGAGAGCGACGGTCTCCTCGTCGTTCATGGCCATCCGGCGGAACGTCTCGCGGATGTCGCGCGCCGACGCCAGCGGGTCGGGGTTGCCGCCCGGGCCCTCGGGGTTGACGTAGATGAGGCCCATCTGGACCGCGCCGAGCGGCTCGGCGAGCTCGCGCTCGCCGCTGTAACGCTCGTCGGAGAGCCAGGTGTCCTCGGTGCCCCAGTTGATCTCCTCGGGCTCCCACACGTCCTCGCGACCGAAGCCGAAGCCGAAGGTCTCGAAGCCCATGTCCTCGAGCGCCACGTTGCCGGCGAGGACGAGCAGGTCGGCCCACGAGATCTTCTGGCCGTACTTCTTCTTCACCGGCCACAGCAGGCGGCGGGCCTTGTCGAGGTTGCCGTTGTCGGGCCAGCTGTTGAGCGGGGCGAACCGCTGGTCGCCGGAGCCCGCGCCACCGCGGCCGTCGTAGATCCGGTAGGTGCCGGCGGCGTGCCAGCTGAGACGGATCATCAGGCCGCCGTAGTGACCGAAGTCGGCCGGCCACCAGTCCTGGGAGTCGTGCAGCACCGCGACGATGTCGGCCTTGAGCGCGTCGACGTCGAGCTTCGCGAACTCGGCGGCGTAGTCGAAGTCGCCACCCAGCGGGTTCGAGGCGTCGCCGTGCTGGTGCAGCACCGACAGGTCGAGCTGGTTGGGCCACCAGTCCTTGTTGGTGCGCGGGTGCGGCACCGAGGAGGTCGGCGCGTCGAGGGCGGGGTTCTCGCTCTCGCTGCCTTCGCTGGTCACACCGTGGTCGACGGGGCAGTTCATGGCAAACCTTTCGCAGTACTGAAGAGGGTCAGGGTCGTACGACGGAGCAGTCGGGGCAGGTGCCCCAGTAGATGACCTCGGCCTCGTCGATGACGAAGCCGTGGTCGTCGGCAGCTGTCAGGCACGGCGTCTCGCCGACGGCGCAGTCGACGTCGGAGATGGCGCCGCACGATCGGCAGACCACGTGGTGGTGGTTGTCGCCGACGCGGGCCTCATAACGGGACACCGAGCCTGACGGCTGGATGCGACGGACGAGCCCGGCGCCGGTGAGGGCCCGCAGGACGTCGTAGACGGCCTGGTGGGACACCTCGCCCATCTCCGCGCGGACGGCGCCGATGATGGCGTCGGTGTCGGCGTGGGGATGGGCCTGCACGGCGTCGAGCACCGCGACCCGCGGACGGGTCACGCGCAGGTCGGCGTCCCGGAGCATCTGCTCGGAGTCGGGCGCCGTCGTCACGAGGACGAACCTACTCTTTTTCTTGAATCATTCAAGATCTGACGCGCGGTTTTGGGGTAACTCAGTGTTCAGTTCGCTCCCTCGGCGCTGCGACCAGGCATAACACCTCGGAAGCGCACGTAACTCTCGTCAAGCGAATCGAACACTGAGTTACCCCAAGGCCGCTCAGTCGGTCTGCCCCGGGCAGTCCGTCCGGTGCACCCAGGTGTCCTCGTTCGCCTCGACGAAGTCGTCGGCGCGGGCCCGGCCGAGGTTCCACTCCAGCCAGTCCTGGTCCTCCCCCACCCGGCCGTCGAGCGAGATGGCGCAGGCCTCCAGGTCGTCGGGCAGGTCGCGGAGCACCGGGAGGGCGTCCTCGGACAGGCCGGCCAGGTAGGTCCAGTCGACCTCGCCCGTCTCGTCGTACCGGTCCAGGTTCTGGCGGGCGATCCACGCGTCGGGGTTCAGCGCCGCGAGGCCGAGCAGCAGGACGACCCCGCTGACCACGCCGAAGCGCGGCAGCCACGGCGCCCGCAGCGCGACGCCGCCGACCATCGTCGCGACGACCAGCAGTCCGAGCCAGCCCTCGAAGACGTCGACCAGCAGCCGGAGCCGGGTGAAGCCGTAGGCGTCCTGGTAGACGCTCATCCGGTAGAGCGCCGAGGCGACGACGACGAGGGTCGCGACGCAGAGGAGGCCCAGCGCGCCGCGGATCCAGGCCCGGTCGGCGACCGTCTCCCGCGGCGCCTTCCGGGACGCAGCGGCGACGACGACGAGGGTGAGCGCCGTCGCGACGGTGAGCTGGCCGAAGCCCTGGTGGACGTAGTCGGCGTAGGTGAGGCCGGTCGTCCGCTCCAGGTAGTCGTGGCCGCCGAAGATGACCGTCGCCTGGGCGAGGAGGAACAGGACGAACACGGCGTCGACCACCAGCACCGGCGCGAGCCACTCGAAGCGGTGCGCCACGGGCCGCGGCACCCGCTCGCCGCCCTCGACGTTCGGCGGGTTGAGCGCGAGGTAGCCCGCGGCGAGCACGATCCCGCCGACGAAGAAGGTGATGAAGACGCGGACCACGACGTCCTCCGAGCCGAGGTCGGGCACCAGCGCCCCGACCCACTCGGCGAACAGCGCGTCCGCCGACGCGAAGAGCAGCGCGAAGACGACCAGCCCCGCCGCGGAGACGACGGCCGTCCGGGCGAGCGCCGCCTTGTTGCCGACCCCGGTGACGATCCGCAACGTCCGGCCCAGCCACGGCAGGCCGCGCAGCCCGGCCAGCGGCCAGGAGACGAGCGCGAGGACGAACCCCGGCACGCTGCGGCCGCGGACGACGCCGATCGCGCACAGCCCGCCGCCGGCGAGCAGGCAGAGCACGGCGATCCACTCGGCGTCCCGGACCACGACGACGCTCGCGAGGGCCGCGCAGAGCGCCGCACAGGTGAGGGTGAACGGGTCGCGACGGTGCCGGGCGGCGGCCAGCACGACCGCACCGGCGGCGAGCATCGCGAGGAGGACGCCCAGCCCGAGGTCGCGGTCGGGCACCAGGACCGAGGTCAGCGCACCGACGCCGAGCGCACCGAGCAGCAGACCCAGGTGACCGGGGACGGACCGTTCCGGCCAGAACCCACCGAACGTCGCATCGGTCAGGCTCGGCGACGCCGGGGGCGCGCCGGGCGGCGGCGGAGGTACGACGAGGGCAGCGGGCTCGGTCACGAGGATCTCCTCGGGGGAAGGGCTGGAAGGCCTGGCGGAAGGATCAGGGCGGGCAGGACGGGGAACGGGGGCGACGGGGAGGTCGGCCCGGACCCGGGCACCCCGCCCGCCGGCCGCGGGGCCGAGAGGGTCGAGTGGATCGATGGCCGGGTCGACGAAGCCGATGACCCCGCCGTGCAGGTCGGTCACCCAACGCGCGATGGCCAGGCCGAGGCCCGTGCCGCCGCCCGCCCAGGTCTCGCCGGTTCCGCTGTCGGCACCGACGTCGCGGAGGGTCCCGAACCGCTCGAAGGCACGCTCCCGGTGCTCGGGCGCAACGCCGGGCCCGTCGTCGGCGACCTCCAACAGCCACCGGTCGCCCGTGGCGTGGGCGCGGACCGCGACGGTCCCGCCGGGCGGGCTGTGGCGGGCGGCGTTGTCGAGCAGGTTGGCGACGAGCTGGCGCAGCCGCGCGGGGTCGCCCTCGACG
>NZ_JACEFC010000170.1:0-777 GCF_014180715.1 Nocardioides stalactiti | reverse complement strand
GGTAGGTGACGTCGCGGTCACCGACCCTGGCCTCGGCGACCGCGGCCTCCAGCAGGAGGGCGACCTCGACCGGTGACCGCTCGAGCGGCGCCTTCCCCGCGTCGACGCGCGAGAGGTCGAGCAGGTCGCCGACCAGGCCGGCCATCCGCTCGCCCTGGTCGAGCGCGGCCCGCAGGGTCGCCTCGTCGGGCGGCGCGACGCCGTCGGCGAGGTTCTCCAGCAGCGCGTTGAGGGCGGTGAGCGGGGTGCGCAGCTCGTGGCTGACGTTGGCGACCAGCTCACGGCGCTGGCGGTCGACGGTGGCGAGCTCCTCCGCCATCGTGTTGAAGGCGGCCGCGAGCTGGCCGACCTCGTCCCGGGAGGCTGCGGTGACCCGGACGTCGTGGTCACCCTGCGCCATCCGGCGTGCGGCCGCCGTCATCTCCCGCAGCGGCGAGGTCATCCCGACCGCGAGCAGCTGGGTCACGGCGAGCGCCAGCGCGACCGTCACCGGGATGCTCAGCACCAGCGGGACTCCCCCGGCGTCGCCGATCGACGCGACGACCACGGCGACCACCACGCTGGCCGCGACGAGCAGCCCGAGCTTGACCTTGACCGAGCGAACCGGGTCGAGGAGGCTCACCGCTCCGCCCCGGCGTCACGGGGAGGCTCCAACGCGTAGCCGACGCCGTGCACGGTCCGGACCCGGTCCGCGCCGATCTTGGCGCGCAGCGCCTTGACGTGGCTGTCGACGGTGCGGGTGCCGGAGGCGCCGGGCCAGCCCCACACGTCCGCCAG
>NZ_JACEFC010000017.1 GCF_014180715.1 Nocardioides stalactiti | reverse complement strand
CGCAGCGGCTGGACGACGGCGGCGTCCGGCTTCGGGTCGCCACCGACGACCCGTCCGGCCGGACCGCGGTCGTGACCGTCCGGCCGGACGAGGGCGACGCCGTCCGCACGAGCGTGACGTTCCATCCCGACACCAACATCGCGTTCGTCGGCGCCGGGTTCGCGTCGGGCAGCGACGAGGCGTTCCACGGCTTCGGCGGTCGGCGCAACGCGATCGACCAGGCCGGTGAGAGCTTCTTCAACTGGATCGAGCAGACGATCTTCGACCTGCCGGTGCTGGGCGGCCAGGCGCAGAGCGGGTGGTACCAGCAGGCCCAGTTCATCTCCTCCCGTCCCTACGGGTTCTTCCTGGAGCAGAGCGAGCTGTCGCGCTGGCGGATGCGCTCGGACCGTGACGACGCGTGGCTGGTCGATGCCGCGTCGAACGGCCTGAAGTTCACGGTCGCGCCGGGCCGGGCGCCGAAGGCGATCAGCACCCTGACCGCGATCACCGGCCGGACGCCGGTGCCGCCGCGGTGGCAGGTGGCGCCGATCTTCGCCCAGACCCTGAGCGGCGGTACGACGGGCAAGACCCCGGAGGCCTACGAGGCCGAGATCCGAGCGTCGATCGCGAAGATCGACGAGCTGGACCTGCCCTACGAGGCGTTCAGCTTCGAGGCGTGGTGGCTGCTGCAGCGGATCGGCACCCTCGACGACATCATCCGGCTGATCCGGCGCCACGGGATGCACCCGATCGTCTACTTCCGCGCGTGGGCGGGCAACGACGGGCAGGGCCTGGAGGACGACGACGCGTTCCAGACCGCAAAGGACGAGGGGTACGCCGCGACGCGCGCGAACGGCTCGCCGTACGTCTTCTCCGACACGCTCGCCCCCGGCAAGCTCGCGGTCCAGCTGGACTTCACGAACCCGGAGACCGTCGCGTGGTGGCGCCAGCGGGTGCGGGCCGTGCTCGACGCGGGCGCCGACGGGTTCATGCAGGACTTCGGCGAGCAGACGATGTGGAACATGCACTTCGCCGACGGGACGACCGGCCGGGTGGCGCACAACCGCTATCCGATCGACTTCCACCGCACCACCCGCCGGATCATCGAGGAGTGGCACCGCGAGCACCCGCGTCGGACGGAGCCGATGTTCTACGTGCGTTCCGGCTACTCGGGGCGCCCGGGCTCGGCGGCGTACGAGTCCGCGAACTGGTGCGGCGACTACGAGTCGAGCTGGAGCCGGACGACGGGCATCGGGGCGCTGACGACCGACATGCTCAACCGTGCGATCGGCGGCGCCTACGGCTTCCACTGCGACACCGGCGGCTACATGGACCTGCTGTCGGGTTCCCCGTCCCGCGAGCTGTTCCTGCGCTGGTCCTGGTACGCCGCGCTGACGCCCGGCAACCGGGTCCACGGCGGGCCGGTGCTGGGTCAGAAGTTCCCGTGGTCGTGGGATGCCGAGGCGGCGCGGATCCACCGGGCGTCGCTGCGCCTGCACCGCGCCGCGGAGCCCTACATCCTCGGCTTGTGGCGGGAGGCGAAGCGGACCGGCATGCCGATCACCCGTCCGCTGTGGCTGGCCTATCCGGGGATGGCCGGCGTGCGCCAGGTCGACCAGGAGTACCTGCTGGGGCCGTCGGTGCTGGTCGCCCCGGTGGTCACGAAGGGCGCGACGACCCGCGACGTGGTGTTCCCGCCGGGCTGCTGGCGCCACCCGGAGACCGGGGTGCGCTACTCGGGCTCGGCGACGGTCCCGGCGCCGATCGACCGGCACGTCTACTTCTTCAAGTGTGGAACGACGCCGTTCTCCTGGAGCGGGCGTTAGAGGGAGGCGACAAACAGCACGCTCAGGTTGCGCGGATCAGACGATGTCGGGCGCCCCGCTGCGGTGTTGAAGTTCTCGAGTTGGAGAACGAAAGCATCGAAGGAGCGGGGCGTTGGGGGAACAGTGTGGGGACGCGGAGGCGCGGGTCGGCGTCGAGATGACGCGCAGGTTCGTGGAGACGTACGACGCCAACAAGGTGTCGCTCCACGTCTACCTGCGGCATCTCGGGGCGGATCCTGAGACGGCGAACGACGTCCTCGCCGACGCGATGGTCCGGGTGTGGGAGGGGCTGGGGCGCGGGGCCACCCCCGTCGAGCTGCGGGCCTACCTGCGTCGGACGGTGCGCAACGCCTACTTCGACCACTGCCGCGCGTCGCAGCGTCGGCGGGAGGTCCTGGTGAGCAGCCACGACGCGACGCTCGACCACGCGTCGCCGGAGCCGCAGGACGAGTGGCTGGGGCTGGACCGGGTCCAGCGAGCGCTGGCGCGACTCCCCCGGCGCTACCGCCGGGTGCTGGAGCTGTCGGTCGAGGGACGGGGCCTGGCGTGGGTCGCGGACGAGCTGGGCCTGCCGTCCGCGAATGCGGCCGGCATCGCGCTGCACCGCGCCCGGCACGCGCTGCGCAACGAGCTGCTCGCCGACGACCGGCAGGCGCGGACCGTGCGTCCGGTACGCCGGCGGGGCGGCGTCCACGGTCGGGCCCACGGCCACGCTCACGGTCGTACCGGGGCACCGGCGCCGCCGTCGGAGTGATGCCGATGCAGCGCTCGGGACCGGGAGGGAGCACACTGGAGGGAGTGTTCGCTCGGACGGTGTCCGGTTTGCACGACCTCGAGTCTCCCGCGCGGCCTTCTGCTGCGGCGAGAGCACTAGTGAAGGACGACTGTGCACATGACCGACCGCGAAGTCTGGGCGGAAGCAGCTTTCGAGATCCTGAGCGGCGTCGCCGGTCGCTACCACGCCGTGATGGAGTACGCCGAGCTCGGCGCGGAGATCCAGGAGCGCAGCGGCGTACCGACGAAGTCGCCGGTCCACAACTGGGTGCCGGGCGCGCTCCGCGTGGTCGCCGCCCGTTGTGTCACCGAGGGCGTCCCGCCGTTGACGTCGCTTGTCGTCCGCAAGGACTCCGGCATGGTGGGCGACGGGTATGACGCCGTCCTCACCGCCACGGGAGCCGACCCGATCGACGACGAGATCCAGCGGGAGAAGCACGCCGCCCAGTCGCGTCTCGCCTGCTACCAATGGGCGAACGCCGACGGCCTCCCCGCCGACGGCGGCCACCCGGCCCTGACCCCCAAGCTGGCGGCCTCGGTCGCCCGCAAGGCGAAGGCGAACCCGCCGCCGCCCAAGGTGTGCCCGAAGTGCAACATGGCGCTGCTCCCCATCGGCATCTGCGACAGCTGCGGCTGACGCACGATCAGCCTTCGCCGAGTGCGCGGTCCAGTTCCTTGCGGGCCCACTCGCGAGCCTCCTCGGGGAGGGGCTGACGCTCCGCCCACTCCGCCATCGCACGTCGGCCGTCGCGAAGGATCAACTGTTCCTCCAGCGCGGCCGACAGCCATCTGGAGAAGGTCATGCCGTCTTCGCGTGCGGCCGCGTCGATCTGCTCGGCGACCCGCTCGTCGAGGGAGATGGACTTCCTGACGACGCTCATCCGATTCGCTCACTTTCGTGGGAGGGCTGCGGTCCGCCGGCTCGCCGGCGGATCCTGATGGCGCCGCCTCGCAGGACCTCGTGCTCGTACCTTCGGTCGTGGATGACGTGGTGGTGCCAGCTGCAGAGCAGGGCACCGTCGCCGATGTCGGTCTTGCCTCCTTGGGACCACGGTTTGAGGTGGTGGGCCTCGCACCAGGTCGCGGGGATCGAGCAGTTCTCGGCTCGGCAGTGCTGGTCGCGCAGGCGCATCGCCTTGTGCTGCGCTGAGCTGTAGAGGCGGCGCGACCGCCCGAGATCGAGGATCTCGCCCTTGCCGCCGAGGACGACCGGGATGATCTTGGCGGTGCACGCGAGGCGTCGTACGGCACTCGCGGAGAGTCGTTCGCCTCCCCCGACCACCGCCGCGACCCCGAGGTCGGCGAGCAGCGACTCCCGCGTCATGGTCACCATCAGGGTCGTGCCGTGGCCGCCGTGCGCAGGCAGGTGGGCGGGGTCGAGGTGCTCGAGCAGCGAGCAGAAGGCCTGGCCGAGCCGGCGGTGGTAGGGGACGCGGTCCTCGTCGCCGCCGATCGCGCCCGGGGTCTTGCGGGGGCTCGCGAACGACTCGAGGTAGGTCACGAGCCGCGTCATGTCGGCGTCGGGGAGCACCAGGGTGCCGCGGGCCGTGCCGTCGCCGGGGTAGCGGCAGCTGAAGCGGATCTTGTCGCGCGCGTCCTGCTCCTCGCGCTCGAGCCGCTTGGCCTCCTCGGCCTCGGCGATCTCAGGGGCGACGATCTCGAGGATGCGCCGGGCGAGGACCCGCAGCTCGCGCGGCGTGTGCATGCCGGCGAGCGCCACGAGGTGCGCCTCGGCCTTCGCGATCACGTCCGGCCCGACCTCGGCGGGGAGCGCCTCGAGCCCGGCGACGATCACCCGCGCCTGGTCGACCGAGACCTCCCCGGCCGCCAACCCGTTGCGCACGCCGAGCCACTTGTCGTCCACAGCCCTCGCGAGCCGCTGCTCAGCCCGCGCGGACCCGCCATCGGCCTGCGTCTTCATCACCAGCCACGCCGCGACGTCCCGCGCACCCTCCGCCTCGACGGCGGGACCCGCCGCGGCCACGACCCGCAGCTGCAGCTCGTCGAGCTGCCGCCGTACGGTCGTCAGCTCCAGCAGCGCAGCGCGCTGGTCAGCGGGAGCCATGTAGGTCGGCTGCACGTCGGCGACATCCGCCAGCGCCGCCCCGATCGCCTGAGCGCACGCGAGGATCGGATGCTGGCGCTCGACCACCTGCGCGACCATCGCAACCTCCCGAGTGACTGCTGCTGTTCCAATGCCAACATCAGATCACACGCCACCGACAGTTCGCCCCTGCCCGGTTGCCGGCTGTGGAGAACCTCGCCCTTGGCCCGACGCCCTACTCCCCCGCGGCGAACAATCGCCGGCGCGCAGCCTCGTACTTCTCGCGAAGCCGCTCGGCCGCCGTCACGATTGACCGCCCCAATCGAAGTAGAACATCGCCACGAGCCCACCGATGCTGAGGGCGGAGATGATCGGCCCGCTTGCAACCCACAGGATCAGCAGTCGCTTGTGGCGCACGATCCAGCTCGTCAACGCCGCTTCACTACCGAAGGAGAAGGATCCGAAGTTGGCCCGACCCGCGTGCACCGCGTCCGACGTCCATCGCTCGCCGTCCCAGTAGCGATACATCCCGAGCTGATGCGGGTCGAGATACCAACCCGGCGGCGTCGTACTCACGGGAACACCGTACGGCGACCGCCACCCCTGACCGAGCAGCTCAGCCCGTCAAAGTCGCTAGGCCCCACGGGCGCCGCTCCCCTACCTTCGTCGCGGCCCAACACACCAGACCCCCTTGGCTCAGCTGGACAGAGCGCCGCACTACGAATGCGGAGGTCGCAGGTTCGACTCCTGCAGGGGGTGCTTTGTCCGCATGCCCGAAGGAGGATGACCACGATGGACACCATGGAGACCGACGCCCTGCCCGTGCGCCTGCCCGGCGCGAAGGCCGACACCCTGATGTGGGCGCGCGTGGAGGACGTCGAGCAGCAGGCCCTCGACCAGCTGCGCAACATCTCGCGGCTGCCGTGGGTGCACGGCCTGCGGGTGATGCCGGACGTCCACCTCGGCAAGGGCGCGACGGTCGGCTCGGTCGTGGCGATGAAGAACGCGGTGTCGCCCGCGGCGGTCGGCGTCGACATCGGCTGCGGCATGCAGGCGGTGCGGACGTCGCTGACGACCGCGGACCTGCCCGACGACCTGCGCCCGCTGCGGCTGGCGGTCGAACGGGCGATCCCGGTCGGCTTCTCGGCGCACAAGTCGATGCCCGACGTGAACCGACTCAAGCTCAACCACGGCCGGTACGCCGGCTGGGACCGGTTCTGGAAGTCGTTCGGTGCGCTGCACGAGGACGTCCAGGACCGGGAGAAGAAGGCCAAGCAGCAGATCGGTTCGCTGGGCGGCGGCAACCACTTCATCGAGCTCACGTCGGACGACGAGGGCCAGGTGTGGCTGATGCTGCACTCCGGCTCGCGCAACATCGGCAAGGAGATCGCGGAGCGGCACATCTACAAGGCCAAGGGCCTGGAGCACAACCTGGGTCTGCCTGACCGCGACCTGGCCGTGTTCCTGTCCGACACCGAGGAGATGGACGCCTACCTCCGCGACCTCTACTGGGCGCAGGAGTACGCCTCCCGGAACCGCGCGGTCATGATGGCGCTGTTCTGCGAGGTCGTCTCGCGGGCGTTCGCCGAGCGCGGCAAGGACGTCACCTACGGCGAGCAGATCTCCGCGCACCACAACTACGTGGCGCAGGAGACCTACGACGGCGTCGACCTGGTCGTGACCCGCAAGGGCGCGATCCGGGCGGGCGCCGGCGAGTACGGCCTGATCCCGGGCTCGATGGGCACGGGTTCGTACGTCGTCCGCGGCCTCGGCAACGAGGCGTCGTACTGCTCCGCGTCGCACGGCGCGGGTCGACGGATGTCGCGCAACGCGGCGAAGCGGGCCTTCACGGTCGAGGACCTGGAGGCTCAGACCGCGGGCGTGGAGTGCCGCAAGGACCGGGGCGTGCTCGACGAGATCCCCGGCGCCTACAAGGACCTCGAGTCCGTCATCGAGGCCCAGACCGACCTCGTCGAGGTCGTCGCCCGGCTCACCACGCTCATGTGCGTGAAGGGCTGACGGCAAAACGGACGGACCGTTCGGGACTCATGTGACTGCTGTGACGCCACCATGCTTTCAGTAGCCCACACGTCACGAACGGTCCGTTCTTTGGCCGACCGGCCAGCGGTCACTGGCAGGCCCCGACTTGTCGGGTTTGCCTGACGCCGAGGCACTTCATTCGTCATCCTCGACGTCGAAGGAGAGCCTCCGCAATGAACCCGAACTTCCCCCCGACCCCGGGTGCCGACTGGTACCCGGACCCTCGCGACCCCACGCTGCTTCGCTACTGGGACGGGCGCCAGTGGACGAGCCACACCGCTCCCCGTCCCGCCGGCTGGAGCCGCGGCAGCCAGCAATGGTCGAGCTACCGGCAGCCCGCGAATGGGATCGTCGTCGAGCGACGTCCGACCAAGACCCGCTTCCCCGCGTGGGCGATCATCACCCTGGTGGCGACAGTGATCGTCATGTTCGGCGGGGTCGTTGCGCTGGGCGTCGTCGCCGGTGGGACGTCCACTCAGGAGGCGAAGCGGAGCACTGGCCGCGACGTGAACATGACCGCGTCCGAGCCGACGACATCGGAGCCCGCGGAGGCGGTGGGGACCACCTCCGCTCCCCCGACCGAGACGGTCGAGAGCTCGCCGACGGAGACTGAGCCGCCGCGGTCCGTCGTACCGCGCCTCAAGGGCTTGACCCGCGACGAGGCCGAGGACGCTCTGACCGACGCCGGCCTCGTGGTGAGCGAGATCAGCCAGGTCTATTCGGCCGAGGCGCCCGGCACGGTCCTGAGCCAGAGCATGAAGGTCGGCAGGTCCGTCCTGGAGGGTTCCGAGGTCGCTCTCGTCGTGGCCAAGGCCTATCCCGAGGTGCCCGGCGTCGTCGGACGCCTCAAGGCCGCCGCCGTGGACCGCCTCCAGGAGGCCGGGTTCAAGGTCATCGTGAAGATGGAGACGCGTACGTCGGGCAAGGACGGCGTCGTTCTCCGCCAGACCCCGGGCGGCGACGATCGTGCCGAGCCGGGCTCCACCATCACGATCGTGGTCTCGTCCGTCGTTCGCACGGTTGTCGAACCGCCCTCGAACTGCACGCCCGGCTACGACCCGTGCCTGACACCGGCGTCCGACTACGACTGCGCGGGCGGCTCCGGCGACGGACCGAAGTACACCGGATTCGTCCACGTCACCGGCAGCGACCCCTACGACCTCGACGCGGACGGCGACGGCGTCGCCTGCGAGTGACCGACCCTCTGGTCGAGCTCGCACGAGCCGCCGCCGCCCGAACGCCTACAGCGACATCGTGCTGACCTTCACGACCCGGAACCGCCCGCGCTCCCCGTCGACCCTCCGACTCTCGTAGCCGATCAGGACCCCGTCTCCACCGCAGGTGCCGTAGGAGCGGATGACCTGCTCGCGGTACGTGTCGTCCTGGCCGGAGGACACTCCCCTGCGCCGGTAGTCGACGAGCTTGCCGCGGTAGCCGCCGAAGATCTCGTGCACCCGATGCCGCGACATCCCGAGATCGACACGGTCGAGATCTCGGTTCGCCACGCACGGCGCCGTGGGGTACTAGTCCGCGTGGACCACGGGCGGCCCCGGCATTGCAATCACAGCGACGCTCACGGCAGCGGTTGCCGCGATGTTGATCAGGTTCATTTCTGCTCCCATCCGAGGGCACCACTTGCCTCTCACGGACATAGACCTTGCTGGCGGGCAAGTCCTTACGCAGAAATGCCCATCCCGAACAAGCTTTTCGGAGAGAGGTGCCGACCTTGACTTTCATCGCCCCCCGACGCACCATCTGTGTCCCAATCTGAATTCATCGTCATCATCCGGGGGGGACTGATGAACCGAAAGCCCTTGGCCGCGTCTGCCGCAGCCGTGTTGTCTGCAACCGCGCTCGTCGCTTCAGGCCCATCGCAGGCTGCGAGTGACCAGCCGGACCCTGCCCCGCCGCCCGCCGTTCGCAAGGTCGTCGATTCGCCCATCGCCGAGTACGCCGGTGGCAGGACGATCGAGATCGACGCATCTGGCGGGTTCGGAGCCGCCCATCGACTGATCAGTGAGAACGACGACGCCTTGGAGGGATGGACGATCCGGTTCACCGGGCTTGCGACGGCCACCGGGAAACAACGCCAGCGCGACGATGAGAGGCTGATGCGGAGCGATCCTCCGATCGCTCCGCCGAAGTGCCCGGCCGAGCCGCCGCTCACCTCCCGAGCGCCGGGACGGACGATCGCGTACCTGGGCTGCAACCGCACGACGGGGCACGAGACGCGCGGCCACGCGATCGCAAAGTCTGCGGACCACAGCTTGGAAGAGGCCGTCGGCGACGTCCTGCGGTCCCGATTCCCTGACCTTGAGGCATGGGAGCGCGTGGCCGCGCGGATCTCGCCCGAGGGCGAGGCCACCGTCAGCCTGCCCGCAGACTTCGTCGAATCGATGCAGCGATCACAGAAGGCAGAGCAGTACGAGATGTATCGCAACCTCGTCTTCACCGCTCACAGCAACGGCGACATCAAGTCGGTCGGCTTCACCGTCGAAGGCGACTGTCTGGCCTACGCAATGGCGGTCGGTGGCGACATCTGTGCCACCGAGGACCTGACACGGATCGGGAAATGACGTGAGCCTCATCAAGACCCTTCCCGCAGTCGCCCTCCTCGCGACCGCCCTGCCCGTCGTGTCGGCCGGCGATGCTCACGCCGACACGGAGTATCTGCCGACGTACTGGAACGGCAAGAAGGTCTATCTCTCGGTTGCGTGCCATGACGGGAACGACGACATCCCGGGCGGTGACTGCATCAGCAACTCGGGCTGCGACGGCTACTGGGAAAACGGGGCCTCCAACAAGATCGCGAATGCCGCGGTGGCAGGCGACGGAGCGGGGCGCAATCTGCTCGAGCGCTTCTACTACGTCAGCAAGGGGCGCGGCACTCTCAACGAGAACGTCGAGAACTCGAACGAGTGGGGCGCCGACCTCCACGTGCCGCTTCACACCAATGCCTCGAACGAGACCTGCTCGAACACCAACGCGGGTGCCCATGGGACGAAGGCGCTGTATGAAGGAAGCGGCGACGAGCGCTGCGCGCGGATCCTGCAGCGGAAGGTCGGTGCCGACAGCCCCGGCACCGACGATGACCCGGTCAAGCGCGACGACCTCGGGGAGCTCTCCCTTCCCGACGCCCCCTCGTGCTACCTGGAGGCGGAGTTCCACACCTGGCAGAAGGGGGTCGACTGGATCCGCAAGGAGACCAGCTGGAGCTATCGGATCGGTGGGACCGTCGACGAGTTCTTCGGGTACTGACCGGTGCCTAAGACCCGCATCACCCGAGACCTCGCGGGGCCCTTCGCGATGGTCGCCGCCCTTGCAGCCTGCAGCGCCCCTCCGGCCACGGCCCCTGTCCCCAGCGGGCCGGTTCTCTCACTCGACGCGGAGGTCCTGCCCGGTCCGGTGAGCGTCAAGGTCACCGGCGCCGAACCCCGCACCTTCTACGAGGTGGCCCAGTGCACCACCTTCTCCACGGCTCCCAAGGAGGTGCCTGACGAGTGCGACGTGTCCGCGGCGTCGACAGCAGTCCAGAGCGACGCCCGGGGCAGGTTCTCGACCGAGTTCGACCTTCGGTCCGTGATCGGGGTGGACGGACGCCGTGAGGTCGATTGCATCGCCGACGGGTGTCAGCTCGCGCTCATCGATCCGGCGGGCGTCGTGACGACCACATCCATCGAGTGGGGGCCGGGGGCCGTGGCCGAGCAGGCACCGCAGTTGACGATCCAACGTCTGGACCTCCCGGACCGAGGCAACCGCGGTAGCGCGACCGTGAAAGGCGCCGGGTTCCCGCCCGGAGCCAGAGCGGTCGTCGTCCAGTGTCCAGCAGCGCCACCAGCCGACTCACCGAACGTCGACGGCGGAGACTGTCTCTACGCCTACGGCACCCGCGTCCGAGCAGACAGCGCTGGCGAGTGGACGCGGGAGATCGTCGTCTACCGGCTGTTCCAGCGCTCCGACAACGAGCTGATCGACTGCGGGAAGACTCCCGATCTCTGTGCGCTGGCGATCCCCTGGCCGAAGACGGACCACCGGATGGCACGGGTCACCTTCAACCAGGTCGGATGAGCTCGGACAACGCACATCCGCTGTGGAGACAGCGCGACTACCTCTGCCTAACGATCGGCGAGACCGTGAGCACGATCGGCGGAGCTGCGGCGTCGTTCGCTCTTCCCCTGATCGTCCTTGCGATGACCGAGTCCGCGTTCGCCGCTGGCGTCGTGGCCACGGCGGGGATGATCGGCAACCTGACTGCTCTGGCGTTCGTCGGCAACCTGGTCGATGGGCACAGCAGGCGCGCCGCGATGCTCGTCGGCCAAGTGACCCGATGGGTCACCTGGTCAATGCTCGCGATCTTGGTGACCCTCGGGTGGTTCGACGTGGCCGCCCTTGCCGCCCTCAGCCTTGCCGGCGGCGCCGCGACCGCCCTGTACCGCACCGCTGAGGCCGGTGCGCTCAAGACATTGGTCCGGCAGGAGCAGCTGCCGACAGCCGTCGCTGTGATCGAGGGGCGCGGCGCAGCTGCCGACCTGGCTGGGGCGCCGCTCGGAGCCCTGTTGTTGAGCCTCGCCCTGCCACTCCCCTTGTGGATCAACGCTGCGAGCTTCGCCGTCGCGATCATCGGCATCGCACTGATCCGTACGCCGCTCGCTCGGCCTGATGCCGCGCGCCCGGAGGTCTATCGGAAGGCGTTGAGCGCAGGATTCCGCTACCTCCGCGGACAACGGGCCTTCCTGGCGATCGTCATCAGCCACGGGCTGGTGAACTTCGGCCTCAACGCCTTCACGTTCGCAATGATCGTCATCCTCCAACGCGACGATCATCCGTACTGGCTGATCAGCCTCTATCCAGCAGCGGCGGGGATCGGGCTGCTCGCCGGAAGTCTCCTCGCGCCTCATCTTGTCGCCCGCATGACTATCGGGCGGCTGGCGTCGACGTCTGTGTGTCTCACCGTGGCCACGATGACTGCGATCAACCTGGCGATCGATCACCCACCACTGATCCTTGCCGCGGTCGTCGTCGGATCGCTTTCCGCGCCCGCGTCGAACGCCGCGACCGTGTCGGATCTCGCCGTCGTCACTCCAGCTCACCTCCAGGGCCGCGTGTTCGCTGCGGACGAGCTCGCGACAGGCATCGCCGTCCCGTGGGGCATCCTGCTCGCCGGGCTGATGGTCGAGAACGCGGGCTCGAGCCCCACGCTCGCGTCACTCACTGCGGTCGTCGCCGTCGCAGCCGGAGTCCTTCTCAGCAGCGCGGACGTCCGATCGCTTCCACGGTTGGCCGAGGTCGAACAGGCGTAGGCGACCTAACGTCGGAGGGAAAGCGACGGTCCACGTGACCGCGGGTCCGCGTGTCACATCTCGCGCCACCCCGCACGCGCGAGCTTCACCGCCTCGGCAGCATCCAGCCGAGCACGCCGACGGTCCGCCCGCCGCTCAGCACGCCGCTCGGCACCGTCGTGGCAGAGCGAGCAGGGGCAGACACCGACGCCGGTCCAGTGCAGCTCCCAGTGACACGAGGTGCCGATCGCCCCGGGCGTCGACCACTGCGCGAGGTCGTCCCGCATCGTCGCGGGCAGGTCGCAGACGCCGTCACTGTGGTCATGCACGGCGACGCGCGAGAGGGTGCCGTCCCACAGGCGGACGCGGAAGGGCTGGGTCTTGTCGGTACGGGACATGTGACGCTCCGAGGTCTCCTGCGGCAGCGTCCATCCCGCGGGATTGCGGGGAGGTCGCTACCGCCGCGGTAGCTCGGGCGGCCGACAAGCGATGTGCATGGGCATCACGCTAGCCCGAGCAGCCGACACAAACGCCGGAAACGTCGGACGACACCGCCATGCTGTGCGCATGCGGATCGGCACCTGGAACCTCGACGCACGCGGTACGGCGCGCCATCGCGAGTTCCTCGAGGGGCTGGCCTGCGACGTACTGCTCCTCACCGAGGTCCATCCCGACCTCGAGCTCCCGGGGATGGTCGGACACCACACCTTCCACAAGATGGCGCGCGGCCAGTCCTGGGCGGCGATCTATGCCCGCGACCTGTGGCACCTCCCGGACCCGCATCCGGCGTCAGCGCTCGCGATCGTCGACGGGATCCGGGTGTGCTCGTCCGTGCTGCCGTGGCGTGGCTGCGCCGGCTACTTCCCGTGGGGCGGCGACGCCGGCCCCGCAAAGACGGCGTACGCCATCGACAACGTCGTCCTCGAAGGAGCGCCCGATATCTGGGGAGGCGACTGGAACACGTCGTTCGCTCCGAAGGGGTACGCCGTCTCCCCCGCCAGCCGCACCCTGCTTCGCACCGCGGCCCGGCAGCTGCGACTCACCATCGCGACCGACGAGCTCAGCAACCAGGACCACAACGACCAGTCGATCGACCACATCGCCGTACCGGACCACTGGACCGTCCGGTCCGCCGATCGGGTTCGTGCGCAGGCTGGCCGGTCGATGCTGTCGGACCACGACGCGTACGTCGTCGACGTCGCGCCGGCGTAGTCCCCCTTGACTTCCCCAACATCTCACTCGAGAATCAATGTCCCAATCTGAATTATTGGCAGGTCCGTCCGGGGGGATTGGTGAGAAGAAGCTCAATGGGCGTGATCGTCGCTGCCAACCTGTGCGCAGTCTCGCTGGGAGCCATCAACGCAGCTCACGCCGATGTCGACTTCGATCCCTTGCCGGACGGCGGCGCACACACCTACTGCTTCGGCGAGACGCACGCGCCCAACAACATCGTCGCCGAGCGCATTCACTGGTCCGAGGGCACGCTCGAGAACCAGACGGCCGTCACGACCGACTTCCACGGGGCCGGTTGCACCGACCAGTCCGACGTCCGGTGGCAGCAGCGCTCGATCGACGGCTACGCCGACGGCTGGGCCGACTGCCTGAACTACAACGACAACGGTCGATGCGACCAGTTCCGCGTACGCATCGACTACGGCCTGATCCAGGACTACGCCGACAGCCCGCCAGCCGAGGTACGGCATGCGACCTGCCACGAGCTTGGGCACACCGCCTCAGCCAGCCACTACGGCCAAGGCATTGCCAACCCGGACGCCCCGGGACACAGCTGCATGCGCTCAGGTCTGTGGGACGGCGGCGAGGAATGGACGAAGTCCTACGGGCGTCACCACATCAACTTCCACTTCAACCGGCACTTCTGAGATCTCGAGAACGAGGCGATCGACATGGCGCGACGACAAGATGCTGCCGCCTTCGTGGTGGGCACGGCACTCCTGCTGGGGGCGTCAGCCTGCTCAGGCGAGATGTCCACTCACTCGTCGCCAGCGAGAGACACCGTTGCTCCGACCCAGGACCCAGTCGACACATCGGTCTTCGAGCGAGCCGGCGGCGAGGGCAACGCCTTCGTGTACGGCAGCCCGAGCGAGATGGCCCGCGATCGCGCCGTCGTCGCATCGGGCAAGGTCGTCGGCTTCACCGACGGATATGAGGTGCTGGAACGCGGAAGCGACCAGGAGGGCTACGACATCCGCGACTACTCCGTCGTGATGCAGGTGGAGGTGACGCACCTGTGGAAGGACGACGGGTCCGCCGCTGACGACGACGGCTACCTCTACCTCGCCCTGTCCCGCGGGGCCGAGCAGGAGGGGGTGCCCGACGACGGCGGACCCTCCACCGTCACACCGGTCGCCGAGTTCGCGAAGGCGATCCCCGCTGGAACGCCGGTCGTCGTGATGGCCGGCCCCATGTTCATCCCCGACAAGGCTCCAGGCATCGACGTCATCGGACTGCGCCGGGGCGTGCCGTCCGACGCCGTCCTGTTGTCGGGATGGCACCCGCAGGCGCTCTCCTTCCCGGACGCCGCTGGCACCACCAGTTGGCGGCGCCGATCACTCCAGCAGGTCGAGGCCGAGCTGGACGGTCAGTTCTAGGACCGACAGAGGAAGGGACCACCCCCCCCTTGGTAGGCACCCTGCTCGTCGGGCGAGCGTGGTTCCAGCCGGCGGACCCGGCCGAGCTCGCTGACCTCGACCTCCCCGACCTCTCGCCGGATCCAACCTGGTCCTGCACCGTGGAGTACGCCCACGAAGAGCGATCTGAATTTCGCTTCGGGACCTTCGACGACCTGATGGACTGGGCCGTCGGCGCCGCGGCCGAGGAGCTGTACGTGTTCACCGTGAGCGATCGCGAGTTCCATCGGTTCTCCGTTGAGGACCAACAGCGCTTGCGCAGTCGGTACGGTCGGCCGTCCACCTAGCATCGTGGAGTGTGAGCATGAGCCGACCCGAGGTCCCGGCGGGCACTGTCGTCCTGATGTATGAGGGGTGGCAGGTCTGGGACGGGCAGTACTGGCCGGTCCGCGTCGGTGGCGAGCTCGTGGCGTCCGTGGAGTTCGTTCAGCGTTCGACGCCGACCAGCGTCGAACCCGACAGCAGCCCGCGGGTCGAGCACATCGAAGGCAACCGCTATCGCGCCATCGCTCGGGTGTTGGACGCGACCGATGCCGTCGTGCTCGACCTGGGCGCTCTGCGGGCATTGCGGTGGATTCGACCCGGCGAGACCGCCGGCGACTTCTCGACCGGTGACCTCGTCTCTGTCGACCTGAGCCTCAGCCTCAACGGCTGGCCGACGTCGTCCTGGACCCATCGCGCAGCCGAGCTGCACGGCACTGATCACCGCTGGCACGTCGAGCGCATCGTCTACGTGACCGGCAACCCAGGCGACGCGGTCGACCTCGAGGAAGCGAGTATGACGACCGTGGATGCCGACGACGAGCACTGCCTGCTGTTCTGCACGCTCGTGGACGCGGAGCCGGAGCACTAGCCGGCGTGATCGCGGCGCGAGCTCGAGGTCGAGCAGGGCGACCGGAGCGCGTCGCCGACGCGGTACGGCGGATCACCGCCGTCGACGGGCAGCCGAACAAGAAGGAGCTGGCTGTCCTCGCTGCGATCGAGGAGCGCTGCAGCCGCGCGTAGGTGTCGTGGTTCCGTCGGAGGTTCGTGACCTAATCCGGCCATGGAACCGATGGCCCGCGTAGCAGTCAGGAAGCACCCCAGCTTCTCGGCTCGTCGCGTCGGCGTCGCGGTAGCCACCGGCCCGAAGGGGATCGCGTTCGCCGTCGCCGACGACGGCGCCGACCCGGTGGCCAACCGCTTCCTGGGCACTGTCGAGCAGGCCGTCGCCCACGCCATCGGTCGCGCGATCGGGGAGGCGGGCGGCCAGCCGACCGAGCTGCACCTCACCCTCGACACCGACGACCAGGCTCAGTCGGTACGCGCCGCTCTCGTCGACGTCAGTTGGCTCCGGGTCTATGTCCAGATCGGGTCGCTCGGCGTCCGGGCGTACGACGCGGCGTCGGATCTCGTGACGCCGCCGGCGGTGTCCGACGCCTCCCGTCGCCGGTTGACAGTCGCCACCGACGGATCGTGCGGCCGCCGCGGGATGGGGATGGCGTGGGTCTCCGAGACCGGGGACTTCCGCGCGAAGGCCAAGCTCGCCGGCCCGGCCTGCGCCCTCACGGCCGAGCTCGGCGCGATCAAGATGGCGCTGGCCTCCCTGCCGTCGGACCAGGCAGTGCACCTGCTGGTCGACTCGCGGGACGCGATCAAGGTCGTCCAGACCCTCCAGCGGGATGGCGCCGTCGGCCACCTGCCGCTCGGCGCCGGCGTGGTCGCCGCAGAGCTGGCGAAGCTCCTCCCCCACCGCGACGTCACCCTCACCTGGGTCAAGGGCCACAGCGGCCACCCGCTCAACGAGGTCGCCGACCGCCTCGCGCTCGCCGCTCGCCGGGCCCGTCAGCTCGGTCAGGCCCCGGAGGTCCGGGACGCGATCTTCGCCAACATCGTCGCCAGCCTCACGACGGCCTCGGCGTAGCGCGTCGTACCGGTCCTGCCGTCGTACGCCGGAGCCTACTTCTGCACCGCCATCCCGACGGACCAGACAGCCACGTCGAACCAGAAAAGCGCCCAGCTCGCTCAGCGCCGCGACGGAACTCCCAGGGCCTTGCGGAGCACCGCGTCCTGGACGGCCGTCGGCGAGGCGCCGGTCATCACCAGCTGCGCCCGGGGGCCAATCCCGACGACGTACCGGGCGCGGGGGCGGCGGGCGGTCAGCGCCTTCTCGATGGACCGGGCGACGTCGTCGACCGGAGCGGCGAGCTTCTGGGAGAGCGGGATGGTCTTGCGGAAGCCGGCGAAGTGGTCGCGGTAGAGGTCCCGCGCGGCGGGAGTCATCGAGGCCTCTGCTTGGTCGAGGTCGTCGGCCGCGTTGTGCCAGATGTCGGTCGCGACCTGGGCGGGCTCGACGAGCGAGACCTTGATCCCCCACGGGCGCAGCTCCATGCGCAGCGCGTCGGCGACAGCCTCGAGCGCGAACTTCGATGCGTTGTAGGCACCCGTCAGCGGCGTCACGACGCGGCCGCTGAGCGAGGAGGTGAACACGATCCGGCCGCGTGAGGCGCGCAGTCGCGGAAGCAGAGCCTGGGTCACCGCGACCTGGCCGATGACGTTGATCTCCAGCTGCCGTCGTACGTCCTCGATCGGCAGGCCCTCCAGCGGGCCCATGACCGCGACACCAGCGTTGTTGACCAGTGCGTCCAGGGTGGGCACCTGCGCGGCGAGAGCCGCGACCTGCTCCGCGTCCGTGACGTCCACGACGACCGGGGTGATCCTCGAGCTCTCCTTGCGCAGCTCGTCGCCGTCCTCGGTCCGTCGTACGCCGGCGTAGACGTCCCAACCGGACGCGGCCAGGCGGAGAGCGGTAGTGCGGCCGATGCCGCGAGAGGCGCCGGTGATGAGGACTGAAGGCATGGAGCCCAGGCTAGCCACCGGGCGGGGGCGGTCGGGCAGACCGGCAGTGCCGTCGGACGAGCGCATCTCGCGATCCTTGACTGACGTCGAGCGTCGCGACATTATGACTGTCCCAATCTGAATTTGATCGTCAGCCAATCCGGGGGGACTGATGAACCGATCATCGTTGTTGGCAGCAGCCGTTCTGTCCGTCGCCACTCCACTGGCTCCCATCCCTTCGATGGCAAGCGTCACGCATCGGACGTCAGCCAAAGCGGCGCTGCCCGCGCCCGCCGACGCCGACGCCGACGCCGACGCCGACGCCGACGCCGGCCAACTGACGGGGCTGCAAGAAGTGATCCGCGTCGCTCACAACGAGTTCCCCGGCATGGTGACCGGCGACCCGGAGCAAGCCGAGCTGATGACGCTGACGATCAAGGGCTACGGCAGCGAGCGGCAGTCAGACGTCACCAAGCCGAGTGACATCGACCTGAAGATCGACCGCCTCCCGGCGTGGGTGCTCGTGTTCGACTCGGTCGAGGTTCCGCTGGTCGGCGCCTACGATCCGCGGTCGAAGTCCGACGACCGGATTCCCACTCCGGCGCCATCACGCTTCGTGGTCCTGATCGACCCCGTCAGCGGAGACTTCATCCACGCCCGGACCTTCTGAAGCAACCACCTCCCCCGTTGTGGGTCGCGAGGACTGTCTCGCCCAGCCTGCTGTGGATAGAGGCCCGGGGTGCCCAAAGGGTGTCGGAGCTCAACGCGAGAATCGGGCCGATCCTTCGAGATCCGAAGGCGGCCCCAGCCGGTGCGGCAACACCGACCGGGGCCTAGGACCGAGTGCAAGAAGGGCACCCAGACCTTGAACACATCCTCTACCGCCCGCCAACCGCAGCGCGACTCCGACGCTTCTACCTGTCCGACGCCGTCGCCGACCTCGGACTACCGGCGATCACGCACCCACCTCTTCCCTGTGGACGACTACCGGGCCGCCGCCGCAATCGGTGGGCGGGCTCGCGCCTACTGCGGGGTCGTCGAGCTCGTGCCGAGGCTCGATCCCGCCGAGGTCGAGGAGACGACGGAGGCACAGGCCGACGACTGCGTCACCTGCGCCGACATATGGAACGGCCTGAGCTGGGTGCGCCTGTGAGCGCGGACGACACACGACCAGGCCGTCCGAGGATCACCGCGCTCTGCTGCCAGTGCGGAGCAGTTCGGACGGTTGCCGCGTCGTACCGCGGCAGACGACCGGCGACGGCGGCCGGCCGCGGCGTCCTCGACCCTTCGTGCCGGTGGCTCCGCTGCACGCAGTGCTCGATGGTCACCGTCCACGCCGTCGTCCTGGGCCGGGCTGCGCAGGTCGGGCCTTTCGATGGTTGCCCTCGCGAGCGCCACGATCGGGAAGCCGAGCGTGTACGTCGCCGCATCCGACGGCGCATCGCAGGGCTCGCTGCCGACGGCATCACGGTCGTCCGAGACGTCGCGCCAGACGAGATGCACCTGGACCAAGCGATCCTGGAGTTGATCGAGCACGACACTCAAGGGCTGCGCGTCAGCGTCTCCGAGCGGGCTACTGACCGCGAGATCCTGCGCGGCCTCGAAGCAGTGGAGGACCTGGTCGACCGGGCTGCTGGGCTCGGCCACTGGAGGGAATCCGCCGGCGCGCGGTGGCGCGGGTTGGCGTGGCGCCCATGACCGAGTGAGCCCGTCGTCCGAACCAGCTCCGCGCGGTTCCGTCGGACGTGCGGAGTTCACTCGCCTCATGAACTCGGATCCGGAAAGTGCGGCGCGCCCGCAACCCGAGCCGCTCGTGCTGCCGCCGTGCGAGTCGTGCGGATCCACCGATGTGCTGGCGATCCTCTACGGGTTCCCGACCTTCTCGACGTCGTGGCCACCGAACGTCATGGCTGGCGGTTGCCTCATCGGCCCTGGACGTGACCCGGACCTCCACTGCATCGCCTGCGGCCATGAGTGGTGCTCCTCCGACTAGTCCCAGAGGGTCGGCGTGCTCGGGTCGAGGTCGACCTGGGAAAACAGGCTCGGCTGGTCGCCGGCGTACGGCGACCACCGCGCGGTGGGCTGCCTGAGCTGGGCGTAGCGGATCGAAGCGGTCGTCAGCCTCATCATGACCTCGCGGACCCAGAGGTCGGCGTCGGCACCGACCTCCACCCCACCGAAGCGGACGAAGCTGGGGTGCACACACCCGAAGCGGAACCGGACCGCGTCGGTGAGCTGCTGCGCCACCTCGTGCTCCTGCCCGGGGTCGACGCGGTAGGACCGGATCCTGGCGTGTTCGGTTCCGGTCGGGTCCTCGCGCGGGTCCCGCTCGATCGCGATCGGCGCCCCACCACCCCACCGCATGATCCGGATGCTCGGCCCGCGGAGGGGATAGAGCTGGTCGGGCTCGGGTTCCGGGTAGATGAACAGGGCGCGACCGTTGGTCAGGTGGTCGAATGCATAGGCGAGGCCCGCCGTCCACCTGGCCCACGCCTTCTCGACATAGTCCCAGGCCTCGTCCATCAGCTGTCCTTCCGTCGCGGCAAACGCTTGCTGGCCATGTCCACCACCCGGCCGGTCGCGCGCACGACATGGTCGAGGCTGACGCCCTCGGGGACCTCTGGCCACTCGAGGTACTGCGCCAGGTGCGGAGGGAGGACGGCGTCGGGGTCGATCCGCCGGCAGGCCATGAACGCCACCGCCTCGGCCTCGAACTCCCGCACCGCCTCCGGCAGGTGCCGCCGGTCCGGCCACCACTTGGGGTTCGGCGTGCCGAGGTGGCCGCAGTAGAGGTGCCCGAGCTCGTGCGCGATCGTCGCGTAGACCTCGCTCGGCGAGAACGTCTCGTTGTGCTCGATCTCGTAGCGCACGGGCCAGTTCTCCACGACGGGCGGGCGCCTCGACACCTGCACCGGCTGGGTCGCGCCGCTCGACACCCGGATGCACCCGGCGGACAGCGAGCCCGACGGCGCCGCGGTGACCCGCACCCGGTCGAGCTTGGCGTTGTCGATCGTCGAGACCAGCGCCTGCTCGACGCCCACCATCGGTGGCATCGCGAACGGCATCGCCACCCGGAGCGGCAGGACGGGCGCATCTCCGTCGGGCTCGGTCTGGCTCACGTCGTACACGAACATCACCGGCCCGAAGGTCCACAGCACGATCAGCGGCCGCTCCCCCGGCTTCACCCGGCGCCCGTAGCGGTCCCGCCAACGCTGCGCCGTCTCGACGAACGACGCTCCCGGCCGCTGGATGTGGAGCAGCAGCGCGTTGAACGGCGCCTGGAAACGGAACTTCCCGACGAACTCCAGCAGGTCGCGGAAGTCGGCACTCCGCTTGTACTGCCAGGCCTCGGACACGAGGGCATCGATCGACGCCCGCGCTTCGTTCTTCGTGACCTGCGCGGATCCCGGTGATCCGTCCATCGCGAACAGCTCGTCGAGCATCGGGACCTCCTCCACCGTCCGGGAAGGTGAAGGTAGGAGGTACGTCCGACGGAAGGCCGGCCTCGACCCGGCTGGGACACGCATGTCGGCCGGCACCTAGGCCGATTTGTCGGACGGGGCTGGGACGATCACGCCGTGAAGGACCTGCGAACCGGCGATGCGATGACGCGCGCCCAGCTCATCAAGTTCAATCCGCTGTGGAACTCCCGTGACCGGGAAGTGATCGACGAAGACATCGATGCGTTCGGCGGCGTGAAGTTCGAGTACTACCAGTCTGGCTACAACCGCGGCGTCAACGTCCTGGACGAAGCCGGCACTGTGCTGATGTCAGTCGCGCCAGGCACGATCTACTACGCGGATGGCCGCACTCGACCGGGAAGCGTGTACCTGGAGTCCCACGGAGGCCACGTGTACAAGACATCGCGCGCCGGCAGCGGTGGCGGCTCAGCCAAGCCCGAGCCCTCCCGCCATCCCGTGTGCCAGAGCTGTTGGATGGAGCACCCCGAGGGCGAGTGCGACCGCTGACGTCACCCTTCGATGCGCGCGGCCTCAGGCACCCAGCCGCCGGGCCACCTCCGGCCCACCCACCCGCCGTACGACGTCCGGATCGCCGACCACGACCAGCCGGTCGGTCGCCCTCGACATCCCGACATACAACCGCTCGCGGGCACGATCACGGTTGCCGTCCTCGTTGAGGCACAGCACGACAGCCGGCCGCTCGAGGCCCTTGCAGCCGAGCACGTGCCCGAAGAAGACGTCCTCCTGCGCGAAGTAGGCGTCCCAGTAGCGCTCGTGGCCGAGGCCCTCGACCAGGTCGACCTGGGAGGGGTGGCGGTGGCCGGTCGTGATGAGCGCGATGGAGCCGTCGCGCCACCCCTCGTCCAACAGCTTCAGCACCTCCAGGTCCGCGACGTCGATCGCGTCCTCGGTCTCGCAGGGGACGAACGTGACGTCGGGGCCGTCCCCGCCACGTGCATACATGCGACTGGGAGCCATCGATCCGAAGGCCTCGAACACCTGGCGCGTGTTGCGCAGGCAGTGGTCGAGCACGAGGGGCACGAGTTGGACGGGCGGCCGACCGAAGCGGCTGAACACCCGCTGGTGCTCGTCGGAGAAGACGTAGATCCCGCCGTCCTCGTCGGACCGCAGCGAGCGCAGTAGCGGCTGCCACCAGTTGTCGGCGAAGTCCTGCGCCTCGTCAACCACTATCGAGTCGAAACGCTTTCCGTCCGGCAGCTCGGCGGCGAGGCCTGCCATGAGGGCGGGCAGCTCCTCCTCCCAGAACGCACTGTCCTCGCGGGTGCCGCTCGGCGCACCCCAGGTGCGACCCAGCTCCTCGAACGTCCCGACGAACGCCGGCCGTTCCTGCCGGCGCCAGGTCGCAGTGACGCGCTTGAAGTGCTCGGCCAGCCCGATCGAATAGCAGAGCAGGGCAACTCGTTCGGCCTTCTTGCCCCGCATCCCGAGGCTCAGCTCCTTCGCCTGCCGCAGCGCTAGCACCGTCTTCCCGCTGCCCGCTCCCCCGCGGATCTCGACCCGGTTGATCAGCCGCGTCACCCCCAGGATGGTCGCCTGCTCCTGGGTGAGCCGGTCAGATGTCGCGGCCCGGTCGTCGGCCTCGGCGTTGACGTCGTACGAAGCATGCAGGCGGCCACCGAGGATCTCGGCGATCAGGTCGACGTCGTCGCCGGTGGGCGGACGACGACCCTGGGTCATGCGTCGGGCATTGCGATGCACTCGCCCTGCCAGATCGGCCACGTCGTTGCGATCGTGGAGCGACCATCGCGGCAGGTCGGGAAGCTGGAAGTCGGCGTCGAACTCGGAGTACGGCGTGACGACGCCGTGGGCCCATGCGACCGGCCCGCGGCTGCCCCAGCGCGGATCGTTCTCTACGTAGTGGCGCAGCGCGTGCTTCCCGTCGCGTATTTGGTCGACGGGGTGGATGCGACGCTCCTTGCCACCTGAGCGGGACCACCAGGCAACGTCGCCACGGTCGGCGGTGGTCGTCCACACGCTGCCCCCCTTGACCTCGAGCACGATGCATCCGACGTCGGGCAACAGGACCAGCAGGTCGACCTCGTGGTCCTTGAGCTCGTCGGTGAGCCGAAGGTTGGCGAGGATCAGGCAGTCGTCGGGGAGGGTGTCGCGCAACTGCTGCCAGACGTCGCGCTCAGAGGCGGTCGCGAAGCGCGGCGCGTCGGACCATTCACTCATCGCGCGTTGTCATCCCCTCGATCGTCCTCGGCGAACAGCGGCCATTGTGCCGACGCGGCTACGACCGTGCTCCACAATCAGTAGAAGTCAGCCGGGGCCTCTGCTCGAGGTCCGAGGAAGTCGACCTCGACCGTCGCGCGCTCGTCCAGGCGCCATATCTGAGCCACGATGGCGACCAGCATCTCGTCCAGCACGAGCCTGAATTCCTTCTGATCCTTCTCTGCCAAGGCCTCGTTCAGGCGGGCCCCGAAGCGCTGGTACATCGCGATGATGCTCTCGGTGCCCTCCGACATGCCCTCGAACGGGCTGTGCCAGCCGCGCCGAGCACGGAGACAGTCGCCGAGGAGGTAGCCCAGGAGGTCGTCGTCTCGCCGCGGTCCCGGCAGCACCAGCTGCACCATCGGAATCCGGGTCTTGGGCACGTCGGGCAGGACCAGCAGCCCGAACTCACGGGCGATGGCCCCACACCGGGCAATCCGCCCCTCACTCTCCACGTCGTCCGCGTGGCGGGACTCAAACGCTTCCTCGCACGCGTCGATCAAGTTGAGGAGGTTGAACCGCTTCTGGCCGCTCACTCGTCGCCCCTTCTGTCGTCTGCTCGCACAATCACCAATCTTGCCCTGGTCACGCTTGCTCCCGGAGGCGTTCGACCGCCCGCTCGACCTCGTCGATCGGCACCGTAGCGCCCTCCGAAATCCCCCACGCGGCAGCGGCGTCAGCCAAGGTGAGCTCTTGCAGCGTCCGAGCGAACCCCTCGCTATCGCCCTTCTCACCGAACTCATTGAGGGAGCCGCCGAACCGCCGGTACAGCGCGATGACGTTGTCAGGGGCCTCCTGGAACTCGCGGAACGGGCTGATCAGCTCTCCGTGCGCACGTTCGCAGGCAATCAGCAGGTCGACCATCGCACGCTGCTGGAACATCGCGTGGTCGTCGAGCGGCTTGCCCTGCGGAGACAGCCAGACCAGGTGGAGATCCCTGCGCGGCGCGGGCACGACCTGGAGCCCGAACGCACCTGCCAGCGCCGCGCATCGAGCGAGCCGATGGTCGTAGGTGCCAGCAGGGGCAGGTTTGTCCCGGAAGGCAATGACGCAGGCGAAGAAGAGCTCTGCGACGTCATAGGTGGGAGCCAAGGCATCTCCTCGTGCACGCGCAGCGAGCAATACGAGGTCAGCGCCATCAAGGCCGGGCCAGCCGTGAACGGCATGCCGCCACGACAGCGGTACGGCGCTCGCGCCCCACCGCGCTCCAAGCAGCCCGCCTGCGATCGCTGCGACCGTGTCGGTGTCGTCGCCGATCCGGACCGCGTTGTGCAGCGCGAGCTGGAGGTGGCGGGCGGACATCTCTTGGGGCACATCGGTGGTGACGATCGCCGCGACGGCAGCCTGGAGCGCGGTGACGGTGAACCCGTTCGGCCGGAACCGCTCCCCCGGCACCCGCTCGCCGCGGTTGCGGTCGAGGTCGAGGGCGTCTTCGAGCCATGCCCGCCATCGATCGCGGCGGTCGTCGGGAAGCAGGTCGAGTCCGGCGGCGACCTCGAACCGTGCTTCGAGCACGGCGATCCGGATCGCCTCACACCACAGCACGCACGAGTCCCCGGCGAGCGGGTCGGCATGGGTCAGTTCGGCCACCAGGCGCGCGGCACGCGCGAGCTCGTCGCGGTCATCGAGGTGAGCAAGCGCGACGGGCGCGGTCCGCATCAGCGCACCGTTGCCGGCCGAATGCGACCGGGCAGCGGTATAGGCAGCGGCCTCCTCGATCATCACCCGAGCGAGGCCGACTTCACCGGCGTCGAGGCGGAGCCGGGTCGCCGAGAGCACCGAGCTGGTCTGGATGCCGATGTCGGCAGGACCACCGTCGTACCACTCGAGGAAGCCGTCGGCGATCTGATCGAGCGCCGCCTGCGTCGTGAGGTCGGCTCCGGTCGCAGCGACGCGGGCGATGGCGACGGCCATCGCCGTATCGTCGCTCCACTCGCCGGGCGCGAAGTTCCCGAGTCCTCCCCCGGTCATCGCCGCCTCGACGCCAGGCGCGGGCGGTGTGGCGAACTCGTAGGGCACGCCGAGCGCATCGCCCGCGGCGGCGGCGAGAAGGACGCCGGCAGCGCGGTCGTTCTGTGCGGTCGTCAGGTTCAAGGTCATCCCACCTTCGCTCGGGTGCGCAGTGCGAGGTCGTCCCGAGTGTTGGCCATCGCCGTGAGGAACCCATCCAACCGCTGGGCGAGGTGATGCGGAACGAACGGGAGACCGGGTACGGCGACCTGCTGCCAGATCGCTCGGTCGCGCAGCGTCCATCGCACCCAGGGGTTGTCGCGGTTGAGGATCCCGAGCTCGACCGCGGTGTCGCGTCGAGAGCGCACGTCGTGGGCGACGCGCGCCACGATCTCGACGGTCGGCGAGTCGTGGCGGACCCTGACCCGGACGAACTGATCCATGTGCTCGAGAAAGAAGTCGCCTTCGTCATCGACGTCCGGAGCTTCGTCGCATATGCCCGCGAGCGCCTGGCCCACTGCCTCGAACAGCTCGTCCCGGTTGGCCGGCTCGACCAGCCGCGGACCCTTCTTCTTGGGCCGGGGCCCCGGCTTCCTCTGCTTCGGCGGCTGCGGTGCGTCGACCGGAACGTCGCGAGTCGCGCATATCCCGAGGACAGACGCCCCCGCGGCGGCCGGTCCCCACGCGTTGTAGGTCAGGAGCTGCGGGTGCGCGATCCCGAAGTGGGCGCGCAGCACGCACACGACCTGGTGCGCGACGCTGCCGGCGTCGGCGAGCGGGACCTCGACGTACCAGTTGTGCTCACCGACCTCGTCGTCCTCATTGCCCTGCCAACCCGCTCCCCGCAAGAACGCGGAGCCAGCGTCGTCGAGTGCGTACTGCGGCAGCACGTAGGCGTTGCCAGAGATCTCGGCGCGCAACATCGTGCCGTCGTCGAACGCCGCGAACTGCGCATACGGCGGACATCCGCGGCCGGCCGGGTCCGCATCGGCAAGCTCGAGGACGAGGTGGTCCCCTTCGCTCGGGTCCGTCATCTGGCGAAGGTAGGCCGCCAGCCCTGCCTCGAGCTCGCCCCACACCTCGTCCAGCGCCCTGCCCGCTGCCTCTGGCCTGACCTCGTCCATGTCGGCCCCCTTCGTCATCCGATCACCGCGATCAGCAAGGTAACGTGACCGTCCTACGGAACTCGGCCATCGCCTCCGACGGCAGGGCAGGCCTCAAATCACCCACTCGTGGGCAGTCCCGTCCCCGGCTTCGCAGAGCGACCTTGTGCAACCGGGATTTCGTCGCCTCGACCACAGGAGGGACCTTGCTCGCGCACAGGTCCTTTGATGAATCAGATCGACGGGTCCGCCTGTTCCGCGAGACGTTTCGAGACCCGACCGAGGTAACCGTCCCAAAGGTGTGCCGTCGCCACGTCCGAAGGAGCCGGAAACGGGAGCTGCACGCTGACCAGTCGAACTGCATCGTCCGCAGTGTCTCGGCCACGATATTGGACTGTGGTTGCGCCTGAACCTGGGTACACGAGGACTACCGAACCCACAGGCCGGCGCCCGCTCCGCACAAGATGCGAGTAGGCAAACATCTGGTAGCGGTCGGCGAGTGACGGCTGGTCAGTCAGCTTGTATTTTGCGTCAACGACTACCGTCGAGTCGGCCCGCAAGACAACGTTGTCGGGACGGCCTAGCGCTTCCGTTCCCCCCGGTCTTGAGACCCACGGGTCACGGTTGAGATCGAACCTAGCCGACTGCTCCGTTTGGTCGAGAACCTGACCGATCCCGGCGCGC
The DNA here is from genome assembly GCF_014180715.1 of Nocardioides stalactiti. Taxonomy (GTDB): domain Bacteria; phylum Actinomycetota; class Actinomycetes; order Propionibacteriales; family Nocardioidaceae; genus Nocardioides; species Nocardioides stalactiti. Next base: position 24,952 of record NZ_JACEFC010000017.1, on the reverse strand, counting down.
TTCAAAGCCTGATTCACGATCGACTCCCAGACCTTGTCGGTCGGCACCGAAAGCTCGACCGCCTGAGTCTGACGGTCGCGGCCGGCCTTCGCGACCAGCGCTCCGCCCCGAATCACCACACCGGCCAACCGCAACGCCGTTTGCCACGGCTGATCGAGCCTCGTCGGACGTAGCCGGGTCAAGGTGTTCAACACGGTGCTCAGCGGGAGAGCTTCGACCGCTTCGAGTGCCCGCCGAAGGCGGACCGCATCGCTGCGCAAGCGCTTCTCGTTGAAAGGCTTCGGAAGCAGGGAGCTCGGACCGTGCCCCTCAGCGATCAGCTCGAGGGCCGTCACGATGGCACCCAACAACTGGGTCGATTCCGTGAGTTCGTCGTACGTGCACGTGACCTTGGTGCCGCCCGTGGCTCGGTTGAGGCCAACACTAGAGGCCTTGACCCGACCGCGGACCGTCCAGCGGTCTTCTGTGATACGGCGATATCCGCGTCGGGTTTGATGCAGGCGCGCTTCAACCTCGTCGAGAAAGTGTCGAACCGCGAGCGGTCGGTAGAGCGAAGAGTTCCGTTCTCGAACAAACGGGCTGTCCGAAGTCGAACGGAAGAGTTCGATACGTTGGAACAGTCGCAACAAGTGCGCGGTCGATTCTGGGGCCGGACGCGAACTTGCGGGATTCTCGCCCGGGAAATTCATGGGGACGTCCGGAACCAGCAAGGAGTCACCGTCTTTCCACAGGCCTGTCCCGCTTCGGCTCGCTCGCAGCGCCGCTACTGCGGTCGCTTCCGTCTCGGCATCTGGGTCGCTGAAGTGGACCCGGTCGCCCTCAAAGAGGGCGAGCTCGGTACTTCCCGGGCTCAATTTGGTCAGAAACTGCTGACGCGTCGCGTCCTCACGCCATGCCTTCGGAGAAACGGTGACCACCAACTGCCGGTCGCCGACCGACGCAACCGAGATCCCGATTCGCTTGCCCATCGGCGACGCCGCGAAGGACAGGGACATCCCTCAGAACTCGCTTGTTTCGCCAGCAAGGGCCTCATCAGCGTCACCGGTGAGGTCGTTTTCGATCTCCGGCTGCGGTGAGACCGCGTCGGCGTCGACGACCCGGGCACCACGGGCAAGCCCGGTGCCGCCGACTTGGACAGCTAGCCCAATCTCGCTCAGGAAGGCGGCGAACTCGTCGAGCGCGGCAGCCGCCTGTGTCGAAACGGTCGCGTCCACGTGATCAGCCAGCCACTCTGCACGGCTACTCAGTTCAAGCAGGTCCTCAGCCCCAAACGAACGTAGACCGTCGATCAATTGAGGGAGCAACTGATAGCGCCAGACCTCGGCTACCGCACTGCGAACCGCGGCCTCATTCGAATCTGTCGCTTCGAGTCGAGACTCGAGTGAGTAGAGATAGGACTGGCCCAGCATCGCGTCTGGCCCGACACAGGGCATGAGCACGTGCTCGTTCAGGTGCGCGAGCCTCTCGATTGACGCTTCTTGGAGATGCCGCGCCGGACCGGCCAACCTATCGGCGGCTCTTGACCGTGGGCCGTCGAAGTCAGGCTCCAGTCGTACGAAATGGAACCTCCGACGGACTGCCGCATCGATCGGCGCGACCGACCTATCGGTGGTGTTGGTGGTCGCCAACACGTAGAGGTTGTCGGGAACGAAGAACCTTCGTCGCGAGTACGGAAGGGTCACCTCGACCTGGGTACTCCAATGTTCAGCAGTCGCAGCTGCCGGATCGTCGCCCACAAACTCGGCCCTCCGCGAAGCCTCAAGCGTCAGGAGGAGGTCGCCCAGCACGCTCGGGATGTTGCAGCGATTCAGTTCGTCAAGCAGGACCAGGACATCACGATCTGGATCTCGGACGGCAACCTGGCAGGCCCGCAGGAAGAAGCCGTCATCGATCTTGAACTCACCCGATCCAGCAGCGGACTGGTCGAAGTACCAGGTGGTCCCCTCGATGTACTCCGGCAAGGTGGGGCGCATCCCCTCGATGAAATCCTCGTACGAGGTCGACGGGTGCATCACCGTCGCGAGATAGGGGGCCTCTCCGAACGGCACGAGCTCCCTCCCCGTTGCCGCCGGCCACATCCTGGCGAGGTCCTGGATTGCGAACGTCTTGCCCGTTCCCGGCACCCCCTCAAGGACTACGTTCTTAGCCGACTGAAGAAGGCGCAGGAGTTGCACAGTTGGACCTGTCTCTGGAGTGATGGCCACGGCTGTCGAGACGACTGGCTTGGAGTAGTTGGACGCGCCCCTGCCCCTTGCAGGCGACAGATACAACCTCCACCGGCGGTGCCCTTGCCAGTCGTAAGGCTCCGGGCTGCCGTCGGCGGACGGCTCGGCGCCGTCTGGGTATTCGACCGCGCTTCTCGTCACCGTCATGAGGTTCTGATCTGGTCGGTTGTAGGCATTGCGGAGCCGCACATCACTCCCGCTCCTCGCCTGGATTCGGGTGATGCCAAGGCGAGCCATCTCGGCCTCGATCGTGTCGAGGTCGACGTCGGTGAACCTAGGCTGCCAGCGAGCCAAATGCCCGCGAATCGCGTCGATGGGCCAATCCCCTACTGGGGGCAGCGTGTTGTCAAAGGGCACTTGCCGCTCCGGGAAGCGATGGTGGGTACGACGACAGGTCGTGGACGGAAGTCGGGATGGAAGATCCACTGGCCCAGGATCGACCAAGGAATGTCGTCGTGCGACGACCGTACGTTTCCCCCATAGGTCAGAACCTTAGTCAGAACGCCCGACGCAACGAACTACCTAATCACACAGATCCGAACTGACGGCCGGCGGCGACCCCAGCGCGGGGGTGCCACACAACCCGATGAACGCGCCCAGTTCGAGCACACCGTGGGCACTGCTCGGCATGAAGGCCGTGAGAGTTTCAGAGCGAACAAGAATCGCTCGCCATTGAGCACGTGAGATGGCGACATTGACTCTGTTGCGGTTGAGCAGGAAGCCCATCCCGCGAGGAACATCACCGTGCGAGGACGCTGTCATCGAGACAATCGCGATGGGCGCCTCCTGACCTTGAAACTTGTCGACGGTTCCCACCCGCACAGCACCCAGACCAGCCCTCGCGAGCGCGTCGTGGATGACTGCAACCTGGGCGTTGTAGGGGGCGACGACCAGGAAGTCGGAGGCGGTGAGCGGACGCGGGGTCGAAGGATCGTCGGGGTCAGACCACTGGGCACCGATACTGGCGCGCACCAGCGCCACTATCTCCGCGGCCTCCTCAAATGATTCGGTGCGGTTGCCCGAGTGATCGACATTGACGACATGGAGGCCGGAGGGGATGCCGTCGAGCGATCGCTCGGATGCGGCGGGCGCTGCATTGAGCCGGCCTTCGTAGGAGAGAACCGAGACGCGGTTGCAGAGGTCGGGATGCATCCGATACGACTCGGCCAGGAAGTAGCCGCGGTCCGCCGGGATGGTCGGGTGTTCCTCCATGAGCCAACCCAGAGCGGATTCATCGACCGGCTCGGCGTGGGTGCCCTGGCTGACCTGGGGCAGCTGCTGGGGGTCTCCGAGGAGAAGGATCCGGGAAGCGGCGACGGAGGCGGCGATCGTCTGAGCGAGGGAGAACTGGCCGGCCTCGTCGATGACCAACAGGTCAAGGCTGCCTGGTGCGACTCTGTTGTCGTTGGCGAAGTCCCAGGCCGTGCCACCAACGACGCAACCAGCCGCGGCGTGCTCGTCGAGAAACGCAGCCACGTTGGTCAATGGCATCCACGATGGGTTGTCACTCTTGGTCTTTCCCTTCCCGACCGAGGTTGGATCGAGCCCTGCTTTCACGATGCCGGCGAGCATGTTTTCGACAACGGCGTGCGACTGCGCCACCACTCCGATTCGCCAGCCGTGCTGCTCCACCAGCTCCTTAATCACCCGCGACCCGGTGTAGGTCTTGCCGGTTCCGGGTGGCCCTTGGATGGCGACGTACGAGTCGTTCATGCCAATAAGGGCAGCGACGACGTTCTCAAGCGGCGACCCGTCGACCGGAAGCGGTCCAGCGCCGACGAGACGCGGCGTACGGCGGGCGAGGATGTCGAGAACTGCACTCGTCGGGAGCGAGGGCGCAGAAGCGGCGTGCACCCCGACTTCTCTGATGGCCGCTTCGAGCTTCACGGTGTTGGGCGGCGTGCCGGGAACCAGTGCGACCGGGAGGTCCCCAAAGGTGTCGGCAAGCTTGCGACTCTCCCAGACCGAGATCATCCGCGGGTCCTCGTCGTCAGCCTCAATACCGGCGCAGCCAGCGGCGCCGTACGCCCCTGAGTCGGGCCCGAACGATCCTGGAGGCGCGGGCGTCCGGTACACCACCTGGACATCCGAAGTGCTCGTGCTGCCTAGCGCCCAATCTCCGGTCAAACGAGTGAGCCGCCGAGCGTTGATTGCTCGCCCTCCAGGCACTGCCCAGTCCTCGACGACTTCAGCTGACTCGACGGTGAACACGTTCCGGGTGTCGGACCAGTCATGGATCGGGTGCGAGAGCCGCTCGAAGTGCTCCCACCAGTACTGCTTACGCTCACGCCGGTAGTAGTCCAGAGCGTTCGCCAACATGGCGAAGGCCTGCTCCTCCGCATTGCGATTGGCACGCAGTTCCGGCCCGGACCGTTCCATCAGACTGACGAAGATTGGATCGTGTTCAGAGAGCTCCTCGCCCTCAACGACCTTGATGCGCGGCTGGATGAGGTGGCGAACGCCGGCGTCTTCTGCCCGCTCCAACAGCCAGTCGCGCAGGCGCAACGTCGAGAGGCAGTCGTACTGGTTGTAGTCAGCGAGTGCCTCCAGGCGCCCCTTAGCCCCCTCCGGGTCTTCGGTGCGCGTGGCGCGGTACTCGTGGTATGCCACGACGGAGGCGCCTCCGTCGCCAACGGCGTCGTCATCGTCAGACCGAAGCTGGTCTCCCATGTAGAGGGGCTCCAGCTTCTTGATGCTGTACGACGGCGCTGAGACGCGGACGGCTCCGCGCACCGTCGCGTACAGGTCGACGAACACTTCCGAGCGAAGCAGATCGTCGAGCTCCTTCTCCTTGGTCTGGTACCGCATAGCGAGGCGCTTGAGCGCAGAGGTCTCGTACGGCGCGTAGTGGTAGATGTGCATGTCGGGGAACTCGACGCGTCGCTGCGCGACCTGCTCCATGAACGTGACGAATGCATCGCGCTCCTGAGCTGAGTCGTGCGCCCACAACGGAAGGTAGGTCTCGTCGGTCGTGATGGTGCCCCAGAGGTACTCGAGACCTACGCGCGTCGGATCGCCTTCGTCGTACAGCGGGTCGCCCTCGAAATCGAAGAACAGATCTCCGACCGACGGCCCAGGCAACCTCGACAGCGTCTCAGGCGCGGAGCCCGTCAGCTCGAATACAACCGGGGCACCGTCCCCTGCCTGCACCTGATTCCACTGGAGGGTTGCTTGTGCCCGCAACTTGTCAAAGGTCGCCTGTGCCATCCCGAAAGGCTTTGATGTCGCGGCCGCGAGATCGCCCATCGTCACCAGGTCAGCGGCCCGCAGTTTCCGACGTTGATCCATGCGAAGGCCAGCCACCAGGACCAGGTCGTTGCTCTGTTCGGCGGCGTAGTTGCACTCCGCACAACTGCCACAAGCGATCACGCTGCCCGAGCCCCAGCTGGTTGCTTGGCCACCGTTGCGATGCGAGGCGAGGATCTGGCGCAGTCGCTCCCGTCGCTCCATGAAGACCGGCACCACGTCGGCGACCTGGAAGTCGGCGCGCTCGCCACTGCCCAGCAGCAACGAGACGGTCGCTGACAAGGGAAGCCCCAGCTGCCGCAACTGCTCGGCATAGGCGCCGATCTGCAGCAACGCCGTGGGCTTTGCTTGGCGCGCAAGCTTCGCGTCGCAGACCAACCAACCGTCATCTGCCCGCTCGACGAAGTCGGCGTAGCCGAAGAACTCTCCATCAAAGAATGCCGCCTGGTGGACGACATCGACGTCGCCTTGGAACGCATTGACGGTGGCCGCGGCCGCGAACTCCAGCTTCGCAGTCGTGTAAGGCGGCTCGACGTGGTTGAGAACCGACACTTGGCCGCCCATCTTGTACTGCTCGAGAAGCCGCTCCTCGTGTCGATCCCCGAGTGAGGCGATGTGCGTCTGGAGGGCGTCTTCCTTGATCTTTACCGGGTCGGCCCATCCAAGCTTGTAGTCAAGCGTTCGGAGGACGGCGTACTCGCATTGTGCCGCGGCGGTGAGATCAGACGCGCTCCAATGCAACGCACCGTCGATGAGGAACACGAGTCAGCTCTCCTGTCGGCGCCGTGACGTCGGTTCGGCGATATTGCTGCCGCCGCCGAGAGCTGGCCAAGGTAGCGGGAGTTGGCAGGTCCGAAGTCGTGAAGTTGGGGCTCGCCGGTCAAGTCTCATCGTTCTAGACGCGTCCGGCTCGAACCTCGCGCCAGGCGGTCAGCGCCGCCTCGTGCTCGGCTCGTTGACGCGCGTATGCGGCGTCGAACTCGACCTGACGGCCGATACGTTCAATTCCTGCGCGCGCCTTCCGATCCTCCCAGGCGGTAAGGGCCGGGTTGCGAATCTTGCGCGCCTGGGACCCCCAGCGCTTGATGCAGTCCGTTCCCACCCGATGCCTCTGACTGTTGGGGTTAGATAACGCCCGCCCGCACATCACGCAGTTGTACGAGATGTCCCAAATCGTCGAAGGTGGCGCGAACCCGACCCACGCTCCCCAAGCCTTCTGCAGACGGGGCCTTCGGGGCTTCTTTCCAGCGCGCCGCCGGGCTTCGGACCGCTCGCGCCGAGTGAGGCGAACAGGCACCTTCCTCTCCTCGATCGTGGGCGCGACCGCATCGTGCTCACCCAGCGTCTCGACGAGCTGAGGCGCATCCCCCGGGACCTTGTTGAGAACCGATACAGGGCGCACCACAGGTTCAGCGATCGCTCCGGCCTGCCCAGCCAGGAGGGCCGCCATGTCGGCGTCGAGGTTGGAACCCCAGAGCGTCTTCACCCCGAGTGGGGTGCGCACCCGAGCCCCCTTCTTCGGTCCCGCGGGCCCGCGGACGATCTCGAGGGGCAGGGGGACACGCATGACCTTGGCTCGCACGGCTCCCTTGACGAGGATCAGCGCTCGGTCCGTGAGCACCGCAGCCACCCAGACATGAGCACCGACGTTGTAGGAGGCGCGTGCGACCTCGCCGTTCTCGAGTGCACTGGTCAGCGCATGCCGCATGCCAGCGTCTTGGAAACCCGCCTCGGCGTTGAGCGCCGAAAGCCGAGGATCGTCAAACTTCGCCACAGCCCTAGAACCTCTCGCGAGCAGCGCCATACAGCTCCTGCAGCGCTGCCCGGAAGTTCCCGAGATACTCCGCCAGGATGTCTGGCGCGTCGAGATGTTCCACCATTCCGGACGCCGACGGCACAGCGGCGGCAGCAAGGGAACCAAGTTGTGGGTCCATCATTCGAATCACTGCAACTTCTTCACCGAGGAGCGCCGCAAGTTCCCCCGCGCCGCCCCTATGTCGCTGCACCTCGGCCGCGTACCGCTTCTGGAACCCCCTGATCTGCGCATGTGGGAGATTGAAGCTGCTCTGGACCCGGGCTCCTCGGTTTCCCTCGTCGTCGATTTCATACATGGGGCCGAGCGCCGCGAAGCCCGCCTCGCGGGCCCGTTGGTACTCGTCGTCGATCGCCCCCAGGGAGTCGACCGCCGCGGCGGCTGCTTGCTCAAGGCGGAACCCAATCCGGGCGAGAGTCTCGATGGCTGCGCGCTCGTTGGCGGCGAGCTGAATGAAGCGGGCAGCCTCAGCGTCTGAGAGATCAACGCCCTGTCCTGACGCTGATCGCTGCGCTTCCTTCCAGGACTTGAGTTCCTCAACCGAATAGATGGCGTCGTGGCGGTCCGCAGGTTTGTGGTGCACGCCGCACAGCAGGAGCAGGTTCTCGGGGCCATTCAGGTCGCCGGCGAATGCCGGGTCGTGGCGCGGCCCGCCAGGCGATTCCGAACGAATGTGCTCGATCTTGGCAACGACCGTCTCCCGACCGCGGCCCTCGTAGATCAAAGGGGTTTCGCATTCGGGGTAGGCACACCCCCGGGCTTGCCCGAACAGGAGCTTGATCGTGAGCTTGGTGTAGTTCCGTGACATCGTCATCCCACGACCAGTTCCATCAACTTCGAGTAGTTGTCGGCAACGTCGTACTTCACCTGGCCCTCAAACTTCTTGTTGACGTCTGCGAAGAACTTACGGGCGCATTCGATCTTGGCGTCCTCGACGCCCTTCAGCTGCAGGGTGGAGAGGGAGCCCTTCGTCTCGGCGACGAAGTACACGTGCTTGACCGAACCCTCCGTGAACGCGATCGCCCAGTCCGGGTTGTAGTTCCCGACCGGGGTCGGGATGAAGAACCCGCGGGGCAATTTGGCATACACCTCGACTTCCGTGCTCGTGTCCAGTTCCGTGACGAAATCCCGCTCGACTTTCGAGTCCGTGACGACGTAGTCGTACACATGCTTCTTGAGCTTCTCGCCGACCTTCGCGAAATCCTGGGCGCTCTGGTTCTCCGTGAAGATGGCGGTGTCGAAACGGTCCTCGAGCGCGTCGTACGCGAGGTGCTCAACGATGACCGTGGCCTTTTGCTCGTTGATCAGGCGTGCGGCTTCGGTGATGAACTGCTCCGGGTTGAGGCGGAACTTGGCGAAGGTGTTCGGGTTGATCCGGCCAAGAATCGCAGCGGCGGTGCGCCGGGTGAGCTGGGTCTTCTCAGTGATCTCCCCTAGCAGGTCGTACTGCACCTGAGACCCCGCGGACACAGTCTCGGTCTGCGTTGACGTCTTGGAGAGGTCGAATCCCGCGCCGCTGGCCAGGTCGTCAGCGTCTAGCGACTCTCGCTGCTGGCCGGCCTGAATGACGTACTGCATGGCGGCGACGTTCAAGTGGGTGTCGAGAGATGCCACGCACTTGCCAATCAACTCGGCAGAGTCGAACTCGACCTGGTAGACGGCCTTGTGGTTGATCCGGTTCCAGAGCTCCTGGAACTCCTTCTTCTTGAAGTTCGCCTCGTTGAGCGGGATCTTCTTCGGCTTTCGAGCGTCTGGAGGAACGGGCAGATCGATGTATAGCGCGTCGACCAACGGCCAGACGAAGTCAATCACGGGTTTCAGGACATCGAACGTCGGCGCGGCGAGGGTCCCGTTCTCCTTGGCCGCGATGTAGGCGTTGGAGACCGTGTCGTCATCGTTGATGTAATCGTTCTTGACCAGGTACTTGTAGAGCGCCTGGGCGAGAGCTTCCTCGACGACCGACTCGCCGTTAGCGGTGTGGATCGTCTTGCCGGCGAAGAACTTGACGCTGGCCTTCCGTGGCCGTGCCGCCAGCGACTCGGCAATCTCCTTCTGAAGTCCGGCCACGAAGTCGGTGTAGGACTCGTCGGTCACAACCGTCAGTTCGTTGATGTCGTGAACCGTGACCGGGTTGTCCATGCGCTCGCCGTGCTGGTCGACGGCCAGCCGCAGCCCACGTCCAATCTCCTGCCGTCGAGAGATGCTGTTGTCGCTCTTCTTGAGCATGCCCATGACGAAGACGTTGGGGTTGTCCCATCCTTCGCGGAGGGCCGAGTGCGAGAACAGGAACCGCACCGGCTCGTCGAACGAGAGCAGGCGCTCCTTGTTCTTCAGGATCAGGTCGTACGCCGCGACATCCTTGGACTGTCCCTTCTCGTCGCCAGTCTTGTGAACGTCGCCGTCGACGAGGCGCTTGCTCTTTTTGTCGATCGAGAAGTAGCCCTGGTGCACCTCGCGTGGCTTGTCCCGGTCGAGGTACTTCTTGTAGGCCGCTGTTGCGCCATCGAGCTCCAGCTCCCCGAGCACTTCCTCGACGAGTGCGGCGTACTCCTCCTCGAACAGTCGGGCGTAATCGCCCAGCGTGTCCTCACGGTCGTAGTCCCGATACTTGGCGACCTCGTCGATGAAGAAGAGTGAGAGGACCTTGATGTCCTGGCTGAAGAGTTCCCGTTCCTTGTCGATGTGCGCGCGGATGACCTCGCGGATCTGGATGCGTCGCTTGGTCTCTTCGGTGACGTCGCGGTCCGACAGCTGCCCAGCGACGACCACGTCGCCGTTGCTCAGCGTGATGGTGTCGTCGATCGCACTGACGTCGGTGACGACAAGGTCCTTGTACGCCTCAATGCCGTTTGCAAGGTCATGCAGCCGCGTTCCCACGGTGACGCGCTTGAGCTGCCGTTTGATCGGGCCGCCCTTGGTCTGGACTTCGAGTTCCACTCGGGCCGTGGGCGGCTGGCCCTTCTTGACTTCGATGGCATCGAGGTAGAGGTACGCCGTCGAACCTGCCAGGCCCTTCACCGTGATGCCACGGACGGCGATTTTCTTCACGAGCTTCTGGTTGTACGCGTCGAGTGCGTCGAGCCGGTGCACCTTGGTGTGCTCGACCTTGTGGGTGGCCGAGTAGCGCAGCACCATCAGTGCGTTGAATCTCGACAGTGCCTCCAGCGACTTAGGGGCCCCGATTTTCTGGGGCTCGTCGATGATGACGATCGGCCGGTTGGCGCTGATCACGTCGATCGGCTTGCGGGACTGGAAGTCGTCCAAGACGTCGTAGATGCGCCGGTTGTCCTTGCCTGTGGCGTTGAAGGCCTGGATGTTGATGATCATGACCTGCACGCCGGCGTCAGAACTGAACCGCTCGATCTCGTGTAGCTGCGACGAGTTGTAGATGAACGACCGGGGCTTTGTCCCGTAGGTCTGCTGGAAGTGCTCGGCCGTCACGTCGAACGACTTCTTCACACCCTCGCGGATCGCCACGGACGGCACGACGATGATGAACTTCGACCAGCCGTAGCGCTTGTTCAGCTCCATGATCGTCTTGATGTAGACGTAGGTCTTGCCCGTCCCGGTCTCCATCTCGACGTCGAGGTTGGGTGCACCTGGCGCGGCCTTGCTGTCAACGATTTTCGGCGCCAACGGCAGGTTGCGGGACTTCTGCACTTTATGAAGGTTGGCGAGCAGCTGGGCCGCCGAAAGTTCGATCTCGGCGTTACGAAGTCCTGAGTCGGGCGCCGTGCTGGTCTCGAACAGGGCCGGCGCCGCGCTGGGCTTCACCTTGCCCGGGTCGATGCGGTAGGAGACGCCAGTTCGACGTGCCTGCCCGGCGAATACCTCGACGACCGAGTCGACTGCTTCGGTTTGGTACTGCTGGATCTTGAACTGGAGCTTCATCAGGTCAGATGGCCTTCACGTCGGTCGCCGGCGAGAGCTCCTTGAAAGCCTGGTCGGCGTTGATCCGCGCGTCGTCTGAGGCAAACCCAGAGTCGCGGAATACGGCGCGGAGGGGCTCCTGCTTGGCGAGCGCGCGAACAAGTTCTGGGGTGACGTCATCGTCGAAGCAGGCCACCAGTGCACCCTCATCGACCACGAACACGGTTCTCCCCTCGGTCTGGTCGACCTCGATCGGGACGGCGAGATCAAGCCCCCAGTCGAGCAGGACCTGGAACAGTAAATCTTCGCCGGTGCGCCCGGGCTTCACGCTGTCTTCGAGGCCGGAAAGCGCCTGTTGGTCCGTGTCGTCTGGAGTCCGCAACACGTCGGCCATGTTTGTCGTGTCAACCCGGAGCGACCTGAACCCGGTGTCGAACTCCTGACCCAGGAGGCCGGCGTCGGCCTTGAGCTGCGCACCGGCGCGGCGAAGACGCTCGCGAGCGATATCAGCGATGGTGCTGTAGCCAGCATGATTAACGGCCTCGTCCAGCTGAACCAAGATGAATCGGCGGCGCCCGCCGTCCGCTGCGTTGAGGCTCATGACGGCGTGCCCAGTCGATCCGGACCCCGCAAAGAAATCCAGAACGACGGCCTCGCGGTCGCCCTGCGTTACGGCGTCGATCCACCTGGCCAGAACCCCCACGTCCTTGGTGTAGGGAAAGGCGTCGGAGTCCAACAACTTCTTTAGTGCGTATGCCGCGCTAGCCCGCTCCTGCGTAAACACCGGCTTGATGGCCTGGGTATCCATCTCCTCGAGATACCGTTTCAGCGCGGGCGTGCTGGTGTGATCAGGCCCGAAGATCACGCGACCCTGGGCGATACGATCGGCCATCGTGGCAGGGCTAAACCGCCATCCCTCCCTCGGCATCTTGACTGGCAGCCCCGTAACCGGATGAGCGAGGTCGTATCGAGACGTACCAGTGGCAGATGGCTTCGCCAGATTGTCTGTACGGAAGGGTCGGCCCGTCTCATCAATCTGGTCGTATCGAAATACGGCTGGTTCAAGGTCAGCACGCATTTCTCTGAGCCTCTTCCGAAACGCCGGCGTGGCCTTGGCAGAATCGTGGCCGGATGCGTCCCAGACCTCTCGCGCAATTTCCATCACCTGAGCGTGGCCCTTCTTAGGCTCCGTCCATCGCACATCAGCCTCAACCAGGCCAGCGACATTCCGCGCATAGATGAGCATGTAGTCGAGGCCTTGCGACGTGAAACGAGCGTCGTTCTTGCTACCGCCTTGCCACACGACGTTCGCAAGGAAATTGTCGCCGCCGAACACCAGGTCGAGCAGCTCTCGAAGATTCCCGTGTTCGTGATCGTCGATCGCAGCAATAAGCACGCCATCGTCGGCAAGCAGGTTGCGCGCCAACTTGAGGCGCGGGTACATCATGCTTAGCCAGCTCGAGTGGTAGCGGCCGTTGGCCTCCGGATTCGCGACGAGCCGCTCGCCAGAGTCAGATCTCTGGCCCGAACGCTCCAGGTACTCGGAGATCGTCTCCGCGAAGTCATCTTCGTAGATGAAGTCGTTCCCAGTGTTGTACGGCGGGTCAATGTAGATGAGTTTGATCTTGCCGAGGTACGACTCCTGGAGCAGCTTCAGCGCATCGAGGTTGTCGCCCTCGATGAACAGGTTCTGCGTCGTGTCGAAGTCCACCGACTCGTCCCGAATGGGTCGGAGCGTCTTTGCGATCGGAGCATTGGCCGCGAACGCCGCAGCGCGCTTGCCGGGCCAGTCGAGCTGGTATCGCTCCTGCGGGCCCTCGACTACGTGATCGGACAGTTCCTGGCGGAGCAGATCGAAGTCCACGGCACTGAGCGCGTTTCCTTCCGCGTCGACAGTTTCGGTGATGACGCCCGGGAACAACTCGGCGATCTTGGCGACGTTGCCCGCGCTCAGGTCCGGTGACGTCATTCGAAGCTTCTCCACGGTGGTCCTCAGTTCCTGTTGCCCACGGCGGGGCCATCGGTTGCACTCGTCAGATCTACGAGTGCGGCTTTCTTGGTCTTCAAGGTTCGGCGAAGCTCGACCTTTCGATTGAGCTGCAGTTCGTTCCGGAGCTTCCGCTCCAAGGCGGCGATCTCGCGCTCGAGCGCCCGCACCGTCGTGAGTCTGCCGACCACGTCCGACACATTCTCGCCAGCGCGCGACGCGACGGGCGTCAGCGGCTGCAGCAGTGCCGTGTACATGCTCGTCAGGTCGATGGCTGTCGGCAGCGGGGCTCGATCGTCGGACGCGGGTTGCCAGTCGGTGCTGAAGTAGGGTCCGAGCTTCGGCGCACCGGCGCCCAGCTGCTTGTGAGCGGCGACCATGCGGACGGCTCCGCCCGCGCCATCCCCTTGGCTGATCTCGAAGATGATCGGCGTTCGGACCGCCTTGTCGATCGCGGCGACCACGCCCTCCGCAACGTCGCCGTCCTTGGCTGCAATCTCGAAGACCTGGATCTCTGGGACCTCAGCGTTGCCTGGAAGATGGATAGTGGAGTCGGCAAGCTTATAGGCCCACGTGATGCGTCGTACGTCGGAGACGAAGCGGTCCTTGACCGTTGATCCGAGGCTGGCGTGTTCGTAGAACTTGCTCTTTGGAACGACCCGTCCGACTTCCGCCGCTTGCGGCCACCGGTAGAGAAGCGCCGTCATGCGATCCCCTGCTCTGGATCAACGACGGCCAGAAAGGCGATCAGCTCGAAGTCCTCGACGCCTCCGATGGCCTGGCTGAGGGCTGTGGTTGGGCCGTCGGTGAAGAGGCTGTCCAGGTCGCGTTCGTCGGTGACCTCGATCATCGAGCGGATAGCAGCAGTGAGAAGTTCGGAGTACTTGCCCATCTCGGCGCCTTCGCCGGTCGCGGCGTTGAAGACACGTGTGACCGCACCGACCGGTTCGTCGTACGGGCGGCAGCCGGCTCGGATCACGTCGAGTAGGTGCTTCACCTCGGTGTGGTCTGCAATCACGTTGCCGGCCTCGTCCAGGTAGACGAGATAGTGAGGGTGGAGGCGGTTGCCGCGGTCGATGCTCTCGTCAGCGTCCACATTGCGAAGGGCAAAGATGACGCCCGGCTTGAGTCCCTTGGCCCGGTCGGACGGGACGACAGCGTGGAGGCCCTTCGGGAGGGTGTCGAGTTCACCGTGCTCGCTGATGTACCCGAGCAGGTCCATCCGGAAGTCGTTGAGGCCGAGATCTGTGATGGAGACGCCTGCGCGAACGTCTTCGAGCTCGATGACCTCGTCCTGGAGCTTGCGGAGCTGCTCCTTTCGGTAGGCCGCGTCAGCACTTGCGGGGTCGAGGATGTTGTCATCGCCCACGGCCGCTAGGTCCGCGATGACCATGCGGTTCTCGACGCGCTCCTTGAGATTGATGTACTCGTCGAGCGAGATGTCAGGCCAGAAATTGACGAGTTGGATCTGTGCGTTGGTCGAGCCGATGCGGTCGACGCGGCCGAACCGCTGGATGATCCGGACGGGGTTCCAGTGGATGTCGTAGTTGACCAGGTAGTCGCAGTCCTGGAGGTTCTGACCTTCACTGATGACGTCAGTTCCGATGAGGACGTCGAGTTCGGCGGTCTCCTTCGGCATGGTGAGGTGGCGCTGCTTCGAGCGGGGCGAGAACAGCGTCAGGACCTGCTGGAAGTCGTGGCCAGGACCGAGGGTCGTTTTAGCTGCGTGCGCTCCCCCGGTGATGATCGCGCTCTCGAGGCCCGCCTTGCTGAAGGAGGGCGCGAGCTCGCGGAACAGGTAGTTGGCCGTGTCGGCAAAGGCCGAAAAGATCAGCGCCTTGCGGTTGTCTGGGTTGATGGGGTTGGCGGCCTTGTCCTCGATCAACTTCTTGAGTCGCTGGAGCTTGACGTCGTGGTCGGGTGCGACCTTCTCCATCTCCTCCAGCAACTCGCGAAGGGTCTCGCGGTCGTTCCACAGGTCGCGTTGCCAAGACTCGACGTCGATGTCCTCCAGGTCGATCTTGATCTTCTCGCCGAAAGACAGGGCTTCGACGTTGGCGTCGTCATCGTCGTCGACGTCGAGATCCAGGTTGGCGAAGTCCACATCGAGTTCAGACATGGCACCTGGGCGAGTCTCGAGTCGCCCGATGGTCTTGTCGACGGCGGCCTCGATCTTCCCGACGGTCAGCCTGAACGCTTCGACCGAACTCTCCAGACGCTTGAGCAGGTTGACCGTCATGAGCTTCTTCAGCCCCTGCTCGCGGCCCAGCTGACCGAGGTTGGACCGCGCGGTACCGCCCTTGACGTTGTAGAGGTCCTCGTACTTGCTGATCCTGCTCGGAAAAACGTACGCGAGCGGTGTGTAGACCGCGAGCGTTAGTGCCTGGATCTGTTCGAAAATTTCGTTGAACGTCGCGACACCGGGCAGGTCGGTCAGCGGTGCCCGGATCGAGACGGGTGGAAGCCGCTCGGGGAACGCTCCGATCTCCGTGGTGTCGTAGAAGGCCTGGATGTGTTTCCGAGATCGGGCGATGGTCACCGAGTCCAGAAGCTCGAAGAAGTCGAAGTCGAGCATCTTGAGGATCTGGTCGGTGGTTCGGGCCTCGGGTGGCAGTTTCGACCAGTCGTTGAACACACGCTGCGCATCGCTGAAGACCTTCTCGACCGTTGTCGAGAGGTTGAGGTGCTGGGCGAGGTTCTCCGACTCTCCCTCGTACGCGAGTTGGAGCTGGTTCTTCAGGTCGTTGAACCGGTTGTTGACCGGTGTGGCCGAGAGCATCAGGACCTTGGTCTTGACCCCTTCGCGGATCACCTGGCGCATCAGGCGCTGGTACCGCGACTCCTTCTCTTCCGCGTAGTCGGCGTTGCGAAAGTTGTGCGACTCGTCGATGACCACCAGGTCGTAGTTGCCCCAGTTGATCCGGTCCAGCCGGAGCCCCATCGACTCCCCGCGAGTACGCGAGAGGTCGGTGTGGGCCAGCACGTCGTAGTTGAACCGGTCGCTGGCGAAGATGTTCGTCGTCAGGTTGGCGTTGTAGTTGGTCCAGTTCTCCGACAGCTTTTTCGGAGCAAGCACGAGTACGGACTTGTTGCGCAGCTCGTAGTACTTGATGACGGCCAGCGCGGTGAAGGTCTTACCGAGGCCAACGCTGTCGGCGAGGATGCAGCCGTTGTAGGTCTCGAGCTTGTTGATGATGCCGGTGGCGGCGTCACGCTGGAAGTTGTAGAGGCTCTTCCACACCAGGGTCTCTTGGTAGCCCGTGCGGTCGTTCGGGAGCACGTCTTCGCTGATGTCGTCGAGGAACTCAGCGAAGAGGTTGTAAAGGATCAGGAAGTAGATCCGGGCTGGGGAGTTCTCGGCGTACACGCTGGCAATATGCTCGACAACCGCCTCGGTCACGTCGTCGAGCTGCGCTGGGTTGTTCCAGATCTGGTCGAACAGCGCGATGTACTGCGACGTCATCGGGGCGTCGTCGATTCGATGCACCATGTTCGACACCGCGTTGCCCCGTTCGTAGCCGAGGTCCGCAGTCGTGAAGCCCTGGAGCGGCATGTACGCAGCCTTGTCATCGACCACGGCAAACTGTTGCATCGGGTTGCCGGTGGAGTTCGACCGAAAGCGGACCTTGCGCCGGACCCACTCCGCGCACTCCTTCGCGATCGCGCGCTGGGTCAGCTTGTTGCGCAGCCGAATCTCGAACTCGGAGCCGTAGAGGCTCGACTCGCCGCTGCCTGCCGTCGGGATAAAGAACTCCCGCCGTTCCTTGCGCAGCTTGTCAGTGACCTTGTCCGTGACGAACGAGGGCGAGGTGAAGATGAACTCCAACTCCCCGACCGGCTCGAGCTCCTTGCGGAGCGCCTCGAAGGCGAAGATCGAGAAGGTTGACGCGGCAATGCGCAGCCTCGAACCAGGCGCGATCTCCTTCTTGAGATCGTCACCCAGCAACTCGTTCACGTTGTCGATGATCCGCATGACGGTCATATCTTTACTGAAGCCGGGCGCCCGCGACGAGAAACGCTGCGCCAAATTTGCGGCGGCCGTTTCTCAGTCGAATCCTCGGCTGCAGCATGGGGCTCCCGCAGCGCAGCGCACGGCGGGCCTCTCGATGACCTCGGCGGCCGACCCGCTCACCTCCATCGGCTCGTACGAGCCGGTCTCGAGGTGGCGCTGGCGCTCTTCAGCGGAGTAGATGCCCAGCGAGGACCGGGCCTGGAAGTCGAGGTAGTCCAGCGCCCGCCGACGGGAGACGTAGTCCATCAGCGACTGCGACATCGGGACGTCCGGGTCGCCGGTCAGACAGCCGGCTCGAAGCGCAGGTTGGTGAACTTCGAGACGTACGTCTCCCACCCCGCTCGAGGTCGCGTACAACGCGGCCCAAAAATTGACCCATCCAGCACTCGCCGGCCAAGGGAACGCATAGGAACGAAATCCAGTGCCGATTCGGTTCTCGTCAATGATCCGCTTCTTGGGGTCCATCTCATTCACAGGAGCCAAATTTGTCTTGTCGCTCAACAACGCCCAACGTAGATTCTGTGTCGTAGATTTCACCGCGCCAGGAGTCCGGCCATGCCAACGATTCGGTACCGATGCACTTGTCACGAATGCAAGCACGAGTGGACAAGCCACGCCGATACCAAGCGGCCTCCTGCGTATTGCCCACAGTGCAGGAGCAGAAACTTCTCCTCACGTCCACTCATCAGCGGCTAACGGAGGTCACCATGGAGGAAAGCCCTCTCTTCGAGGACATCAAGGCCGCAGCGCGCGTCGGGCGAGACCTGAATCGGTACGAGTCGCAGGGAAACCAGACGGTCGAAGCCGCGGAGCGCGGGCGCCGCACACGCCCTGATGGCACGGTCGAGGACTACGAGCGGCTGGAGTTTCGTCGGGACTAGATCGTCGTATCTCGCAACCCGAAGTTGCGGGACCGTCTAGTTTGATCGACGCACGCGCCTCCGTTGTCGTGCCCTCTCCAGCAGCTACGCCTGAGAGCATATAGCCCCATACGGGCTGCGCGTGGACCTGCAGATCAACAGGACGTCGAAGGGCGGCCACCCTCTCGGGCGACCGCCCTTCGACGTACTAGCTCAGCTCAGCTGCAGCCGCTGNGGCCACCCTCTCGGGCGACCGCCCTTCGCCGTACTAGCTCAGCTCAGCTGCAGCCGCTGGTGCTGCCGCAGCCCTCGCAGACGTAGCAGGAGCACGCAGGCCGCATCTTGGTGCCGCACGTCATGCAGAGGGGTCTGTCGACGGCGTGGCCGGTGATCTGCTCGAGAAGCTCGGCGGACGTCCGGACCTAGGGGGCCGCGGGCGACTTGTCGCCGATGACGATCTCGGCCTCGGCCTCGACCACCTCGGCCTCGGCCGGGGCGGCGGTGCCGCGGACGACCACGGGCTGCTCGATGAGCTCGGCGGCGGAGCCGGTCTCCTCGATGGCTCATACGAGCCGGTCTCGAGGTGGCGCTGGCGCTCCTCGGCGGAGTAGATGCCCAGCGCCGAGCGGGCGTCGAAGTCGAGGTAGTCCAGCGCCAGGCGACGGAAGATGTAGTCCATGATCGACTGGCTCATCCGCACGTCCGGGTCGTCGGTGAGGCCGGCGGGCTCGAAGCGCAGGTTGCTGAACTTCGACACGTAGGTCTCCAGCGGCACGCCGTACTGCAGGCCGATGCCAATCGCGATCGAGGAGGCGCGGACGAATTCTCATTCACGCGCACGCGAGCTGGGAGGGGCGGGTGTGACGGCCCCAAGGCGTTAACCGCGACCACGCGCACGGCGGAGCAGCCCCACGCGTCACTGCATCACCTTGAGCGGGGTCCCACGACGTGTGCTGTTCGCCTGACGTCGACACCCGTGGTCACGCAAGCTAGGTCCGTGCCACATTCGATAACTCCCTCCTCGACGGTCGACAGTCGGATCCCGCGGTGACGACGTACGTCTTCGGAGAGATCCCGGGAAATCCTGTCGGCACCACCTACGCGGACCGCGGCGCCGCGATGAGAGCTGGCGTCCACCAAGTCCAGATGCAGGGCATCAGCGGGAACGGCCACGTTGGCGCCAACAGCATCGTCGTCAGCGGCGGCTACGCGGATGATGAAGACCACGGCGACGTCATCATCTACACGGGCGCCGGCGGCAACGACACGCAGACGAAGACTCAGATCGATCATCAGAGCTTCTCGCAGCACGGAAACGCTGGCCTGATCCTCAGCGAGGAAAATGGACTCCCCGTCCGTGTCATCCGGGGTAGCGGCGGAGACCCTCTCCACTCCCCCGCGACTGGCTTCAGGTACGACGGCCTGTATCGGGTCGAATCGCACTGGTACGAGACCGGACTCCAGGGATACCGGATCTGCAGATACCGGCTCGTCAAGCTGTCGCCGTCCGAGGCAGAGCCCTACTCCCTTGCTCCAGGTGACGCTCCGGGTTCCGCAGTCGGAGCACCAGGAGGCGCTCTGGTCAAGGACGGAGCCAAGCGTCGAAAGCCCGGACCTCCGCCGCTGGGAGCGAAGAAGCCGTCACGCAATGCCGGCGTCCAAGTGCGCGTGGTGCGTGACACCGCCGTGTCGCACTGGGTCAAGGAGCTCTACGGCTACGCCTGTCAGATCTGTGATCAGATCCTCGACCTGCCCGTCGGCAACTACGCCGAAGGCGCCCACATTCGCCCACTCGGCGCCCCGCACCACGGACCCGACACCGTCGACAACATGCTGTGCCTCTGCCCCACGCACCACGTCCTTTTCGACAAGGGTGCGATCGTCATCACCGACGACCTCGGCGTTCTCGACCACCACGGGCACGACCTGGGGACGCTGACGGTGAAGGCCGGCCACCTGATCTACCACGACCACTTCCGACACCACCGCGATGGCGCTGGCTTCTGACGCACCCGCCGCGTCGAACCGCCTAGATTGCAGCGGGTCGGCGGGAGCGCATCAGCGTGAGCACGGATCCCATGCCGTCAAGTCGGTCGCGCCCCGAAGCGGTGGCCGGCCTGTAGCGCGCAAAGGAGGAGAGCAACAGTGCGGGCGAAGAGACCGTGCCGGTGGCAAAGTGGCCGGGACAAGTCGGCAGCGAGGAGGGACCAGTGGCGCCCCGGAGCACGAACGACGGCGATAACCAGTCCTTGGACGCGCTCGGTTACTGGTGGCTGCCAGATCATGAAGACCACAAGGTTCCCGGCCGGTTCACCTGGGACCCAGAGAAGGGTGGCGACCTCGATCTTCTCGGGGAACTCATTCCACTAAACCTGAAGGACAACGTCCTCGCCAGTGGACGGGTCCAGAAGTACAGGGAGCGGCGGACCAAGCTTCAGAATCAGTTTTCTGTCATCCACGGCGTGGTGCGGCAACAGGCGTACACACTATTGAATTCCTTCAGCCTCAACGGTATCGACCTGTCAGGGCTCGAGGAGTCGCCCGAACATGTCGCGACGAACGGCGTACTTGTCGGCGCCTGGTATATCGACAGCGACGATGTCGAAGCCGACCGCGCAATTGTTCATATGCGACATCTCACCGAGTGGATTGATACTGACAGCCTCATCACGAGGCATCCCCATCTGGACGGGGATCCGGATGGTCCGTATGTCACGATCACTGCCCGGCAAGCGCCCACCTTCAGCGCAAGGTTCGCGGACACCGAGATACGCGTCTTCAACGAACTTGAACCGACCGGCGACCGGCACATCCACAGCGGCGTCAACCATTCTTGGCGCCTGGCGATCGCGGCCGACGAGATGAGTCGGCTCGAGAAGTTCACCGACATCGCAACCGACATCCGGGCACTCGTAACTATCGGCACCGGAAAGACCGCTGATATCGAGAAGGTCGTTCTTCAGCACCCCAACCTTGCCAGACACAATCTTGCAGGCCAACCAATCCCCAAGTTCCGAGACGACATCACTTACTACTCGCGCTGGTCTCACCGCAGCATTGACACCGAACCAGTCGAGCGCCGCGAGATGTACTTCAACCTCGCTCAACTTGGTGGCCCCGACGTGATCACCCGATGGCTCTTAATCGCAGCCACGTACCCGACCGAGCTCCGACGGGTGATGGCCACCAGGTACACCGACACGATGTACCTCGAAGATCGCATCTCGAACACGTGTGCCGCTCTGGAGTCGTTCGACGAAGTTCGACGCACCGTTCAGAAGGGCGAGGCGACGTTCAAGGAGCGCGTTCGAGCAAGCGTCGCGAACGCTGGCCCGCCGTTCGCGAGCCTCATCGTCGGCACCCTCGACGAGTGGCTCACCAGTGTGGTGCGCGCCCGCAACGACCTCGCCCACCACGGCGCCGGCTTCCGGCTGAACGCGACGGCGGGCGAGCACCTTCTGGCGGAACAGCTGTACTGGCTGTTTGCGATGAACCTGTTGCGCGAGGCGGAAGCCGGCAGCGGAGTATTCGAGAGGATCGCCGATCATCGCGAGCTCCAGTGGCTGGTCCGGCAAGCGCGCGAAGGTCGCGATGCCGAGTAGCTGAGTCGCGGCGGACCCAAGAGACCCAAAGGTCGTCGCGCACCCGCGAACGAGCAGACATGGACCTCGGCTGCCGACGACCGTTTTCGGCACAGACCTCATGAGCCGTTGTCGGTGGTGACAGGCACGATGAGGATCGTGTCCCAGTCGAAGCCATGCATGTTCTGTTTTGCCGAGCGTGGCAGCAACATCAGGCGGAGTGCTGAGCATCTCCTGAGCCGACCCGTGGCCAGGGCCTTCGGCATCGATCGCGACAATGGCGAAGTGTCCCGGTTCAGCGGGGATCGCAGGAACTCGACGGTGCGTCTAAACGGCCTCAAGCGAAAGTCTGTCTGTGTTGCTTGCAACAACGGATGGATGAACCAGCTTGAGCAAGCTATGCCCAATGTGGCCGCGTGGTTCTTCGCCGGAGACAGATCACTGGACGAAGGGTTGAATCTGACGCTGCGTAAGTGGTTGCTCACCCGCCATCTTCTACTGTGCGAAATCGACGGGAACACCGCGAATTTCGGCGATGTGGACGAACTCGAAGAGGACTATGTCGTGCCGCCATCAAGCCTTGCGCGAGCGGTCTACGAGGACACCGTTGATGCCATCGCTGGTGCACCGATCGCGCTCGGTCGATCATCCGCAGACCTTGACTTTGCGTGGGCATTCGGGCATCCCGCCGTACGTCCCGAAGGTCGTCCACAACTCGGCAGGTTCGCCGCAACGAGCGGGCTGACCATGCGCGAGTTTCAAGCCTGGGTCACTACGCCCATCATCTTCGACTACGAGATTTACGCACCCCCTGAGTTGCAGCTGTGCGTTCCAGGACTCCGCGCCGAGGACCTCGAACGACGCCCCGGCATCCCGAGGTCGACCGACCTAACCGTCGCGTTCCGCGGTGTCGAAGAGACCGCCGCAGCGATCGATCGTCTTGCGAGCATGAGCGAGTCCGAGATCCGCGCGATCTCCGGCGGCTCGACCACCTAGTTTCCCTCGAGCGCCCTTGGTGCACCCAGAGCACCGGTCGTATATCGATGCGTGCGTCAAACCGCCGGCCTGCGACAAGGCAGTCGCCTACTCGCCCGCGGGCTGTGGTGCAAGGACGAATAGCTCGCCGGTGTCGCCGTCGCGCTTGACTACCCAGTCGTCGCCTTGGGTGGCAAGGAGGTACTCCGAAATCAGCCGAACTGATTCGAACGGACCGCGGTTGGCAATTTGAGTGACGGTGACGGGCTGAAACTCAATCGAGGCAGGGTCTTGCACCGCCTTCCACGCCTCAAGCGTCTGGGCATGCAACTTGGTCGTGTCGGCAACCTCTTCGTCCATGATCGGAGCCTACGTCGCTCTCAGTTGCAGACACCGCTGAGGACGAGACCCGGCCTGCTGCACGAGTCGGTGATACCTGCCTCTATCCGGCGCGAGCGAGCTCGCTGAAAGCGTGGATCTGCGAAGGACTAGCCACCGAACTGATAGGACCGTTCGCACAGTTCGTCGCTGGTGACCTACTCGACAGGCAAGTACTCGAAGTGCTTGAGGATCGCAGCTGTCGCATACCCGTCAATCAGCATGTACTTGCGGACCAGAGCCGGGGAGGTGGCGTAAGTCCGGAGCATGTGTTCCACCCGAGACGTGATGGTGTGGCAATGCTGGACCACTAGGAGATCCGCAGGACTCTCTGCAAGACGCTGAATCTGGTCCCCATTCTTTCCGAGGTCGGCG
The DNA here is from genome assembly GCF_014180715.1 of Nocardioides stalactiti. Lineage (GTDB taxonomy): Bacteria > Actinomycetota > Actinomycetes > Propionibacteriales > Nocardioidaceae > Nocardioides > Nocardioides stalactiti. Next base: position 1,630 of record NZ_JACEFC010000017.1, on the reverse strand, counting down.
ATCTGCATGGGTCGGAACGCTGCAGGACCCTTAAACGCTATTGCGGCCCGCACCGGTTCCCCGTCGATTGACAAGAAGCGCGTCCACAGATCGTACTGCTCCCCACCCCAGTCCTTTGGCACCTCTGACTGCCCGACGATTTCAGCGAACCAATTCTTCACAGCCTCCTCGGGCACCGTCCGAAGCATGTCCAAATCGGACGCTGCTCCGCGAGAGAAGTCGACGTCCTTGAATTGATCGACTTGCTGCGGCCAAACGTGCGCCACGTCGCCAATGGCCTGCGAAATGACTCGGTTACCGTATGAAAAAAGCCGCTGCCCGACGGCAACGGCGCGAAGAGATATGCGCCCCTCCCCGGCATCGTCGATGAACGCGAGCATGAAGCCCTTCCGCGTGTGTGACATGAGATGTGCGCCAGTGTCAGACGTAACACGGGAGGCGTTTACCTCAGCCTCGAACTCCAGCGTCGGATCGGTTGCCAACTTCCCCCAGACCAGTCCTCGATGGTCGAGCGAATCTCGCTTCGACTTGTAGTAGGCGTCCTCGATCCCACGGAAGTGCAAACTCTGCTCCAACCAGATCAGCCTGCCAACCGCCAACTCTCCCTTGAGATGTAGCTCGTTAAGGGACGGCACTTCCAGCGCCTGAAACGCAAGAGCGAGCGCGCCCTCTAAGAGATTTCGCGTTCTTGCACGCGCAAAGGCCTGGTCCATATGTGGCATCTGCAATGACAGTTGGGCGGCCCGTTCAGCGCCAAGAACCTTAAAGACTAGGTCGTGGTGGAGAAACCAGCTCTCCAAATCCGGGGCAAGCGACGTCACGTCAGGATTGTGCCAGCATGCCGAGACGCCGAGGTTGGGTGACAGTGCGCTCGACCTCCACCGGCCGCTCTCAGGGCCAATCTGAGCCATCTGCATCCGCGGGGCCAAGCGTCAACGGCGCGCTATGTCGCGTGCCGGTCTGATGGAGGCTCTCATTCCACGGAAGGATGAGAGTCATGGCAGCACCGAGGAAGTATCCCGACGAGCTTCGGGAGCGAGCGATTCGGATGGCAGTCGATCTGCGGCGTGACCCTGCGACCAGGTCCGGTGCACTGCGCCGGATCGGTGAGCAGCTCGGGATCAATCCCGAGACGTTGCGCAACTGGGTCCAGCAGGCCGAGATCGACCAGGGGCACCGTCCCGGTGTCACCAGCGAGGACGCCCAGCGCATCGCTGAGTTGGAGCGTGAGGTCCGTGAGCTTCGTCGGGCGAATGAGATCTTGCGGACGTCCGCAGCGTTTTTCGCCGCGGCGGAGCTCGACCGCAAGCTGAAGTGAGTAGCGCGGTGGTGGTCGACTACATCGATCAGCACCGCGACCGGTTCGGGGTCGAGCCGATCTGCCGGGTCCTTCGCCGGGCCGGGATACAGATCGCCCCGAGCAGCTACTACGCCGCCAAGACCCGGCCACCGTCTCCACGCGCAGTCGCCGATCAGCAACGCCTGGAGATGATCCGTCGCGTACATGTCGACAACTACGGCGTGTACGGGGTCCGCAAGATGCACGCCGAGCTGAACCGGCGCGGGCATCGGATCGCCCGGTGCACTGTGCATCGGCTGATGCGCGGCGACGGGTTGCGCGGGGTCAGCA
>NZ_JACEFC010000169.1 GCF_014180715.1 Nocardioides stalactiti | reverse complement strand
GTCGACGTCGTCGACCGCCTCGTCGTAGGCAGCGGCCGCCTCGTCGTGTGCCTGGGTCGCCTCGGCCAGCCGCTCCGCCGCCACCGCACGCGCCTTGGCTGCGGCGTCCGGGTCGGGCACGACCCGCAACGACGGGGGCCCCGGCTCGGGGGCCGAGCGGGCCGTGGCCGAGAAGCCCAACGCCTGCGGGACGGCCAGGGCCGCCGCGAGCGCGGGCTCGCCGACCGGGTCGACGCCGTTGGACCGGAGCGGGGCCACGAGCAGTCCGCTGCGCAGCGCCCGGCCGCAGTCCGGGTCGACCATGGCCGCGGTCAGCGTCGCCTCGACCTGGTCGGCCACGGCCGGGGTCACCTTGAGGCCTGCTTCGGACGCGAGCGCGCGCGCCTGCTGGGTGACGGCCGCGGTGACCTGGCGCCGCTGCTTGGTGAGCGCGCGCAGCTCGCCGGCCGACATCGCCGCCTGCGCCTCGCGCAGGGCCGCGCCGACGGAGAGCAGCTGGTCGACCTGGCCGGTCTCCCGCCGGACGAGGAGGTTGAGGACCCACGCGGCGAGGCCGGGCTTCTTCAACGCCTTGACGGTGATCGCGAGGTCGGTGCCCTTGAGCTCCTTGGCGCGCGCGTCGCGCGCCGCGGTGAACTCGCCGGGCGGCAGCGCGTAGAGGTCGTCGGCGATCTCCAGGACGGAGGCCAGTGCCTGCTCAGTCATCGAGGCCCTGCTCGATGGCGTAGCGGGTGAGCTCGACCCGGTTGTGGAGCTGGAGCTTGCGCAGCGTGTTCTGGACGTGGTTCTGCACGGTGCGGTGCGAGAGCACGAGCCGCTCGGCGATCTGCTTGTAGGACAGGCCCTTGGCGACCATCTTGAGGATCTCGGTCTCCCGGTCGGTGAGCTGCTCCCCCGGCGGCGTCGCGGGTTCGGGGTCCTGCGCCATCCGACGGAACTCACCCAGCACCAGCCCGGCCAGCCCGGGGGTGAAGACGCTGTCGCCGACGCTGACCCGGCGGACGGCGGCGAGCAGCTCCTCGCGAGAGGCCGACTTGACCAGGTAGCCGGTCGCGCCGGCCTTGACGGCCTCGAGGACGTCGTCCTGCTCGCCGGAGGCCGACAGGATGAGGACCCGGGCCGACGGATCCTCCTGGAGCACCGTCGCGGTGACCTCGACGCCGTTCGGCGGCGGGATCTGGAGGTCGAGCACGACGACCTGCGGGCGGGTCGCGCGGAACCGGTTGATCGCCTCGGTGCCGGTGGCCGCGGTCGCGACCACGTCGAGGCCGGCGGCCTCCAGGTCGCTGACGACGGCGTCGCGCCACATCGGGTGGTCGTCGACCACCATCACGCGGACCCGAGCCTGCTCCTCCATGCCCCGGACCCTACTCAGGCTCCACCCCGGCCGTGCTCAGGCCGTCCTCATGGCGGGGACGACGGCAGCGTGTGGAACCGGCCGCGCCGGTGCAGCAGCGGCTGCGGGTCGTCCTCGCCGACGGTGACCGCGGTCAGCGCGACCTCGACCTCGACCGACCAGCCGACCTCGCGCTCGCCGCGCAGTCCGACCTCGGCCCAGGTGGTGGCGTGGCCCAGGCGCGGACCCGACGGCGTGCCGACGAACGCCGCCTGCCGGAACGGGCCGCCAGGTGCGGGCGCCGTACCGGCGAACGCCTCGGCGAGCATCCGGTCGTCCCACGTGAGCGGCGAGACCACGGCCCGCCCGGTGTCACGCAGCGTGTCCAGGAGGTCGCTGTCGGGATCGAGCAGCGCCAGCAGGGCCGGGGTCGGCCCGAGAGCGAGCATCAGCGAGGTCACGGTCAGCCCGGACCTGTCGGCGCCCTCACCGGCGGTCCAGAGCGTGACCGCGGCGCCGAGCCGGCCGCGGAGCCGACGAGCGGGATCGGGGTCGGCCTCGGCGAACGGGTGTCCGCTGTGGATGGTCATCGGTCCCTGCTCCCCCGCGGTACGACGAGCTCCCACTCGGTGCCGTACGGCCCGGTCGTCAGGACCACCTCGCCGCCGAGGTCGCGCACCCGCCCCCGGATGGACTCGCTGACGCCGAGCCGGCCCTCCGACCGGGCCCTGTCGAGCCGGCCCTCCGGGATGCCGCCGCCCTCGTCGCGCACGGACACCGCGACCCGGTCGCCGAGGTCCTCGAGCAGCACCCACGCCGGGGCGCCCTCGCCCACGTGGCGCGTGACGTTGTCGAGGCACGCGCCGACGACGGCCGCCACCTCGGCGACCACGTCCGCCGGCAGCTCGACCGGACCGCCGGGCAGGGCCACCTGCACTCCCGGCCGGTCGGCGTAGGCCTCCAGCGCCACCGCGAGGTCCTCGGTCCCGCCGTCCTGGCCGGTCGTCACCCGGTCCTGGGTCCGGACCAGGGTCCGCAGGACCTGCTCCTGCTCGCCGGCCAGGCGGCCCAGCTCGGCGGCGTCGCCCCCGAGCTCGGCGCCCCGCCGCTGGACGAGCGCCAGCACCTGGAGAACCCCGTCGTGGACCACGCGCGCCAGCCGCGCCCGCTCGGCGGCCGCTGCGGCGTCACGCTCGGCGCGGTCCCGCTCGGCCGCCATCTGCTGGAGCGACTCGGCGAGGTAGCCGACGAGCGGGCCACCGATGAGGACGAGGAACAGGTTGGCGTAGTTGCCCTGGTCGAAGTCGGTGCGGATCAGCCGATCCGTCGCCGCCAGCACCACGGCCGCCGCCAGACCCCCGCGCCAGCCGTAGCGGACCGCCCACGCCAGCAGCGCACCCATCACCCAGAAGCCCGGGATGGTCGCGTTGAACCACTCCCCCTTCACCCACGGTGTCACCGCCATGAGGGCGACCGCGACGGCGAGGTCCGCCCCCAGGAGGCGCACCGTCCGGCGGATCGGCTTGGCGTAGGTGATGACCGCGTGCGCGGTCCACAGCACCATCACCCCGATGCAGGTCCAGCCCGCCACCGGGTGGTCGAAGTTGTTGCGGAAGGCCGCGATCCCGACCGCGTTGGCCAACACCACGACCCGCAGCACCGCCAGGGCGCGGAACATCCGGTCCTCGACGGCGACGACGGCCCGGATCGAGGTCGTCATGGCCGGAGGTCAGGCAGCGGGCTTGCGCTCATCACCCTTGGCGGCGTCGCTCTTCTTGGACTCTTCCTTGGCCCGGGTGGCGTACATGTCGACGTACTCCTGACCGGAGAGCCGCATGATCTCGTACATGATCTCGTCGGTGATCGACCGCAGGATGAAGCGGTCGTTCTCGAGGCCGGCGTAGCGGCTGAAGTCGAGCGGCTTCCCGAAGCGGACGTGCGGGCGGGTCCAGCGACCGAACTTCTTGCCCGGCGGAGCGACGACGTCGGTACCGACGACGGCGACCGGGATGACCGGCACGCCGGTCTCGAGTGCGAGCCGGGCGATCCCGGTCTTGCCTCGGTAGAGCTTCCCGTCGTGGGAGCGGGTGCCCTCGGGATAGATGCCGAACAGGTCACCCTCGCCCAGGACCCGCTTGGCCGAGAGCAGCGCGCCCGCGGCGGCGTCGGCGCCCGCCCGGTCGATCGGGATGTTGCCGGTACCGCTGAAGAAGGTCTTCTGGAGCCAGCCCTTGATGCCGGGACTGGTGAAGTACTCGGCCTTCGCCACGAAGCTCACCTTGCGCGGCACGACGAGCGGCATGAACAACCAGTCGGCATAGGACAGGTGGTTGCTCGCCAGGATCGCAGGGCCGCCGGTCGGCACGTTCTCGACGCCTTCGGCGTGCGGCCGGAACACCAGCTTGAGCAGCGGGCCCAACGCAATGAACTTGAGGAACCAGTAGAACACCCGACCGCACCCTTTCCCCGAGACCGACGGCGCCCAGCCTAGTGCCTGCACGGAGCGACCCCGCACTGGTGCACAATCGCGCCATGAGTCGCGATCCGGAGTTCGAGCCCCTGACGATCACCGCCCGCCCCGAGCTGACCGGCGGCCGGAGGATCGGCGTGCTCCTCAGCCACGGCTTCACCGGCTCCCCCGTCTCGATGCGGCCGTGGGGCCGTTACCTCGGCGAGCTCGGCTACGGCGTCCGGGTGCCGCTGCTCCCGGGTCACGCGACCACCTGGCAGGACCTCAACACCCGGCGCTTCGCGGACTGGTACGGCCACCTCAGCGCCGAGTACGACGCGCTCGCGGCCGAGCACGACGTCGTGGTCGTCGGCGGGCTGTCGATGGGCGGCTGCCTCGCGCTCCGCCTCGCCGCCGACAAGGGCGCGGACATCGCCGGCGTCATGGTGGTCAACCCGGCGGTCGCGACCAAGCGCCTCGACGTCAAGGCACTGCCCGTCATCAAGCACCTGGTCGGGTCGTTCCCCGGCATCGCCAACGACATCAAGAAGCCGGGCGTCGAGGAGCACGGCTACACCCGGACCCCGCTCAAGGCGATCCACTCGCTCATCCAGGCGTGGAAGCCGCTCATCGCCGACCTGCCGAACGTCGTGTCGCCGCTCATCTACTTCCGTTCGGTCGACGACCACGTGGTCGACGACGCGAGCCAGCCGATCGTCCTCGACCGGATCTCGTCGACCGACGTGGAGGTCGTCGAGCTGCTCGAGTCGTTCCACGTGGCGACGCTCGACAACGACGCCGAGACGATCTTCGCCCGGTCGGCGGAGTTCATCGGCCGCGTCGTCACCGAGGTGACCGGCGCCTGATTCGCCCGACGCACGTAGTCTGGTCCCATGGCGCGCGACGACGAGCAGGAGTCCGCCGACCTGGCTCGTGAGCGCGAGCTGGAGTGGCAGCAGATCGTCGACAACTTCGGCGAGCGCGCGGTCCTCGAGCCCGACGTCGACATCGAGCCCGAGCCGGCGCCGCGATCTCGGTTCTTCGAGGACCTCGACGACCTCGACCAGGAGGCCGGGGAGGCCGAGGTCCGCGACCGGGTGCACCCCGACGACGCCTTCGTCCCCCCGACGCCGCCCCCGATCCCCCGGCCGCCCGCCGACCGCCTGGCCGCGTGGCTCGGCGTCTTCGGCATCCCGGCGCTGGTGCTCGTCTGCATCGTCCTCGGCATCGCCTTGCCGACCTGGGTCGGGCTGCTCCTCGCCGCCGGGTTCGTCGGCGGCTTCCTCTACCTGGTGATGCAGATGTCCGACGAGCCCCGCGACCCCTGGGACGACGGCGCCGTCCTCTGACGAGGCCCGGCGACCGGCGGGGCACCGACCTAGCGCCCCGCGAGGAGCGCTGCGCCGACCGCTCCCGCCTCCGGGCCGAAGCGGGTCGGCACGATGTCCGGGACGGTCCGGTACGCCGTCGCCTGGAGCGAGTCGATCAGGCCGCGCCGGGCGGGCTCGAGCAGCAGGTCACCGACGGCCGAGACCCCGCCCCCGACGACGACCGCGCGGGGGTCGAACGAGGACACCAGCCCGGCGATGCCCACCCCGAGCCAGGTCCCGATGGTCGCGAACGCCTCCCGGGCGACAGGGTCGCCCCGGCGGGCGAGCTCGGCCACCTCAGGACCGTCGAGGTGAGAGCCCAGGGCGACGCGAGCAACCCGCTCGAGCGCCCGGCCGCTGCAGTACTGCTCCCAGCACCCCCGCAGGCCGCACTCGCACGGCAGGCCGTCCGGCACGACCTGCACGTGCCCGAACTCCCCGGCCATGTCGTTGGCACCGTGCCGTACCCGGCCGCCGAAGACGACGGCACCGCCGATCCCGGTGCCGATGGTGACCAGCAGCGCGGGCGACATCCCGCGGAGCGCGCCTGCAGCGAGCTCGGCGTGCGCGGCGCAGTTGGCGTCGTTGTCCAGGACGACCCGGCGGCCGCGACCGCGCCGCTCCCCGAAGTAGGGCGTCAGCAGCGCCTCCACCCGGTCGCGCACCGGCGCGTCACGCCAGGGCAGGTGGGCTGCGAACCGGACGGTGCCCGCCTTCCGGTCGACGAGCCCGGCCGCCGAGATGCCCACGCGGGTGAGCGGCTCGCCATCGGCCACCTCGAGCACGGCACGGGCGAGCGCCGCCTCGACCTCGGCGTCGGGGGCCTCCCGGCCCGGCATCGCGACCTGCACCGACGACGCGACCTCGAGGTCCGCCCCGGAGCCGGTCAGGACGACCGCGAGCACCTTGCTGCCGCCGACGTCGACCCCCACGTGCATGGCCGCGCCTAGGTCCGGGCCAGGTCGGCCGCGCCGATGACCCCCGCGCGGTTGCCGAGGACGGCGCGCCGGACCTCGGCCTCGGGGCGGTAGCCGCGACCGCTGAGCTCGCGGGAGAACGCCTCGCGGATCGGGTCGAGGAGCAGGTCGCCGGCCTCGCTGACCCCGCCACCGATGACGATGACGGCCGGGTCGAGCACGGCGACCAGCGAGGCGATCCCGTGGCCCAGCCACTGGCCGAGCAGGCGCAGCTGCTCGATGGCGAAGCGGTCGCCCTCCTGGGCGGCGGACGTGATGAGCGGGCCGGTGATCGCCCCGGGATCGCCCCCGGCGCGCTCGACGAGGTCGCGGGCGAGGAGCGAGCTGCCGGCCGCCGCGGCGCGGGTCGTGCGGACCAACGCCGAGCCAGAGCCGTACTGCTCGAAGCAGCCTCGGTTGCCGCACCCGCACTGGAGACCCTCGGGCACCAGGCAGAGGTGGCCGATCTCGGCTCCCACGCCGTGCGCGCCGCGCAGCAGCCGACCGCCGGTGATCACTCCCCCGCCGACGCCGGTGCCGACGGTCACCATCAGCTGGTCGTCGACGTCGCGGCCGGCGCCGTAGCGGAACTCTCCCCAGGCGGCAGCGTTGGCGTCGTTCTCGATGATCACCGGGAGGCCG
>NZ_JACEFC010000168.1 GCF_014180715.1 Nocardioides stalactiti | reverse complement strand
GTTGACCCCGCCGCCGTACAGGCGCCCGCCGACCTGGGTGACCCGGTTGACCGCCTCGGCGACCTGGTCGCGGCTGGTCTGGCCGTGCCGGACGACGAGGATGCAGCCGTCCGAGAGCGTCGAGAGCACCGAGGCGTCGGCCACAGGGAGCAGCGGCGGCGCGTCGATGATGATCATGTCGTAGCTCTGGCGCAGGCGCCGGATCAGGTCGTGGGTGACCTTCGACTGGAGGATCTCGGTCGGGTTCGGCGGCTTGGCGCCGCTGGCGAGCACGTGGAGGCCGCTCGGCTCGTGGACCTGGATCGCGTCCTCGATCTGGGCCTTGCCGACCAAGGCGGTGGTGAGGCCGATGGCCGGGTCGACGCCCAGGGTGCTGGCCACCCGCGGGCGACGCAGGTCGGCGTCGACGATGAGGACGGTCCGGCCGGTCTGCGCCAACGCCACCGCGAGGTTGGTCGAGGTCATCGTCTTGCCCTCGCCCGGGACCGCACTGGTGACGACCAGGACGCGTGCCCGGTGGTCGAGGTCGATGAACTGCAGGTTGGTGCGGAGCAGGCGGAACGCCTCGGTGCGGGCGGCGAAGGCGCCGAGGTCGGTGAGCAGCGGGGCCGACCGGATCTCGTTGTCGAAGCCGATGCTGGCGAGGACCGGGGCGTCGGTGACCTCGCCGATGTGGTCGGCGGTGCGCACCGTGCGGTCGAGGAGCTCGCGGGACACCGCGAGGGCCAGGCCCAGCAGGAGGCCGATGAGGCCGCCGGCGATGATGTTGAGGACCGTGTTGGGGCTGACCGGTTCGGCCTCGTACTCCGGGGCGTCGGTCAGCCGGACCAGGATCTGGGAGTCCGAGCCGTCCCCGGCCGTCTCGAGCTCCTCGGCGTAGGTCTGGAACTCGCTGGTGACGACGTCGGCGATGGTCTGCGCCTGCTGCGGGTCGTCGGCGGTGACCGTGATCGTGATGAGGGAGGTCTCCTCGATCACCTCCGAGGAGATCCGGTCGGAGAGCTCGGCCGGCGTCATGTCGAGGTCGAGGACGTCGATGACCCGCTCAGACAGCTCGGAGCTGTGCGCGAGGTCGGCGTAGGACTGCGCCCGCGAGTTGAGGAAGAAGGTCGCGGCGTAGGCGTCGGTCGCGTTGCGCGCGTCGACGGCCAGGAACACCTTCGAGGTGGACTCGTACTCCGGGGTCATGGCCAGCGAGACGCCGGTTCCCACCCCGATGCCCACGATGAAGACGGCTGCGACGCTGCGCCACCGTCGACGCAGGGCCAGCAACAGCTGCTTGAAATCCACGGCACCTCAATCTTCGACGGCAGGCAGCGTACGGAAGGAATGAACGTGTTGACCGTGCTTCGGTCACGCTGCCCTCCCCGACGCTCCCGCATCCTACGAGATCGGTGGTACAACCCGGCACCTGACCGCGGAGCGGGTGGCATGCTGTGCCGCGTGTCTCCCGTCGTTCGCCGCCGGCGTCGCCCGCGCGGGTGGCGGGCTCCGGTCCATTGGGTTCGCCAACGGCGCTCCCGCGGGGTCATCGTCGGCGTCGCCGCCGTGGTGGCCCTCCTCCTTGCGTGGACCGCCTGGACGGCGTGGTCGGCCGCTCGCGACCTCCGGCAGGTCGAGCGCGATGCGATCGTGCTGCGGGCCGAGCTCGAGGACGGCGACGCCGCAGGCGCTGCCCGCGCGCTGGAGCGCTACCAGGAGAGCGCCGGTTCCGCTCGGAGCCGGACCGACGGCCCCACCTGGTGGGTGATCGAGCACGTCCCGGGCATCGGGGACGAAGCGGCAGCGGTGGCGACCGCGGCGGCGGTGCTCGACGACCTGGGCCAGGACGGCATCCCGCCGCTCGTCGAGGCCGCCGAGCTGGTCGCGGCCCGTTCCTTCAACCCCACGAACTACTCCTTCCCGCTCGAGACGATCGCGTCGGTGACCGGGCCGGCCAAGGACAGCGAGGAGGCCTTCGACGACGCGGCCGCCCGGCTCGACACGGTCGACGACCTCGCGCTGACGGGACCCGTGGGCGAGCGCTACCGCGAGCTGCGCGACATCGTGCTGACCGCGCGCGCCACCCTCGGCTCGGCGTACCGCGCCGCTGAGCTGATGCCCAGCCTGCTCGGGGCCGACGGGCCCCGCGACCACCTGCTCGTGTTCGAGAACAACGCCGAGCTGCGCTCCCTCGGCGGGCTGGCCGGGTCGATCTCGCGGATCCACGCCGATGGCGGCCGGGTCGAGATCGAGGAGCAGGAGGGCACCTCCAAGTACGGCGGCCTCGAGAACCCCGTCATCCGGCTGACCCCGGGGGAGCGGGCCGTCTTCGGCGACGCCCTCGGCCAGTACTTCATGAACGCGAGCATGAGTCCCGACGTCCCGAGGGCCGCGGTCCTCGCCCGGACCCGCTGGGAGCGGGAGCTCGGCGGCGACATCGACGGGGTCTTCTTCGTCGACCCGGTCGCGGTCTCCTACCTGTTGTCCGCGACCGGCCCGGTCGACGTGCCCGGCTACGGCTCGGTCTCCGCGGCCGACGTGGTCTCCAAGGTGGAGAACCAGATCTACCTCACTGCCCCGGACCGGGCGGCGCAGGAGGACTACCAGAACGCCGTCGCGGAGGCGGTCTTCAACGCCTTCGCTGCCGGACGGGGCGAGCCGGTCGAGGTGATCCGGATGCTGGCGACGGCCGTCGCCGAGGGCCGGGTCAGGATGCACAGCTTCGTCGAGGACGAGCAGGAGCAGATCGCCGGCACCGAGATCGCGGGCGAGCTCAGGCCCACCGACGACGAGGCGCAGGTCGGCATCTACCTCAACGACGCGCTCGAGTCGAAGATGACCTACTACCTCGCCTACGAGGCGGACGTGATCGCGCGTGCCTGCACCGGCTACAAGCAGGAGATCGCCGGGACGTTCCGGCTGACCAGCACGGTCCCGCCCGGGATCGACCTGCCGCCGACCGTCACCGGAATCTTCCCGGGCGGCCGGTTCTTCGGCGAGATCGAGCCGGGACAGCAGCGGCTCGCCGTCTACGTGATGGCTCCACCCGGCGGGACGATCGAGGAGCTCTCGCTCGAGGGGCGCCGATTCGATCCCGTCGTCACCGACGAGTACGCCGGTCGCGAGGTGGCGCAGATCGTGACGATCCTCGACCCGGGCGAGACGCAGCGGATCGAGTTCGAGCTGCGCACGGGGCCCGGTCAGACCGGTCCGGTGGAGCTCGACGTCACGCCGGGTGCGTTCCCGGGCTCCTCTGCCCGCGAGCTCCGCAGCGCCTGCTGAGGCAATCTCGAATGATGGACACGAGTCTCATTATTCGAGAAGGCGAATAGGACCGCGTGCGAGACCGCCGTACTGTTGCGGCCATGTCGACGACCTGGCTGACCAAGCGACGCGCAGTGGACAACTGCCGCGTCAGCTCGGCGCTGTGTCGAATGCGCTGAGCGGGGTCTGACCCGGACGGTCGTCGCACCGTCCATCCGCTGACACCCGGCGCAGCCGTCTCTGGCCCTTCCTGGCCGCCGTGCGCCTTCGACCCTCCCGCGTCGTTCCCGACGTCAGCGCTTTCTCATCACGAAGAACCGAACTCAAAGGAACCATCAGAAATGAGCCGCGAGAACTCGCTCGTCTCCGCCCAGTGGGTGGAGGAGAACCTCGACAACGCCAAGGTCGTGCTGGTCGAGGTCGACGAGGACACCACCGCCTACGACAAGGGCCACATCAAGGGCGCCATCAAGCTCGACTGGACCACGGACCTGCAGGACCAGGTCCGCCGCGACTTCGTCAACAAGGCGCAGTTCGAGGCCCTCCTCTCCGGTCGCGGCGTCGCGAACGACGACACCGTCGTCCTCTACGGCGGCAACAACAACTGGTTCGCGGCCTACGCCTACTGGTACTTCAAGCTCTACGGTCACCAGGACGTCCGCCTGCTCGACGGCGGTCGCAAGAAGTGGGAGCTCGACTCGCGCGAGCTCGTCGCCGAGCTGCCCGAGCGGGCCGCCACGACGTACACCGCGCAGGAGCAGGACCTCTCCATCCGCGCCTTCCGGGACGAGACCGTCGCTGCGATCGGTACCCAGAACCTGGTCGACGTCCGCTCGCCCGACGAGTTCGCGGGCCGCCTCCTCGCCCCTGCCCACCTGCCGCAGGAGCAGGCGCAGCGCGCGGGTCACATCCCGACCGCGGCCAACGTCCCGTGGAGCAAGGCGGCCAACGACGACGGCACCTTCCGCTCTGACGACGAGCTCAAGGAGATCTACACCGAGGCCGGCGTCGACTGGTCCAAGGACACGATCGCCTACTGCCGCATCGGTGAGCGCTCGAGCCACACCTGGTTCGTGCTCAAGGAGATCCTCGGCCAGGAGAACGTCAAGAACTACGACGGCTCGTGGACCGAGTACGGCTCCCTCGTCGGCGTTCCGATCGCCCTCGGCGACGAGCCCGGGGAGGCCTGAGCATGTGCGGCGCAACTGCGGGCGGTCTCTCGCTCAACGGCATCAACACCGACATCGAGGCGATCATCCAGGGTCAGGTGACCAAGGGCGGCGAGCCGGTCAGCACGGGTTACGTGCGGCTGCTCGACCGCACCGGTGAGTTCACCGCCGAGGTCCCGGTCTCCGCGACCGGTCACTTCCGGTTCTTCGCCGGCGACGGCGAGTGGACGCTGCGCACCCTCGTGCCCGGCGCCGAGCCGACGGACCGCACGGTCCAGGCTGCGGTGGGCTCGATCGCCGAGGTCGAGATCGCATTCTGATCGCCATGACCTTTCACACGGCGGCTCCCGGAATCCCGGGGGCCGCCGTGTGCGTTGGGACCTGATGTGACCGGATTCCTCATCCTCGCCCTGGCCGCTCTCATCGCGGTCGGGTTCGGCTTGCACCGGCGCCGGGTCGATGGCCGCTTCTCGGCCCACGCCGACGCCAGCCCGACCACCTGGGACCACGTCACAAGGGCCGCGCCCTCGATCGAGGCTGGGGAGCGCGCGACCCTGGTCCAGTTCTCCAGCGCCTTCTGCGCGCCGTGCCGGACCACCCGCGTGGTCCTCGCCGACGTGGCGGCCCAGGAGGACGGCGTACGCCACGTCGAGATCGACGCCGAGCAGCACCTCGACCTGGTGCGGGCGCTCGACGTCCGTCGTACGCCGACCACGCTCGTCCTCGACGCCGCCGGGCACGAGGTGCTCCGGGCTGCCGGGGCGCCCCACAAGGACCAGGTGCTCGCGGCTCTCGCGAGCGCCGGGAAGGCCTCCGCATGAGCGACCTGTCCGTCGAGCCGACCACCCGTCCGAGCGGCATCGACCCGCGCGGACCGCGGTTCACCGCGTCGGTCACCGCTGTCGTGCTCGCGGTGGTCCTCGTGCTGCCCGAGACGCCCGCGACCGTGCTGATCGGGGCCCAGGCGCTGCTGTTCGCGACCGGGGTCCTGCTCGGCGTCCAGCGCACCCCGACCGGGCTGGCCTTCCGGACCTTCGTCCGCCCCCGGCTCAGCGCCCCGACCGCGCTGGAGGACCCGGCACCGCCGCGGTTCGCCCAGGGTGTCGGTCTGGTGTTCGCGGCCGTCGCTCTCGGCGCCTACCTCGCCGGCGCGCTCGTCGTCGCCCAGGTGGCCGTCGGCTTCGCGCTGGTCGCAGCGCTGCTCAACGCGGTCTTCGGGCTCTGCCTGGGCTGCGAGATGTACCTGCTCGGGCTGCGGGCGCTCAGGCGGGCCTGAGCACCTCCTCCTCGTACCAGAGCGCGAACCGGCCCAGCGCGAACGCCCGGCCGTAGACGTTCTGCCACCACGGTGCGACCACCGGGTCGGCGAGGCCGGCGCCGATCGCGCGCTCGAGGGCATCGAGGTCGATGAACTCGGGGACCGAGGCGGAGGCCCGGAACCGCTCGACGAGCGACCGGTACGCCGGTTCGGTCCCTGCCACCCACGCGGCGACGTCGGCAGCCTGGGCTCCGCGGGTACGACGCCAGAGCACGGCCTCCGGGACGAGGCCCACCCCGGCCGCCCGGGCCAGGCCACGGTCCCAGCCGTTGGCGATCCAGGCCTCCTCCGGCAGCCGGAGCGCGAGCTCCACCACCTCCGGGTCCGAGAGCGGGTCGCTCCACCAGACGGTCGGGGACAGGTTCTGCGCCGTGCCGATCCGGGACTGGTCGGTGAGCGCGAAGTCGATCCAGCCGCTCCGCGACGCGGGTATCCGGCCCTCGACCAGGTCGAGCCGGGCCACCGCGGCGGCGCTGATCCGCTCGCGGCGTACCGGCAGGTCGGCCGTGCTGAGCGGGTGGTCCTGCCGGGAGGCGATGCCGCGGCGCGCCCGCGCCCACGCGAGCAGCCGCTCCGGCGCCCCCTCCCGGCCGACGCTGCGGACGGCGTCCGGCCACGAGGCGCCGGCGTGGTGGCGCGCGCGGGCCTGGCGCAGCACCGCCCCGAGGCGTCGCTCCCGCACCAGGCCACGGACGATGCCCGCGGAGTCGCGGGAGAAGGTCGCGTTGCCGGCCGACCCGGTCAGGAGCAGGGGAGAGCCCTGTTCCTCGGTCCGGCGCACCATCGCGTTGACCCACACCTGGTTGATCGGGTTGAACGGGGGCTGCCAGGTCCGGCCGATCATCCACTCGACGGCGTCGAGCGGCGACACCCGCGCATCGTTGACGACCGACTCCCACCGCACGCCGGGAGTCGTGCGGGCCAGCAGCTCGGCGTAGGGACCGTCATCGGCCTCCCAGGTGCCGACCGGGTCCTGGCTGCCTGCGCCCGGGATCGGTCGGTGGGTGAGAGCGAGGAGCCCTCGGCCGTCCGGGGCGAGTGCGGCGGCGGCCGCAGCGGGG
>NZ_JACEFC010000167.1 GCF_014180715.1 Nocardioides stalactiti | reverse complement strand
GGCCATCCCGAGCTCGGAGCTGGTCGAGATCGCCGAGTCCGGCCACATGGTCCAGCACGAGTACGCCGACGAGGTCAACGACCTGGTCGGCCGGCTGGTCGCTGCGGCGTCGATGCCGGTCTCCGACGCGGGCTGAGAGCCGCCCGGCGCAGCTCAGCCGTCGAAACCGACGTGCACGTGATCGGTGTGCGTGACGTCGGAGAAGTACTGGCTGCCGCCGCCGTCGAGGTCGGTCGGCCCGCCGACCTGGTCGGCCCCGGTGCCGGTCGCGAGCTCCATGACCTCGCGCACCAGGCCGGCCGCGTCGGGGTCCACGACCAGGCGACCGTCGATGCTGCCGATGTCGTAGGCGAACCCGTCGGGATGACGACTGCGCCGATCCGTGCCGAACACGTTCACCGGGTGGGCGGAGATGAGGACGCTGACGCCGATCTCGTGCTCCTCGGCGAGCGCGAGCATCGAGCGGAGCACCTCGTCGTCGACGTCGCCCGCAGCCACGTCGGCCCGGCCCGCCCAGGGCAGCACGATCCGGTCGTTGCGCAGCACCCGCCGGACGAGCGGGCTCGGGTCCGCCAGGGCCCGTGGCGGATCGGCAGCCGTGACCGTGTCGACCTGCCAGTCGCCGGACGCCCGGCTGACCCGGACGTCGTACGTCGTCCCGCCCCGGCCGTCGACACCGTCCACGAAGTCCGCCTCGACCAGGATGCTCGCCTGCGGCGGCAGGTAGCCGAAGTACTGCGTGTAGGTGACCTGGCGGACCTCCGGCAACGCCTCCACCGCTCGAGCGGCGACGCGCTTCGCCACCCCGTCCGCCTCCGCCGGGTGCGGCCGGTAGCGCGTCGGCTCCGCCGTGGCTGAGGTCGCCGGCTCGGTCGGGCTCGCTGAGTCCGACGGCGACTCCGAGGGCGTCGCTCCTGCACCGGATGTGGTCGACGGCGCCCCGGCGTCAGTGTCCGAGTCGGCGCACCCCACCCCGAAGAGCAGCAGCACAGGGACGCACACACCCGCCGCGATCCGACCCACCCCCGCAGCGTAGGCCGCAGTTCGACGCCCCGAGCCCCGTCGCACCCGGTCTAGATGTCGCGAAATGCCGAAATCACGACCCGTGGACCGGGTACGACGCAGAGCCTCAGCAGCCGGTGGCGTAGACGTAGCAGGGCAGCGCCGCCTCGGCGTTCTCGCGGGGGGTGGTGGCGATGGCGGTCGCGATCTGGACCGGCGCCTGGAGCGCACCGAGCAGTGCTGCCCGCTGGTCCAGGCCGGGCAGGAACGGCTGCCGGCACACGGACGGGGACAGCCGCGCCGGGTCGACCGGGCCGGAGCGCGTGACCGCGTCGATCACCAACGCCCAGGTCGCGGCGTCGGTGCTGCCGTTGGTGAAGTGGTCGGCGATCCGCCCGGGGCAGAGGTCCTGGACCGCGACGCGGCGGTAGCCGGCGCCCCGGACCGCGGCCAGGTGCGTCGTCTCGGGTGCGACCAGACCGTCGCGGGTGCTGTAGATGACGCTGTAGTCGATCCCTGCGAAGGTCTCCTGCCGCGAGTTGATCGCCGCCATGAACGCAGAGCCCTGGAGCTGCTGCCAGACGCCCTGCGGGCACCCGACGACTCCACAGACCGCGCCCGCGAGCGCGGGCGCGAGGCCCGGCGCACCCAGAGTGACTCCCTGGCTGTCCGGGGCGACGCCGACGTAGTCCGCGACCATCCGGCGCGTGTCGGGGAAGAACCGCAGCGCCCAGCGCGGCCGCATGCCGCCCTGGCTGTGCCCGACGATCGCGATCTTGCGGCCGCCGGCCTTCCGGTAGGTGTGGCGGATCGCGTAGGCGTCGTACTCACCGGCGATGGTGAGGTCGCCGAGCGAGTTGTGCGGCGGCGTCACCGAGCACCACGGGATCCCGGCCCGGGTCAGCGCGGGAGCCCAGCTCCACGCGTACTGCGACTCGTAGGTGAACGCCGTACCGGGCACGAGCAGAACCGGCTGCTTGCCGCTGGCGAAGTCGCCCGCGCAGGTGACGGCGGCCCGCAGGTCGGCCGCCGACGCCCGCAGCGCGGGGCCAGGACGGCTGACGGGCGCGTAGTCGCCGTCGACCGCAGCCGTGACGGACGGCGCCGGTGCCGCGGCCCGGGACTCGGGCGAGGCCACCGCACCCGCGGCGAGGATCGCCGCCAGCGCGAGCGCCGGACCGACCAGCCGCCGGGCGACCGCCCTCACTGCTGGTTCTCGATCCGGTCGAGGTAGGCCTTGCGCACGCCGGTGTCGACCCGGGTGATCGCGGCGTCGTCGTGGACCAGGTGCCGGAAGCGGCGCATCACGCCCTCGGGCACCATCGGCGCGCCGTTGGCCGCGAGCCCGACGTACGACGGCACGGCGACCTCGGCCTTGCGACTGCGGACCGACTTCACGACCGCGCCGGCGATGTCCTCCGGCTCGACGGCCGGCAGCACGCCGTAGTCGATGCCCGAGGACAGCTCGGTCTTCACCGCGCTGGGCAGCACGGCGGTGATCGAGACCCCGGTGCCCTCGAGCTCGAGCCGGGTCGCGGCGGTGAGGCCGACGACCGCGAACTTGCTGGCGTTGTAGACAGCGAGGCCCTTGATCGGGAACTTCCCGGCCAGGGAGGCGACGTTGACGACGTGGCCGTGGCCGCGCTCGATCATCCCGGGCAGGACGACCCGCATGCCGTGGATGACGCCGTAGACGTTGACGTCCATCGTGAGCCGGTCGATCCGCTCCTCCTGGTCGAGGAACGGCCCGTTGGGCATCACACCGGCGTTGTTGACCAGCACGTCGACCGGGCGCCCGTGCTGCTGCTCGGCGGCCTCCGCGAACGCTGCGAAGGAGTCCCTGTCGGTCACGTCGAGACGGTGGCCGCTGGCCTGCGTGCCGATCGCGGCGGCGGCCTCCTTGGCGAGCGCCTCGTCCAGGTCGCCGAGCGCGACGAGCGCGCCGGCCCGGGCGAAGTCCCGGGCCGTGGCCAGGCCGATGCCGCGGGCGGCACCGGTGATGAGGACGAGCGCGCCGTCCAGGTCGATCTTCGGGTAGCGGCTCATGCCATCACTTCCTGGGTCTCGTCGGTCTCGACGGGGGTGACGTCGAAGGCGGTGCGGTCGAAGGTGCTGATCCGGCGGACCAGCTCACCGGTGGACCACGGCCAGCTGAAGCTGTTGCGACCGTTGGCGTCGATGAAGTAGCTGTGGCAGCTGGCGCCGCTGTAGGCGGTGCCGACGAGCGCGGCCTGCACCTCGTCGACGTACGCCGCCTGCGCGGCGGGGCGCACGTCGAGCGCCGCCCAGCCCTCGGCGCGCGCGGTCGTGATGGCGTCCACGATCATCGCCACCTGCGACTCGGCGACGGCGAACGCCGAGCCATGCCCGGTGCCGAGGCTGGGACCGAGCACCACGAACGCGTTCGGGAAACCGGCGACGACGGTGCCCTGGTAGGCCTCGGGCGAGCCGGCCCAGTGCTCGGCCATGGTCCGGCCGTCGGCGCCGCGCACGAAGTCGGCGACCGGCATGTCGAGGATGTGGAAGCCGGTGCCGAGGATGATCGCGTCGACCTCGGCGCTGCTGCCGTCGCTGCCGATGACCGTCGAGCCCTCGACCCGGTCCACGCCCGTGGCGTGGACCTCGACGTTCTCCTTGGTCAGCGACTGCAGGTAGTTGTTGGAGAAGAGGATCCGCTTGCAGCCGAGCAGGTAGTCCGGCGTCAGCTTCGCGCGCAGGGCCTTGTCCCGCACGGCTGCACGCAGGTAGGCCTCGCCGATCTTCTGGAGCCCGAGCATGAACGGCTTCGGGCGGTGGAAGGCGACGCCGACCGCCTCCATGGCGGCGTACTCCACGGCGCCGAGGGTCCGCTCGAAGAGGGGGACGTGGCGCTTGACCCACTTCTCCGCTTCGGGGACGTGGTGGTCGACCTTGGGCAGCACCCAGTGGGCCGTGCGCTGGAAGAGGTGGAGCTCGGCGACCTGCTTCTGGATCTGCGGCACGAACTGGACCGCGGACGCGCCGGTGCCGACCACCGCGACCCGCTTGCCGTCGAGGTCGACGTCGTGGTTCCACTGCGCGGAGTGCCACACCTCGCCGGGGAAGTCGGCCAGCCCGGGGACGTCGGGGATCTTCGGCTCGTTCCACGGCCCTGCCGCAGCGATCAGGAACCGCGAGGTGAGGGTGCCGTCGGTCGTCTCGATCGTCCACGACGAGGAGGCTTCGTCCCAGGCGGCCCCGAGCACCTCGACCCCGAACCGGGTCACCTCGTCCAGCCTGTGGTCGCGGGCGACGCCGTCGATGTAGGCCAGGATCTCCGGCTGGTTGCCGTAGACCCGGGACCAGTCGCTGTTGGGGGCGAAGGAGAACGAGTAGAGGTTCGACGGGACGTCGCAGGCGCACCCGGGGTAGGTGTTGGCCCGCCAGGTGCCGCCGTAGGTCTCGGCCTTCTCGAGGATCACCAGGTCGTCGGTGCCGGTGAGCCCGGCCTCGCGCAGCTTGACGGCGGCCGCGATGCGGGAGATGCCGGCGCCGACGATGACGATCTCGTGGTGCTGCTTCATGCGTTGACTCCTTCGAGTGCGGCTGCCACGCGCGCGGGGACGTGGGCACGCGCGGCAGCGAGGGTCGCCTCGCGGCGGGC
The DNA here is from genome assembly GCF_014180715.1 of Nocardioides stalactiti. Classification (GTDB taxonomy): domain Bacteria; phylum Actinomycetota; class Actinomycetes; order Propionibacteriales; family Nocardioidaceae; genus Nocardioides; species Nocardioides stalactiti. The sequence continues at coordinate 2,246 of NZ_JACEFC010000167.1, read as the reverse complement.
GAGGTCCATGAAGTTCGGACCCATCGCGTCGAGCTCCGCCGGGCCGGGCTCGACCCGGACCACCCGGACGCCGGCCGCGCGCAGCGCGGCGACCTCCTGGTCGAGACCGGCGGTCATCTGCGAGCGCAGGATCCGCTCCACCCGGCTCAGGCCGGTCGCGGGGGCTCCGCCCTCGGAGGTCATCGGCGCCACGACGATCACCTCGTCGAGGTCCTCGTCGACGAGCAGGTCGGCGGAGACCGACGAGATGGCGCCGCCGTCCAGGAACCGACGACCCGCGATCTCCACGGGCGGGAACCAGCCGGGGATGCCCCACGACGCGGCGACGGCCTCGCCGAGGCCGGCCTTCGGGGCACCGGGCGAGCCGAACGCGACCCGCTCCCCGTTGGCGATGTCGGCGGCGACGATCCAGGTCGCCGGGTGCGTGGTCCAGCCGTCGGGGCCGGCGAGCCCGTCGCCGTACTCCCGCAGCCAGGTGGCGTCGCCGCGGCCCTTGGGCAGCAGGCCCGCCATCGCGTTGTACGGCGACTTCCGCGCCAGGCCGGCGCGCACCAGCCCGAGGGCGGGCAGGACCGGAGCCGGGATGGGCGGCATCGCGCCCGGGTGCTCGGCGGCGTGGGCGGCGAGGACCGGGTCGACCCCCGGCTTCTGCTCGAGCGCGTCGATGAGGTCCTGCGGCGTCCGGCCGCTGCCGAGGGCGGCGACGATCTCCGAGCCCGCCGAGGTCCCGATCATCACGTCGGCGGTGCGGGCGTCCCAGCCCAGCTGCTGCTCGAGGGCGCGGAGGGCGACCACGGTCCAGGCGAACCCGAGGGTGCCGCCACAGCCGATGGCCAGACCGCGTCGGGGCAGTGCGCGTCGTTGCGTCATGTTTGAGATACTAACGGTATTCGAATACCAATGGTAGCCCGACTTGGTAAGATTTCTGCCATGCCCCGGATGACGCGCAAGGAGTCCCATGCGCAGACGCGCGAGCGGCTCGTGGAGACCGCCCACCGGCTCTTCCTGGCCGAGGGCTACAACGCGACCTCGCTCGACCGGGTCGCCGCCGAGGCGGGCTTCTCCAAGGGCGCGGTCTACTCCAACTTCGCGACCAAGACCGAGCTCGGGCTCGCCGTTCTCGACGTGCTCCATCTGGAGCGGGCGATGTCGTTGGCGATGGCCGTCCTGGAGGCCGAGACCGTCGAGGACCGGATCGCCGCGTTCGCGCAGTGGGCCGAGGACAACATCGGCGACGTCGGCTGGACCGCCCTGGAGGTCGAGTTCGCCACCAGCAACCGCAGCATCGCCGGCGTCAACAAGTCCCTCGCCGGACGACGGCGCGAGCTCACCGCCGCCATCGCGGACCTCATCGAGCAGCAGGCCGCCGACCTGGGGATCGCCCTGCCGGTCCCCGCCGAGGACGCCGCGGTCCAGCTGCTCGCCCTCGGCATCGGCCTCGGCGTGCAGCGTGCCTTCGACCCCGAGCTCCCCGTCACCAGCCTCGTCGACCTGCTCAGGTCACTCCTCGAACGCTCCACCCCTCTCACCTAAGGACATCACTACTGTGCCGAACATGCGCTCCGTTGCCACCGCCACCGTCAAGACCCCCATCGACCAGGTGTGGGCCTCCCTCGCCGACCACGAGGGCATGGCGTCCTGGGCCCCCGGCCTCAAGGTCACCCTGACCCGCGAGGGCCGCAGCGAGCGCAACGGCGTCGGCGCGGTCCGCAAGATCGACGCCCCCGGTCCTGCCCCCGCGATCGTCGAGGAGATCACCCGCTTCGAGCCCGGCCAGGGCCTCGGCTACAAGGCCACCGGCGGCGTGCCGCTGAAGAACTACCGCGGTGACGTGGACCTTGCCCAGGACGGCACCGGCACCCGGATCTCGTGGGCGATCAGCGCCGACCAGCGGGTCCCCTTCGTCGAGAAGGCCGTGACCAAGGCGATCGCGACCGTCCTCCTCAAGGCGTTCGTCCGCGCCGTCTCCAAGTAGCCCCCCACCCACAGCCCCCACACAGCCCCCGAACAGCCCCCGCCCTCCGGCCGGGAGTGGGAGCATCCGAACGTGACCGATGAACTCCTGCTGCTCCAGCAGATGGAGCGGGCGCTGGTGCGCGCCCACCTCGGCGAGCCGGACGTGCTGTCCGACGTCGAGCTGCGCCGGTTGCGCTACCTGATCTCCTTCGCGCGGCTGGCCGTCTTCGAGCCCGGCGCCGCCGGGCCGTGGCGGGGCCGCGGCCGCCCCGAGGTCGACCTGACCGAGG
>NZ_JACEFC010000166.1 GCF_014180715.1 Nocardioides stalactiti | reverse complement strand
CGCGGTGATGAAGGGCGGCACCGCCGGGCCGGCAGGAGTCGCCGCCATCGTCCTCGTCCTCGGTGTCCAGGCGGCCGCGCTGGCGTCGTACGTCGGCGAGGCGCGGAGCGCGGCCGTCGCCGGCCTGGCGGTCTGCGCGTCCCGCGCGGCCCTCTGGATCACGTGCGCGACCGGCGTACCGCCTGCTCGCCCCGACGGACTCGGCTCGACCTTCACCGGTCGCGTCCCCGGCTGGTGGACCCTCCTCGGCTGGGCTCTCCTCGCCGCGGCCACCGTCGCCGTCGACCCGCAGCGCGGACCGATCGCGGTCGCCGTCGCCGCCCTGCTGGTCGTCGTACTCGTCGCCCGGACCACACGTCGCTTCGGTGGCGTCACCGGCGACGTCTTCGGTGCGGGGATCGAGATCGCGCTCGCCGCACTGCTCCTCGGGCTCGCCGGCGCCTGAACCCCACGAACTTGCACGGTTCGGCCCACGAACTTGCACGGTTCGGTCGACGAATCCGCACGGTTCGTCGGGTACGGCGACCGAAGTGTGCAGGTTGGGCGACCGAACCGTGCGGGTTGGGCGACCGAAGTGTGCGGGTTGGGCGGGTCAGAGGATGAGGACGCGACCGGCGACGACGAGGTGGACCTCGTTGCAGGCGCGAGCGACCCGCTGGTTGATGGTGCCGAGGAGGTCGCGGAAGACCCGGCCCGAGCGGTGCTCGGGGACCACGCCGAGGCCGACCTCGTTGGTGACGACGACGACCGGCGCGGTGGCGGCGCGCAGCGTGGCGACGAGGCCGGTGGTGCGGGCGCTGACGTAGGCCTCGATCTCCTCGATCGGCGCCTCCCACAGGTCGGCGGCACTCAGGATCGCGTCGAGCCAGGTGCCGAGGCAGTCGACGAGGACCGGGGTGGTCGCCTCGGCGAGCGCGACGGCGAGGTCGCTGGTCTCCAGCGTGCTCCACGTCGCCGGGCGCCGCTCACGGTGGGCCGCCACCCGGGCGTGCCAGTCGGCGTCGTCGTACGACGGACCCGCGGCGACGTAGGTCGTGGCCGGCTCGTCGAGGAGGAGTGCCTCGGCGTGCGCCGACTTGCCGGACCGCACCCCTCCGGTCACCAGGACCACCTGGTCAGCCATGACGGAACGCCACCTTCCGGGTCGTGAGGTCGGCCTCGGCGAGCCGGACCCGGACCGCGGTCCCGAGCGGCAGGTCGGTGTCGGACGACACCGGCGCTTCCACCCCGATCTCCGAGAGCACGACGACGCCCTTGCGTGCATCGTCGCCGTGCACGCTGGTGATGACGCCCTCGAAGACCTCGCCGACCCGCCCCGTCAGCAGGCCGGCCTCGATCACGTCGAGCACCGCCCGCTCGTAGCCGCTCGCCCGCCGGCCGGACTCCTCGAGGGTCCGCGGCAGGTCGGTCAGCGCGGCGCGCACCCAGTCGGGCACCGGCTCACCAGCACACAGCGCCACGCAGACCTCGCCGGCGTAACGGTCGCCGAGGCGGCGCAGCGGTGCGGTCACGTGGGCGTAGGGAGCCGCGATCGCGGCGTGCTCGTGCGCGGCCGGCACGGCGCCGTCGAACGAGACGTAGCCGCTCCCCCGCAGCAGCCGCGTGCAGGCGACGACCATCGCCTGGTGTGCTGGCACCGTGGTGTCGAGCGAGCGGATGAAGGCGTCGTACGGCGTCGCCTCGGGCCAGTCGATCCCGAGACCCTGCGCGACCCGGTGCAGCCGGGCGACGTCGCGCGGGTCGGCCGGCGGCAGCGTGCGCAGCAGACCGACCGCGCCGTCGATCATCAGCCGGGCCGCGCTCATCCCGGTCAGCAGCGAGACCTGGGCGTTCCACTGCTCGACGGGGAGTTGGCGGCGGAGCTCCAGTCGGAAGGCGCCGTCGTCACCGACGGCGACCTCCTGCTCCGGCAACGGGAGCGAGACCCCGCCGCGCGCGGCCTCCTGCTGCTCGCGGAGCCGACCGACCTCACGCAGCAGCTGGAGCACCTCGCCGGCGGTGCCATCGTCGAGCGCCGTCTGCGCACCGTCGTAGGACCACCGCTCGCGGGAGCGCACCAGCGCTCGTTCGACCGTGACGCTCGTGGGCGTGCCGGTCGCGTCGAGCGCCAACGTCCAGAACAGTGCCGGCCGGACCTGGTCCGGCAGCAGCGACGCAGCACCCTCGGACAGGGCCGCCGGGTGCAACGGGATCCGGCTGCCGGCGCCGTACAGCGTCTCGCCGCGCCGGTGCGCCTCGAGGTCGACCGGGTCCCCCGGCCGTACGAACGCCGCGACGTCGGCGATGGCGTAGTGCACGACGTAGCCGTCGCCGGACCGTTCGACGTGGAGCGCCTGGTCGAGGTCCATCGAGCCCTCGGGGTCGATGGTGAGCAGCGCGACGTCGGTCCGGTCGAGCGACGGCAGCGTGGGCGAGGCGGCCGCGCGCTCGGCGGCCTCCTGGACCTCGGCGGGGAACGAGCCGGGCAGCTCGAGCTCCCGCTCCACGTCCGCGAGTGCGGTGCGCAGGGCCGCGGACGCGTCAGGACGCGCGGGGCTGTCCTTGACCCGGACCACCAGGTTGCTCGGCATGGACCCGACCCTAGAGGAGCCGTCACAACGCGCCGGCCGGGCCGGGCCGGTTCAGCCCGCAGTCACCTGCTCGCCATCTCAGGGCCGCCTACTACCCTCGGACATCGTGCTGATCCTGCTGCCGCCGAGCGAAGGAAAGTCCGCTCCCGGGCGGGGTCGCCCCCTGGAGCTGAAGGAGCTCTCGCTGCCGTCGCTGACGCCCGCTCGCGAGCGGGTCCTCGACGCGCTGGTGACCCTGTGCCGCGACGAGCCGGACCACGCCGCGACGGTGCTGGGCCTGTCCCGCACCCAGTTCGACCTGGTGTCGCGCAACGCCACCCTCGAGGACGCGCCGACCGCCCGCGCGGACCGGATCTACGACGGCGTCCTGTACGACGCGCTCGGCCTCGGCTCGCTCTCGCCGTCGGCGAAGCGTCGCGCGGCGTCGCGGCTGGCGATCACCTCGAGCCTGTTCGGCCTGGTGCGGGTCGGCGACCGGATCCCGGCCTACCGCCTCTCCGGCGACGCCACCGTGCCCGGTCTCGGCCCGGTGGCCGGCTGGTGGCGTGAGTCGCTGGGTCCCGCTGTGCAGGAGGCCCTGGGCCGTGGTCTGCTCGTCGACCTCCGGTCGAGCATGTACGCCGGCTTCTGGCGCCCGCCCGTCGAGCTCGCCCCGCGGGTGGCGACGGTCCGCGTGCTGCACGAGGTCGCCGGTCGCCGCCAGGTGGTCAGCCACTTCAACAAGGCCACCAAGGGCCGCCTGGTCCGGGCCCTCCTCGAGGACGGCCGCGACGCCCGCACCCCGGACGCGCTCGCGGAGCTGCTCACCGACCTCGGCTGGCACGTCGAGACCGGCGAGGCCACCAAGCGGGGCACCCAGCTCGACGTCGTCGTCACCGAGGTCTGAGCCGCTACCAGCGGCCGGTGTCGAGCAGGCCGCGGTCGCCGGGCGGCAGCGCGTTGTAGAGACGGAGCGAGCCGCGGTCCTGGGACGGGGCGCCCTCGGGGCCGTCGGGGTAGAACGAGATCGCGGTGACCGACGCGGGGCTGAGCTCCATCCGGAAGACCGCGTCGAGCGGAGCCTTGAGGGCGTGTGCCACGAGGGTCTTGATGGGCGTCACGTGACTGACCACGACGACGGTGCGGCCGGGGTGCTGCTCGAGGACCCGGCCGAGCGCGGCGAGGACCCGCTCCTCGACGACGCGGAACGACTCGCCCCCGGGCGGCGGAGCGTCGAGGTCACCGAGCCAGGCCTCGAAGCTCTCCTTGTGCTGCTCGGCGACCTCCAGGAAGGTCAGTCCGTCCCAGGCGCCGAACTCCATCTCCGCGAAGCCGGGCTCCTCCTCCAGCGGGAGGCCGAGCTCGGCGGCGACGATCTCGGCCGACTCCCGGGTACGACGCACGGGCGAGCAGACGACGGCGTCGAGCCGGTCTCCGAGTCCCGCCAGCCAGGTGGCCGAGGCCCGGACCTGCTCGCGGCCCTCGTCGCTCAGCCCGGGGTTGTCGCCTCCGAGGCCCCCGGAGAACCGGCGCCCCGAGGTGTGCGGCGTGACACCGTGGCGCAGCAGGACGAGCGTGGTCGGGGTCGGGAGACCGGCGGGGCGCTCGCCCGCCTGGTCGACGGCCGGGGTCGTCGCCGGGCTCTCGATCTCCTCGATCAGCGACTCGTCGGCACCCGCGGCCCCGCCGTCGCCGGCGGTCACCTCAGAGTCCGCTCTCGCTGGTCCGCACGAGGATCCGCTGGCACTGCTCGCAGCGCACGACCTCGTCCTCGGCCTTGGCGCGGATGTCGGAGAGGTCGGCCGCGTCGAGGCTGAGCATGCAGCCGCCGCACTGGCGGGCGCGGAGCTCGGCCGCGCCGACCCCGTTCTTGTTCGTGCGGAGCTTGTCGTAGAGCGCGAGCAGGTCAGCCGGCACGTCCTCGACCACCGGGCCCCGCTCGTCGCCGATCCGGGCGAGGTCGGCGTCGATCGCGGCGCGCTTCTCGTCGCGGGCCTCGGTGAGCGCGACGATCCGCTCGTCGGTCTCGGCGAGGTCGGTCTGCATGACGGTGAGCTCGGACTGGGCGGCCTCGAGGTCCTCCATGACCGCGAGCTCCTCGTCCTCGAGGGTCGTGATCCGGCGCTCGAGGGTCTCGAGCTCGTGCTGCATCCGCTCGAGGTCCTTGGGGTTGCTGATGAGTCCCTGGTCCATCCGGTCCTGGTCGCGCTTGCGGCGCGCCTTGACCTGCTCGACGTCGGCGTCGGCCTTCTCCTGCGCGGAGGTGAGGTCGTCGACGACGATCTGCTGGTCTCGGCTGCGGCCGAGCACGTCGGCGCGGCGGACGGCGAGGGTCGCCAGCTCGGCGTCCTCGGCGAGGTGGGCGCGCTGGTGGCGCAGCTGGTCGGCGGCGGCGTCGAGCTTCTGGAGGTCCAGCAACCTCAGTTGTGCGGCAGGGTCGGCCTTCATCGAACGCTCGCTCTCATAGGCGCATTGTCCAGGGGTCGGTGCACAGCGTGCTCACCCGGGTGTCGACGTCGTTCCCGAACGCCTCCACCACCCGGGCGGCGACGACGGGGAGCCAGGTCCACTCGGCCGCCCAGTGGGCGACGTCGACGAGGGCCGGGCCGCCCTTCTCGACGAACTCCGCCGCCGGGTGGTGCCGCAGGTCACTGGTGACATACACGTCGACGTCGGACGCCGCGACCCGGTCGAGCAGGAAGTCGCCGGCGCCGCCGCACACGGCGACCTTCCGGACGACCCGGTCGGGGTCGCCGGCGACCCGGACGCCGTGCTGGGTCGCGGGCAGGGCGGCGGCGACGGTCTGGGCGAACTCGCCGAGTGTGGCCTGCGGGAGGGTGCCGACCCGTCCGGTCCCCGTCACCACGAGGCCGGGGTCGGCGAGCGCGACGACGTCGTACGCCGGCTCCTCGTAGGGGTGCGCGGCCAGCATCGCCGCGACGACCTGGGTGCGCAGGTGGCGGGCGAGCACCACCTCGATGCGCACCTCGGCGACCGTCTCGATCTCCCCGACCGTGCCGATCATCGGCGTCGCACCCTCCAGCGGACGGAACCGTCCCTCGCCGGTGGTGCTGAACGACGCGAAGTCGTAGTCGCCGATCGTGCCCGCGCCGGCCTCGGCGAGCGCGGCGCGGACCGGGGCGGCGGCGTCGCTCGGGACGAACACGGTGAGCTTGTCGATCGGCTCNGCTTGTCGATCGGCTCGCCCGCGGCCGGCACGAGCGGCGCGAGGTCGCCGAGCCCGAGCGCGAGGGCCAGCGCCTCGGAGACGCCGCCGACCGCCTGGTCGGCGTTGGTGTGGGCCGTGAGCAGGGCGCAGTCGGCCTTCGCGAGCGTCGCGAGCGTGCGCCCCTTCGGCGTCGTGGCCGCGAACCCGTGGACGGGCTTGAGGAAGAGCGGGTGGTGGACGACGAGCAGGTCGGCCTTCCAGTCGGCCGCTTCCTCCGCCACCGCCGGGCTCGGGTCGACGGCGAAGAGCACCTTCTTGACCGACCGGTCCGGGTCGCCGAGGACCAGACCGACCGCGTCCCAGTCGTCGGCGGTCGCCGGCGGGTACCACTCATGGATCTGGGAGACGACCTCCGCGAGCGTGGGCATGTCCGTCAACCTACTGGTCGCTGCCGTGCGGTCGGGATGGTTGGTAGGGTCGCCGGGCCAGTCGACCTCCACGCAGAGACATCTGGGTGGGGGTCAGGGAACCCGGTGAGAGTCCGGGACTGACGCGCAGCGGTGTGGGTGACGGGCGGAGCAAGATGTCACTGGGCCTCCTCGGGGGCCTGGGAAGGCGCTCCGTGCCGAGTGATCCCGAGTCCGAAGACCTGCTGGCCCTTGCGGTAGCCGCCGCGAGGTCATCCGCGGGCCACGCGTACGGCCCGAGACCTTGCGAGGAGCGCGATGAGCGCCACCGATCTCGGGCAGCCCGTCCGGTCCGCCCGGACGCGACCCGACCGCTGCCCCGGCGTGCTCCGGCCCTGGCCGGCCGACGACGGCGCGCTGGTGCGGATCCGTGTCCCCGGCGGTCGCCTTCCCACGGCCGCGCTGGTCGCGCTGGTGGGCGTCGCCCGGCAGTACGGCGACGGGCGGGTCCGGCTGACCGGCCGCGCCAACCTCCAGCTCCGTGCCCTCCCCCAGGTCGACGGCGCGCTGCCCGGCGCGGTGGTCGACGCGGTCGAGGCGACCGGCCTGCTGCCCTCCCGCAGCCACGACCTCGCGCGCAACGTCCTCTGCTCGCCCCAGACCGGCCGGGCCGGGGGCCTCGCCGACCTGCGCCCCGTCGTCGTGGACCTCGACCGCTCGATCTGCGCGTCCCCGGCGCTGGCCACGCTGCCGGGTCGCTTCCTCTTCACCCTCGACGACGGGCGCGGCGACGTCCGCGGCCGCCAC